>FLTS01000001.1:0-314687 GCA_900078405.1 uncultured Stenotrophomonas sp. | reverse complement strand
GTTCTGCGTGGTGCCCTACACCCGCGGCACCGAGGTCAGCCGCCCGTTCGAGGACGTGGTGGTCGAGTGCGCACAACTGGCCGCGCAGGGTGTGCGCGAGATCAACCTGCTCGGGCAGAACGTCAACGCCTATCGCGGCCCTTACGGCGAAGGCGAGTTCGCGGACCTGGGCCTGCTGATCCGCACCATCGCCGAGATCGACGGCGTCGGCCGCATCCGCTTCACCACCTCGCACCCGCTGGAGTTCTCCGACTCGCTGGTGGACGCCTACCGCGACGTGCCCAAGCTGGCCAACTACCTGCACCTGCCGGTGCAGGCCGGCAGCGACCGCGTGCTCAGCGCGATGAAGCGCGGCTACACCGCGCTGGAGTTCAAACAGAAGATCCGCAAGCTGCGCGCGGTGCGCCCGGACATCTCGATCAGCTCGGACTTCATCGTCGGCTTCCCCGGCGAGACCGACGCCGACTTCGAGAAGACCATGAAGCTGATCGAAGACGTGGGTTTCGATACCTCGTTCTCGTTCATCTATTCGCGCCGCCCCGGCACGCCGGCCGCCGACCTGGAGGACACCACCAGCGAGGCCGAAAAGCACGCGCGGCTGTCGCGTCTGCAGGCGCACATCAACGAATACGCTGCCGGAATCTCGAAGAACATGGTCGGCAGCGTGCAGACCGTGCTGGTCGAGGGCCCCTCGCGCAAGGACGCCAACGAGCTGACCGGCAAGACCGAGAACATGCGCTCGGTGAACTTCCCCGGCCACGCGCGCCTGATCGGCCAGTTCGTCGACGTGGTTATCACCGAAGCGCTGACCAACTCGCTGCGCGGGCGCGTGGTCGCGGCGGAATGAAGCACCACGCCCGCTTCCGGCGGGCGTTCGGCATGATCATTTTCTCGCCATGCCGGCGCAGACCCCGCCATTGCGGGGTCGTGCGCATTTATCCACACCTTTGTCCGGATTCGATCCACATACCCTGTGGAAAAGCCGCGCCCGACCTGGCGATTTTCTGACCAGCAGCGCCGGCCCCTTGCATCGCAAGGGCTGCGCCACGATATCCACAGCTTCACCCACGCCACATCCACACCGGTTGTGGAGAACCTTCCACGCTGGTGATCGCCCTGCCCCGGCGCTACCCTTCCTTCCTGCTCCAGCCCGCCGCCTCCGGCCGGCCCCGTCCCCGACGCAATGACCACGACCACCCACCACGATTTCACCTTGGAACCGGCCGACAACGAACGCCTGGCCAACCTTTCCGGCCCGTTCGACGAACACCTGCGCCAGATCGAACTGGCATTGGGCGTGGAGATCGCCAACCGCGGCCACGTGTTCCGCGTCAGCGGCCCCGGCAAGACCGCGGCGGAGACCGAGAAGCTGCTCAAGGCGCTGTATGCCGAAGCCGGCGACGTCGTGTTCGACAGCCACGCCATCCACCTGCGGCTGAACCGCGCCAATGTCGAGCAGGTGGCCGGGCACGCCTACGAGGCGCAGGAAGTGGCGATCAAGGTCAAACGCGGCACCGTGCGCGGGCGCGGCGCCAACCAGTCCAAGTACCTGCACCAGATCGCCACCCACGACATCAATTTCGGCATCGGCCCGGCCGGCACCGGCAAGACCTTCCTCGCCGTGGCGATGGCGGTGGAGGCGCTGAACGAATCACGTGTACAGCGTCTGATCCTGGTGCGACCGGCGGTGGAGGCCGGCGAGAAGCTCGGCTTCCTGCCCGGCGACCTGTCACAGAAGGTCGATCCCTACCTGCGCCCGCTGTACGACGCGCTGTACGAGATGCTGGGCGTGGAGAAGGTGGCCAAGCTGCTGGAGAAGAACGTCATCGAGATCGCGCCGCTGGCCTACATGCGCGGGCGCACGCTCAACGACGCCTTCGTGATCCTCGACGAGGCGCAGAACACCACCATCGAGCAGATGAAGATGTTCCTGACCCGGCTCGGCTTCGGCTCCACCGCAGTCGTCACCGGCGACCTCACCCAGACCGATCTGCCCAAGCACGTCAAGTCCGGCCTGCGCGACGCCATCGAGGTGCTCCGCGGGGTGGAGGGCGTGAGCTTCACCTTCTTCGAATCGCGCGACGTGGTGCGCCACCCACTGGTGGCGCGCATCGTCAGCGCCTACGACCACCGCGACCTGCAGCGGGTCAAACCCGGAGCGGAAGAATGACCAAGGGTCCCATGCAACTGGACGTTGCCGTCAGCTATGCCCTGCCCCGCGCCGGGCTGCCGGCGGCAACGAGTTTCCGCAAGTGGGTGGCGGCAGCATTGAAAGGCCGCATCCGCGAGGCCGACCTCGCCATCCGCCTGGTCGATGCGAAGGAAGGCCGGGCGCTGAACCACCACTACCGCGGCAAGGATTACGCCACCAACGTGCTCAGCTTCCCCGCCGAGCTGCCCGAAGGCCTGCCCGCGGGCGTCAAGTTCCCGCTGCTGGGCGACCTGGTGATCTGCGCGCCGGTGGTGGCGCGCGAGGCCGCCGAACAGGGCAAGCCGCTGGGTGCCCACTATGCACACCTGACCGTGCACGGCGTGCTGCACCTGCTGGGCTGGGACCACGAGGACGACAGGGAAGCCGAGGCGATGGAACAGCTGGAACGCGAGATCCTCGCCGACCTCGGCATCGCCGACCCGTATGCCGGCGAGCGCTGAGCCAAGTCGGCAATGAACGCTTGGCTTCCACTGCTGATTGCCATGCTGCTCACCGCCTGCAATGCCTCCCCCGGGCATGAAAGCAACCTGCAGCTCATATATGGCAAATCCGTGGTGCCGACTTTTGCCCGGGATGGAGATGACCAACCCTTCTCCGGCAAGGCATATGGCACGTTTTTCGGAGAAAGATCACTGGACTGTGTGGAATGGCAGGGACGATTCGCCGATGGCATCCCGAACGGAACATTCCTTATCCGCGCAAGCTGCAATGCACCGCCACAGGCAATTGCATACACGCATGGTGTGCGTGTCTCGACCCCCGACCAATCCTCCGCACCGTGATCGCCTCCTCCATCATTCACCCACCATCGCCATGAAATCGCATTTATTCCCCCTCGGCCTGCTCGCCGCCCTGCCAGCCACGGCACAGGCCGAACCGGCCATCGATCTGCCGGCGCTGATCGAGTGCCGGCAGAGCGTCAGCGGTTCACCGCGCTGGCACCGATCGCCGTCGATCCACTAAAGGCGGTGGCACTGGGCTGGCGGCCGCTGCCGCTGGCGTTCTCCACCGGGCCGATTGCCTTTGCGACACCGACGCACGGTCAGATTCGCCTCGCGGTAGCAGGTCGTGCAGGCGACGGTAGCCGAACCGGCGCTGGACCTGCGCCAGCTCGATGATCCGGCTCAACAGCGCTTGGGTGGCGGCCGTGGGCTCGGGGGGATCGCGGAAGCTGTCGCGGGAGAGCCCCGCAAGGCGGCAGGCCCGCCACTCGCTCGCCAAGTGAGTTCGAGCATGCACCGGACCGCCTCGCGCTTGCGTTGCGGGGCTAGCGTTTTACTCCGAAGCCGCTCTTCAGCGCCTCGATATCCAGGTGCGCCTCGGCCAGCAGGTGCTTGAGCCGGCCGTTCTCCGACTCCAGTTCCTTCAGGCGCTAGGCGTCCTCGGTCTCCATGCCGCCGTACTTGGCCTGCCAAGCGTAATACGTCGGCTCGCTGATCCCGTGCCTGCGGCAGGTCTCGGCAACCTTGGCTCCCGCCTCGGTCTCCTTGAGGATGCAGACAATCTGTTCTTCGGTGAAACGCGACTTCTTCATGCAGAGCTCCTTGGGTGGAACTCTACTTCCAACTGGATCGAATTAACGAGGACGCTTCAGCCGCACCCCCGACCTGATGAGCCGGCAAATGGCCGGGGCCATTGCCTCCGCCATGACGCTGACCGGTGGCAAACAGGTTGACCACGTTGTCCTAAGCAGGGATGCAAGCCAGGTATTCGGCGTGCAAGGCGCGATAGACAACCCGGCCAGCCTGTGCGTGGCGCCTCCCACGATGACGGCCATGAACACACTGCTGGAACATAGCAATGAACAGGCCAGCCAGCACGCACTACGGCAAGCGATGGTGCAGGAACAGCAACATCTGCAACAGGAAGAAAGCCGCAACTACGCCATGCGCATGGCTTGAACTCCGTTTCACCGTGATACCGCCTTCCCCTTCCCCACATGCTGCATGGTGGAAGGAACGGGTTCGGAGCTTTGCAAGGTTTGGGGCTGCGCGCCCCTGCCATGAAAAATCCAATGGGCCTATATGTTGAGCACAGGCACTTCAATCTTGGGAAGCAACCGTGACGTGAAATAGCGATCTTTGTAATAACGAATCTTGTCGCACTTCACCGGATGCGGGATGCCCTCGTACAGAAACACTTCCTTTTCCGTCCCCATTGCTTTCAGTTCCTGCGGCAACATCAGCGCGCGCCGCTCCTCGCTGTAACTGTGGCTGGTTTCGCGGCCGCGGGTGACGTTTTTCCGGCGAATGGCGGTGTAACCCAACATCTCCGAATAGTCGTTGGCATCCTGCTGTTCGCGTGGCGCATACAGAATCTGCAATGCATGGTTGGTGATGATCGTGCGCGAGACGTCCTTGCCATAGGTGGCGTCGAGCTGGGCCATGCTCTGGATGATCGGCAGCAGGCGCACGTTGTAGCCGGCCATGTAGGACACCGCCGATGCGATGATGTCCACCTTGCCGATGGAGGTGAATTCGTCCATCAACAGCAGGCACTGGTATTTCAGTTCGGGATTGGACTTCGGCAGCTCGCGCGTGTTGAGGTTGATCAACTGGCTGAAGAACAGGTTGATGATCAGCCGGCTTTCGGCAAGCTTGTTCGGCTGGATGCCGATGTAGATGGTCATCTTCTTCCTGCGCACGTCGGTGAGCAGGAAATCGTCGCCGCTGGTGGCCTTGTCCAGCACGGGGTTGATCCACGGGTTGAGCGGCTCCTTGAAGGTACCCATGATCGAGGCGAAGGTTTCATCGGCCTGCGACAGCAGGTTGGCGAATGCGGTACGCGCATTGCCACTCAGGAAGGGGCGCTCGGACAGGCTCTTGAGATATTTCTTCAGATCATTGCCGTCACCGGTGGACAGTCGATAGACCGCTCCCAAGGTCGGCACCACCGATTCGCCGGGGAAACCGCCACTGCGCGCGTCATCGCCATTTTCGAACAGGTACAGCGTGAAGGCCATGAACGCATTGCGCGCCTGGCTGACCCAGAACTTCTGGTCGTCGGCACCATCCGGGTACAGCATCGCGGCGATGCCCAAGAGATCCGAGATGCGGAACGCAGGATCAGTGGAGACATAGCTCAATGGATTCCAGCGGTGCGTGCGGCGATCCTCTGCAAAGGGATTGAACAGATAGATTTCCTGCCCTTGGCTGGCACGCCAGCCACTCGTCAGCTCGAAATTCTCCTGCTTGATGTCCAGCACCACCAATGACTCGTCGTACTCCAGCAGGTTCGGAATCACCACGCCCACACCCTTTCCCGAACGGGTCGGCGCGGCCAGGATCGCAAACTGCTGGCCATTCAATCGCACCAGCCTGCCCTTGTGGCGGCCTACCACGATGCCGCTGCCGGTCTTCTTGAACAGCCCGTGCCTGGAAAGATCGGCGGCGGTGGCGAAGCGTGCGTCCCCATGCAGCGAGCGCCTGTCCGGCTTGAATGCCAGCCATGAACCCATGCCCAGCAATGCCAGCGACGGCAAGCCGAAACCAAAGTAGCCAGCCCACTTGATGCGGTCCACGAACGGCACGACCTGCGGCTGGTCGAGGACGGAAAAGTATTGGTAGTACGTGTTCCAGCCGAGCAGGCTCGTGTCCAGCCTCAACAACAGCAAGGTGAAGTATCCGGACAACACGAAGCCAACAAACAGTGTCGTCAGGACCGCGCCGATGGCAATGATGGTCTTCCATGTGAACAAACCTTGTCCTCCATGATGTCCCTCCCGATGCGACGGCACGGTGCTGGTGCCGGCTTCGATACGAGAGTGGGTTCGAATTCACCGCAGATCATGCTCTCCGGCATGGTGGTTCGAAACGCCGGCTGGACTGTACACCGGAATTCAGGCAGCCGCATGCATGGCGGATATCCATACGCCATTGCCGTGCCACACGGATATGGCGCACCCCCTGAGGGATGAGGCAACGATCCGGCAGATACGTTGGCGCTCAGCACCCACGCAGGCAGCAGGGCATCAACCCCTGTCCAGCGGCAGCAACGGCCGCCCCCGCTTGGCGCGGAAATAGTTGCTCAGCCGCAAGCTCGCCTCCTGTGCCAGCACGCCAGCGGTGACCTCCACGCGATGGTTGTGGCGGACATCGCCGAGCAGGTCGAACACGCTGCCGCAGGCGCCGGTCTTGGGATCGGCGGCGCCGTAGACGACCCGCGCCAGCCGCGCGTGCAGCATGGCGCCGATGCACATGACGCAGGGTTCCAGCGTGACGTACAGGCTGACGCCCGGCAGCCGGTAATTGCCCAGGCGCCGCGCGGCGGCGCGCAACGCCACGATCTCGGCGTGCGCGCTGGGGTCATGGTTGGCGATGTTGAGGTTCCAACCCTCGCCCAGCACCGCGCCATCGGCACCGACCAGCACCGCACCCACCGGGATTTCGTCGAATTCGCGTTGCGCGCGCTCGGCCAGCGCCAGTGCATGGCGCATCCATTTCTCGTCGTCGTGGCAGGGCGGCTCGGTCGTCATGCTTGCCGGCGGTTGCGCGGTGCGGCGCTCGCGGTAGGAGTGGCGGGCAGGGTGGGATTCGAACCCACGGAAGGTTTGACCCTTCGCCGGTTTTCAAGACCGGTGCCTTAAACCGCTCGGCCACCTGCCCGTGGTGCGCCGATGCGCTCGCATCGGCCACGGGCGCGCATTCTCGCATGCCGCCCGCGGATTTGTTCAAGCGGTTGCCTCAACCGGCCTCGATCGCCAGCGCGCCCATCGTCGAGGCGCGGATCTTCTCCTTGGCGCGTTCGCAGGCGCCGCCGCAGTCCAGCCGCGAGGCTTCCAGTTGCGGCGGCAGGTGTTCGGCGAGGAAGTCGATGAACACCCGCACCGCCGGCAGCAGGCCGCGGCGCGAGGCGAACACGGCGTGGCAGATGCCCTGCGGCAGCGACCAGTCCGGCAGCACCACCTCCAGTTCGCCGTGGCGCACCGCTTCGGCGCACACGGTTTCCGGCAGCATGGTGATGCCGAACCCGTCCTTGACCATGCTCTGCAGCAGCGGGAAGTCGAAACCGGCCACGCGCGGCTGCAGGTCCACGCGGCTGACCACGCCCTCGGGGCCATGCAATTCCCAGCGCTGCCGCGCCTCGTCCTCGCTGATGCTCAGGGTGACGTGGTTGGCCAGATCCTCCGGCGTCTTCGGGCGACCGGCGCGATCGAGGTATTTCGGGCTGGCGACCAGCAGTTCCTGTACCTGGCCGAAGCTGCGCATCACCAGGCTGCCGTCGTCGTCCAGCCGCGAACGTACCCGCAGCGCCACGTCATAGCCCTCGTTGATGATGTCCACGCGGCGGTTGCTGATGTTCAACTGCAGCCGCACCTTCGGATATTGCTCCAGGAACTTCGGCAGCAACCTGGGCAACTGCATCTGCGCCAGTGATACCGGCACGCTGGCCCGCACCAGCCCGCGCGGCTCGGCACTGAGACGATCCACCACCTCGCGCGCGGCCTGCGCCTCGGCCAGCATGGTCTGGGCGTGGCGGTGCACGCTCATGCCCACATCGGTGACGGCGAAACGGCGGGTCGAGCGTTGCAGCAGGCGCACGCCCAGCTCGGTTTCCAGTTGACTGATGCGCCGGCTCAGGCGCGACTTGGGGATGCCCAGTGCCCGCTCGGCGGCGGCGAAACCACCGTGATCCACCACCATCGCGAAGTAGTAGAGGTCGTTGAGGTCCTGCATGGATTGATCCCAGAACTGGAACGAATCCGCAGATTCAATCACCTTTGTCCTGATTTCACAAATCAGACCGCAAGTGGTCCGGTATGAGGCAATCCCCTGCAGGAGTCGACTGCCTGAAAGACAGTTGACTCCTGCAAAGGATTCGGCGCGCGTTACGGGTGCGAGGCGTCCCGCACCGGCCCCAGTTCGTGCAGCACCGCGGTGGCGTAACAACCGGGCGGCAACGCGAAGGACAGCTCCAGCACGTCGTCCTGCAACCAGGCGTGCTGCATCAATACCGGCCGCAGCCGCAGGGCGCGGCGCTCCTGTTTCAGCCCGGCCTGTTCCAGCCCTGTACGCAACGCCAGTGCCTGCTCGTCGGCCAGTGCCGCCTGCTCCAGCTCCAATGCCTTGCCGGTGCTGCGCAGGTCGCCCGCACCCCACAACGGCCCGCTGGGATGGATGTCGAAACGCGCCAGCCGCTCGGCCAGCACGTCGCTCATCGGTTCGGGGCCGAACACCGAGCGGCTGCCGTCCAGCATCCACACCTCTCCCTCCAGCGCGGCATCCCAGTTGCCCTGCTCCACCCGCGCGGCCAGCACCCGGTTGAACAACGCCGAACGCGCGGCGGACAGCAGCATCGAACGCTGGTCCCTGCGCACGCGACGACCGGCGAACATCTGCAACGCGGCCGGCACATTGCCGCCATCGCGGCCGAAACGCTGTTCGCCGAACCAGTTGGGCAGGCCGCGCGCGGCAATCGTCCGCAGGCGTTCATCGATGGCTTCGCGCTCGCCCTGCACCTGCCGCAACACCAGCCTGAAACGGTTGCCGGCCAGCGCGCCGCGTTGCAGCTTGCGGTTGTGCCAGGTCGAGGCGAGTACATGGATTTCATCCGACTCCAACAGCGCCAGGTCGGGCGCGACACGCTTGGGCAGGTGCACGCTGAAGCGCTGCGTGGTCACCGCATGGCGGTCCTTCTGCCCGGCGTAGCTGACCCCCATTTCCGCCACGCCGGCCCATTGCGCCAGCCGCTTGGCAACGGCCACGGTATTCGCGCCGCGCTTGCGGATCTCCAGCAGCAGGTGCTCGCCCTCGCCGCTGGCCTCGAAGGCCGGCAGTTCGTCCACCTGGAAGTCCTCCGGCACGCTGCGGATGACGGCATCGAGCAGGGGCGCGCCGAACGCCAATGGCAGAGCGGTCATGCTGCCGCCACCAGCAGCACCACCGCCTGCGCGGCGATGCCTTCCTCGCGACCGGTGAAGCCCAGCTTTTCGCTGGTAGTGGCCTTGACGCTGACCCGATCCAGCTCCACGCCCAGCAACTGCGCCACCTTCTCGCGCATGGCCAGTGCATGCGGGCCGACCTTGGGCCGCTCGCAGATCACGGTGACGTCGGCATTGCCCACCTGCCAGCCACGCTCGCGCAGCAGGTCGTTGCAATGGCGGACGAAATCGCTGCTGTCCGCCCCCTTCCAGCGCGCCTCACTGGGCGGGAAGTGCTGGCCGATGTCGCCCAGCGCCAGTGCACCAAGCATCGCGTCGCACAGCGCGTGCAGGATCACGTCGCCGTCGCTGTGCGCCAGCACGCCGCAACGGTGCGGCACGCGCACGCCACCGAGCATGACGTGGTCGCCTTCGCCGAAGACGTGGACGTCGTAGCCCGAACCGATGCGGACGGGAGGAAAAGGAACGGATGCATTCATGGCAATCGGGTACGTCGTGTCGGGCCCGGCATTCTCGCACCGGGCAGGGAATCAGCCGCCGCGGCGCGACAGCTCGAATTCGAAGCGGGCCAGGTCGGCCGGCGTGGTGACCTTGAAATTGCACTCGTCGCCTTCGACCAGCAGCGGGCGCGCACCCTGCCGCTCCATCGCCATCGCCTCGTCGGTGACCGCGACGCCGGCGTTGGTCGCATCGAGCAGCGCCCGGGTCAACTGGTGGCGGCGGAATAGCTGCGGGGTCAATGCACGCCACAGGCGCTCGCGCGGCTCGGTGCGGTCGATGCCACCATCGTCGCCGGCGCGCTTGAGGGTGTCGCGCACCGGTGCGGCGAGGATCGCGCCTACCGGATCGGTGCGCCCCACTTCCAGCAGGCGTCCCAGGTCGGCCGCCGGCAGGTTCGGGCGCGCCGCATCGTGCACCAGCACGAAATCGTCGGCGCGCACGCTGTCCGGCAATGCCTGCAGCCCGGCCAGCACCGAGTCGGCGCGGGTGGCGCCGCCGCTGCAGGTCAGTACCGGCTTGCCGGCAAGCTCGGTCCAGCCCGGCCAGTCGGCGTCGTTTTCGGCGATGGCGACCATCACCCCGGCCACGCCCGCATGCGCCAGCAGGGCGTCCAGCGTGTGCGCCAGCAGCGGTTCGCCAGCCGCCAACAGGTACTGCTTGGGCAGCGGCCCGCCGAAGCGGGTACCGCGCCCGGCAGCCGGCACCACCGCCCATACCTGCGTGCTCACGGCAGCGGCTCCGTCGTCGCGGTACCGTGCGCACCGTTGCCGGCCGGCGCCGGCGATGCGACCGGCGCGTCCTCGACCACGCGGTAGAACTTTTCGCCGGGCTTGATCATGCCCAGCTCGCTGCGCGCGCGTTCCTCGATCGCGGCCTCGCCTTCCTTCAGGTCCTTGACCTCGGCGGCGAGCGCGTCGTTGCGCTGCTGCAGGCCTTCATTGTCACGCTTCTGGTTGGCGACCTGCGCTTCGAGCATCATCACCTCGCCCGAATTGCCCGGGCCGAACCAGAAGCGGTACTGCAGGCCGGCCAGCAGTACCGCCAGCACCAGCAACAGCCAGCGCCAGTTGCGCATGGGCCGTCAGCGCTTGAGCGAGACGAACGCGTCACGCCCGGCGTAACGCGCGCTGGCGCCGAGGGCTTCCTCGATGCGCAGCAGCTGGTTGTATTTGGCCACCCGATCGCTGCGGCACAGCGAGCCGGTCTTGATCTGCATGGCGTTGGTGGCCACCGCGATGTCGGCGATGGTGGAGTCTTCGGTTTCGCCCGAACGATGCGACACCACGGCCGTATAGCCGGCGCGTTTGGCCATTTCGATAGCAGCGAAGGTTTCCGTCAGGGTGCCGATCTGGTTGATCTTGATCCAGATCGGCACCCTGACGGAAACCTTACCTTGATCAGGATCGCGTTGGCGGTGCCCGACTCGATGCCCTCGGCGAAGATCTTCGGGTTGGTGACGAACAGGTCATCGCCGACCAGTTGCACCTTGCCGCCGATGCGCTCGGTCAGCAGCTTCCAACCGGCCCAGTCGTTCTCGGCCAGGCCGTCCTCGATGGTGACGATCGGGTACTGCACGCTCCAGTCGGCGAGGAAATCGACGAACTGCTCGGAGGTCAGGCGCTTGTTCTCGCCGACCAGGTTGTACTTGCCGTTCTCGTAGAACTCGCTGGAGGCCACGTCCAGGCCCAGCAGCACATCTTCGCCGGCGGTGTAGCCGGCCTTGCCGATGGCTTCGAGGATGGTGTCCAGCGCTTCAACATTGCTGCGGAAATCCGGGGCGAAGCCGCCCTCGTCGCCAACCGCCGTGCTCAGCCCGTGGCCCTTCAGCACCGACTTCAGCGAATGGAAGATCTCGGTGCCGGCGCGCAGCGACTCGCCGAACGAGGTGAAGCCGACCGGCAGCACCATGAATTCCTGGAAATCGACGTTGTTGTCGGCGTGCGCACCGCCGTTGATGATGTTCATCATCGGCACCGGCAGCGACGGCGTGGCGCCGGTCATGCCCACCAGGTACTGCCACAGTGCCTGCTTCCTCGACGCGGCCACGGCATGGGCGGCAGCCATCGACACGCCCAGCAGCGCGTTGGCGCCGAGGCGGCCCTTGTTCTCGGTGCCGTCGAGGTCGATCAGGCGGCGGTCCAGCCCGGCCTGGTCGGCGGCATCAAAGTCCTTCAGCGCAGTGGCGATGGCGCCGTTGACGTTGGCCACCGCGTCGCGCACGCCCTTGCCCAGGTAGCGGGTCTTGTCGCCATCACGCAGTTCCACCGCCTCCTTGGTGCCGGTCGAAGCACCCGAGGGCACCGCGGCGCGGCCCAACGAGCCATCGGCCAGGGTGACTTCGGCTTCCAGCGTGGGGTTGCCACGGCTGTCGAGGATTTCACGGGCGTGGATCTTGGCGATATTGGTCATGGTCGGGGGGATGGACTCGTAGGGAACGGAATGTGAAACCGCCACGCAGTCTAAACGATGCACCGGCAGGTGCGGCGCGTTGCTTGCGGCTGAAAATGCCGGCACTGGAACGCGTTGGCCCGCGATATGCGGGCCAATGCGGGTTCAGACGCCGGACTCCAGGAAACCGTGCTTCCTGGTCACCGCATCCAGTTCCAGCAGGGTTTCCAGCAGCGCCTCCATCTTGCCCAGCGGCCACGCGTTGGGGCCGTCGGACAGGGCCTTGGACGGGTCCGGATGGGTCTCGGCGAACAGGCCCGCCACGCCCACCGCCACCGCCGCGCGTGCCAGCACCGGCACGAACTCGCGCTGGCCGCCGGAGCTGCCGCCCTGCCCGCCCGGCAACTGCACCGAGTGGGTGGCGTCGAACACCACCGGGCAGCCGGTCTCGCGCATCACCGCCAGCGAGCGCATGTCGCTGACCAGATTGTTGTAGCCGAAGCTGGCGCCGCGCTCGCAGACCATGATGTCGTTGTTGCCGGTGGACTTGGCCTTCTCGACCACCGGCTTCATGTCCCACGGCGACAGGAACTGGCCCTTCTTGATGTTGACCGGCTTGCCGGCCGAGCACACCTTCCTGATGAAATCGGTCTGGCGCACGAGGAAGGCCGGGGTCTGCAACACGTCCACCACCGAGGCCACCTCGTCCATCGGCGTGTATTCATGCACGTCGGTCAACACCGGCACGCCGATCTGCTTCTTCACCTCGGCCAGCACCTTCAGCCCTTCCTCCATGCCGGGGCCGCGGAAGCTGGTGCCGGAGGTGCGGTTGGCCTTGTCGAAGCTGGACTTGAAGATGAAGTTCATCCCCAGCTTTCCGGTGATTTCCTTGAGCCGGCCGGCGACGTCGAGCTGCAGTTGCATCGACTCGATCACGCACGGGCCAGCGATCAGGAACAGCGGCCGGTTCAGGCCGACTTCGAATCCACAGAGCTTCATTTCTCGTTACCTTTGTAGGAGCGACGTCAGTCGCGACCGCCAATACCAGTGCCATTGCAGATAGCGACTGGCGTCGCTCCTGCAGTGAGGAGTCAGGCCCGCGCTTCCTTCAGCAACTTGCCGCCGGCCTTGTTCTCGCGCGCGGCGCGGATGAAACCGATGAACAGCGGGTGGCCACCGCGCGGGGTGGACAGGAATTCCGGGTGCGCCTGGCAGGCCAGGAACCACGGGTGCACGTCGCGCGGCAGTTCCACCACCTCCACCAGCGTGTCGTCCATCGACTTGCCGGAGATCACCAGGCCGGCGTCTTCCAGCTGGGTGCGGTAGCGGTTGTTGAACTCGTAGCGGTGGCGGTGGCGCTCGGCCACCACGTCCTTTCCGTACAGTTCACGCGCCAGCGTACCCGGCTTCAGCCGCTGCTCCTGCAGGCCCAGGCGCATGGTGCCGCCGAGATCCGACTTCTCGTCACGCTTCTCGACCTCGCCGCTGGCAGTGCGCCATTCGGTGATCAGGCCGATCACCGGATGCGGTGTCTGGCGGTCGTTCTCGGTGCTGTTGGCGCCGTCCAGCCCGGCCACGTGGCGGGCATGATCCACCACCGCCGCCTGCATGCCGTAGCAGATGCCGAAATACGGCAGTTTGTGCTCGCGGGCATAGCGGGAGGTGAGCACCTTGCCCTCGAAACCGCGGTCGCCGAAGCCACCCGGCACGAGGATGCCATCGACGCCGTCCAGCGCGGACAGGTCCGAGCCTTCCAGCTCCTGCGCTTCCAGCCACCTGAGGTTGACCCGGGTGCGCTGGCGCAGGCCACCGTGCTTGAGCGCCTCGCCCACCGACTTGTAGGCGTCCTGGTGGTCGATGTACTTGCCGACCACGGCGATGGTGACCTCGTCCAGCGGGTGCAGCGCCGCATCCAGCACCGCCTCCCATTCGGACAGGTCGGCCGGGCCGGCCTTGTCGGCGAGTTTGAGCTGGTTGACGACGATCTCGTCCAGCCCCTGCGCATGCAGGCCCATCGGCACCCGGTACAGCACGTCCACGTCAGGCACGCTGATCACCGCGCGCTCGGAGACGTTGGTGAACAATGAGATCTTGCGCCGCTCCGAATCGGGAATGCCCTGCTCGGAACGGCACAGCAGCACGTCCGGCTGGATGCCGATCGAACGCAGCTCCTTGACCGAATGCTGGGTCGGCTTGGTCTTCAGCTCGCCGGCGGCGCCGATGTACGGCACCAGCGTCAGGTGCATGAACAGCGCCTTCTCCGGGCCGCGCTCGGTGCGCACCTGGCGGATGGCTTCGAGGAACGGCAGCGATTCGATGTCGCCGACGGTGCCGCCGATCTCCACCAGCGCCACGTCGAACCCCTGGGTGGCCTCGTCGATGCAGCGCCGGATCTCGTCGGTGATATGCGGGATCACCTGCACGGTCGCGCCGAGATAGTCACCGCGGCGCTCCTTGCGGATCACGTTCTCGTAGATGCGCCCGGTGGTGACCGAGTTCCTGCGGCTCAGCCGGGTGTGGACGAAGCGCTCGTAGTGGCCCAGGTCCAGGTCGGTCTCGGCACCATCGTCGGTGACGTAGACCTCGCCATGCTGGAAGGGACTCATGGTGCCCGGATCGACGTTGATGTACGGGTCCAGCTTCATCATCGTGACCTTCAGGCCACGCGCCTCGAGGATGGAGGCCAGCGACGCGGCGGCGATGCCCTTGCCAAGCGAGGACACCACGCCGCCGGTAACGAAAATAAGGGGGGTCATGGCTCACTTGCCTCCCGGAAAGCCCTAGTTTAAAGGTTGTCGCGCGAACACCCAAGCGCGGGATGCGGCGATTTCATGAAAAGACCACCCGAAGCGGTTCTTGACATCGCCCGCCGCTGGCCCGAAGCGTTGCGCCACGGATGACGGCAACAAAAAAGACGCCCCGGCGCGGGCCGGGGCGTCCGTCAAGCATGGGGAAGCCACGTCAGCGACGCTTGCGGGCTTCCTCTTCTTCCTCTTCCTCGCGCGGGGCCGGCTGTTCGCCCCGGGCCTTTTGCTGCGCGGCGGCAGCGGCACGGCGCCGGGCCTTCTGCTCGGCCTCGGCCTGCGCCTTGTCGGCGGCCGCGTCCTGCGCGGCTTCGACGTTCTTGCCCTTGTTGGCGGCGCTCTGCGCCATCACCAGCGGAACCGCCACGACGGCGGCGGCGGCCACGGTCCAGGCCAGCAATTTTGACGATTTCATCATCATCCTCCAGGGTTCGCACCGGCACGGGAGGCCGGCAGCATGCCTTTCGACCGGCGCAGGATACCCACGCCCGCCCCTCCCGGCACTGAATGCCCGGCGTGCAAATTCCGCCGGCAAACCGCAAACTTGCCCGTCGCACTGCCTCATCGAGATACATGAACGCCCGCTACAACGCCGCCGACATCGAAGTCCTCTCCGGTCTGGACCCGGTCAAACGCCGTCCCGGCATGTATACCGACACCACCCGCCCGAACCACCTGGCGCAGGAGGTCATCGACAACTCGGTGGACGAGGCGCTAGCCGGGCACGCCAAGACCGTCGAGGTCGTGCTGTTCAAGGACGGCAGCTGCGAGGTCAGCGACGACGGCCGCGGTATGCCGGTGGACATCCACCCGGAGGAGAAGATCCCCGGCGTCGAGCTGATCCTCACCCGGCTGCATGCCGGCGGCAAGTTCAGCAACCGCAACTACACCTTCAGCGGCGGCCTGCACGGCGTCGGCGTCAGCGTGGTCAACGCGCTGTCCACGCTGGTTGAGATCCACATCAAGCGCGAGGGCAACGAGCACCGCATCATGTTCCGCGATGGCGACCGCGCCAGCCCGCTGGAAGTGGTCGGCAATGTCGGCAGGAAGAACACCGGCACCCGCCTGCGTTTCTGGCCGGACCCGAAGTATTTCGATACGCCCAAGTTCAACCTGCGCGCGCTGCGCCACCTGCTGCGCGCCAAGGCGGTGCTGTGCCCCGGGTTGACGGTGAAGCTGACCGACGAGGCCACCGGCGAGACCGAGAGCTGGCATTACGAGGACGGCCTGCGCGATTACCTGAAGGCCGAGCTGGGCGAGCGCGAGATGCTGCCGGCCGAGCTGTTCGTCGGCAGCCTGAAGAAGGAAACCGAAGTCGCCGACTGGGCCGTGGCCTGGCTGCCGGAAGGCGAGCTGGTGCAGGAAAGCTACGTCAACCTGATCCCCACCGCCCAGCACGGCACCCACGTCAACGGCCTGCGCACCGGCCTGACCGAGGCGCTGCGCGAGTTCTGCGACTTCCGCAACCTGCTGCCGCGCGGGGTCAAGCTGGCACCGGAGGACGTATGGGACCGGGTGTCGTTCGTGCTGTCGCTGAAGATGACCGACCCGCAGTTCTCCGGCCAGACCAAGGAGCGCCTGTCCTCGCGCCAAGCCGCCGGTTTCGTCGAGGGCGCCGCGCACGATGCCTTCAGCCTGCTGCTGAACCAGAACGTGGAGATCGGCGAGCGCATCGCCCAGATCGCCATCGAGCGCGCCAGCGCGCGGTTGAAGACCGAGAAGCTGGTGGTGCGCAAGAAGGTCACCCAGGGCCCGGCGCTGCCCGGCAAGCTGGCCGACTGCATCAGCCAGGACCTGTCGCGCACCGAGCTGTTCCTGGTCGAGGGCGACTCCGCCGGCGGCAGTGCCAAGCAGGCACGCGACAAGGACTTCCAGGCGATCCTGCCGTTGCGCGGCAAGATCCTGAACACCTGGGAAGTGGCCTCCGGCAGCGTGCTGGCCTCGGAGGAAGTGCACAACCTGGCCATCGCCATCGGCTGCGACCCGGGCAAGGAGGACATCTCCGGCCTGCGCTACGGCAAGATCGTGATCCTGGCCGACGCCGACTCCGACGGCCTGCACATCGCCACCCTGCTCTCGGCGCTGTTCCTGAAGCACTTCCCGGCGCTGGTCGATGCCGGCCACGTATTCGTGGCGATGCCGCCGCTGTTCCGTGTGGACGTGGGCAAGCAGGTGTTCTATGCGCTGGACGAAGAGGAAAAGCGCTCGCTGCTGGAGAAGATCGAGCGCGAGAAGGTCCGCGGCCAGGTCAGCGTCACCCGCTTCAAGGGGCTGGGCGAGATGAACCCGGCGCAGTTGCGCGAATCCACCATCCATCCGGATACCCGCCGGCTGGTGCAGCTCACCGTGGACGACGACGAGCAGACCCGCTCGCTGATGGACATGCTGCTGGCGAAGAAGCGGGCGTCGGATAGAAAGGGGTGGCTGGAGAACAAGGGTGATCTCGCCTCCCTGGAGGTTTAACCCCGGCTATTCACCGCTATCAGCCGTGGCGACGGCGCAGGCATGGCTACCCCGGTGGGTACCTCTTGGCGCGGCTTCGCTGGAAGTCTGATCCCGGCCATTCGAGCACGAGATTTACGTAGATGCGGGGTTTGCCCCGCATGGGGCCTTCCCGGCAAACCCTGTGCCGGGCAAGCCCGGCACCTACGAGAGGCGGAGTATCCACGGCATGCGGAATTGATTTCCCCGCAATCGAGCGAGGCACCATGAACCTGCACATGTGGGACATGGCTTTACGCACATCCGGCCGATCAGGAGCGCGGTCTAGCATCGGGCATCCCTTCATCCGGTGCCTTCCATGCCCCTGCTACGCAACCTCGCCTTCGCCGGCGTCCTCGCGCTTGCCGCGCCCACCGCCTTCGCCGCCGACAAGTCCGAGAGCGAAGGCAAGGCCGCCACGCCCGCCCCCGCCCCGCTGCCGGCCGATGCCTCGGTCCGCCAGAGCATGCGGCTGGACGGGCGCACCCTGGACTACACCGCCACCGTCGGCTCGCTGCCGGTGCGCGACACGCAGGGCAAGACCATCGGCGACGTGGTGTTCACCGCCTACACCATGCCCGGCAAGGACCGGCCGGTCACCTTTGCCCTCAACGGCGGCCCCGGCGCGTCCTCGGTCTATCTGAACCTCGGCGCGATCGGCCCGAAGGTGGTCGCCTTCGGCAGTGAGGGCGACAGCGCCTCGGCCCCGGCCACGCTGCACGACAACCCCGGCACCTGGCTGGATTTCACCGACCTGGTGTTCATCGACCCGATCGGTACCGGCTTCAGCCGCTCGCGCATCCCCGACGACGAAGCGAAGAAGCTGTTCTTCACCCCCACCGCCGATGTCGAATACCTGTCGCGGGTGGTCTACGACTGGTTGCTGAAGAACCAGCGCCTGACCTCGCGCAAGTACCTGGCCGGCGAAAGCTACGGCGGCTACCGCGGCCCGCGCATCACCCATTACCTGCAGACCCGGTTGGGTGTGGCGATGAACGGGCTGGTGCTGGTCTCGCCGTACCTGAGCCCGACGCTGGAAGACAACAGCGACGTCTCGCCGATGGCGTGGCTGCAAACCCTGCCCTCGATCGCCGCCGCGCACCTGGAACGCCAGGGCCGGCTCACCGACGAAGCAATGCGCGAGGTGATCGAATACACCCGCGGCGACTACGCCACCGCGCTGATGAAGGGCCGCTCCGACCCGCAGGCGACCGAGGCGATGATCCGCAGGGTCACCGAACTGACCGGGCTGGATCCGGTATTCGTGCGCCGCGCCGGCGGCCGCCTGGAGACGCAGGCCTACCTGCGCGAGGTGTTCCGCGACAAGGGCACGCTGGGCAGCCGTTACGACTCCAACGTCACCGCCTTCGACCCGTTCCCCACCGATCCCGAGCAGCGCGCCAACGACCCGCTGCTGGACAGCATCATTGCCCCGACCACCACCGCGATGGTGGATTTCGTCACCCGCGTGGTCGGCTGGAAGGTCGACGCCCGCTACAACGCACTGAGCTACGAGGTGAACCGGCTGTGGGATCGCAACGGCGACCTGCGCGCCGGCGCGGTCACCCAGCTGCGCCAGGCCGTGGCCATCGACCCGCGCCTGCAGGTGCTGATCGCACACGGCTGGAACGACCTGTCGTGTCCGTTCATGGGCTCGATCCTGACCGTGGACCAGATGCCGAGCATGGGCGAGGACCCGCAGCGGGTGCAGGTGCGCGAATACCCCGGCGGGCACATGTTCTACAGCCGCGCCGACAGCCAGGCCGCGTTCCGCCGCGACGTGCAGGCGATGTACCAGCGCAACTGAGGAATCCGCCGGCCACCGGTCACAGCCACCGTCCCAACGCAAAGGCCCGCCGTTTCCGGCGGGCCTTTCTTCATGCGTCGTCGTAGCCGGCGGTCAGGTCCAGCCGGCCATCTCGAACAGGCGCAGGGCGAAATAGCCGCAGGCGCCGGCCGCCGGGATGGTCAGGATCCATGCCCAGACGATGCGCTCGATCACGCCGATGCGCAGCGACTTGGGGTTCTTGGCGAAGCCCACGCCCATGATCGCGGTGGAGATGCTGTGAGTGGTCGACACCGGCATGCCGAAGTGCGCGGCCAGGGTCAGGATCGTGGCCGAACTGGTTTCCGCGGCGAAGCCGTGGATCGGGTGCAGCTTGACCATTTTGTGGCCCAGGGTCTTGATGATCTTCCAGCCGCCCGAGGCGGTGCCGGCAGCCATCACCACCGCGCAGGTCAGCACGATCCACATGGCGATGCCATCGCCGCCGTGCGCGTCCGGGTGCATGAACGCCAGCCATGACGGCAGGTCGTCCAGCGCACCGGTGGCCTCGGCGCCGATCAGGGTCATGGCGATGATGCCCATCGTCTTCTGCGCGTCGTTGTGGCCGTGGGCGAACCCCATGTAGGCGGCCGAGGCGATCTGCGCCTTGCCGAAGAAGGCATTGACCCAGCGCGGCCGCGCCAGCCGCCGCAACACGCCACCCGCGCGCGCCATGCCGGCGATGATCGCCCACAGCAGGCACATCACCACGATGCCGAGCAGGAAACCGGCGATCGGCGAGGTGAACATCGGCACGAACACCTTCCACAACAGGCCCTTGTTCTGCGCCCAGTTGCCGAGGTTCTGCGACCAGATCAGCGCGTCCCAGTTGTTGTGCGCGGCGGCCAGGCCGGCGCCGCACAGGCCGCCGATCAGCGCATGCGAGGACGAGGACGGCAGGCCCTTCCACCAGGTGATCAGGTTCCAGACGATGCCGCCGAGCAGCGCGCACAGGATCACCTGCGGGGTCACGTCGACCACTTCGGCGTTGAGCAGGCCGTTGGCGATGGTCAGCGCCACCGCGGTACCGGTCAGCGCGCCGATCAGGTTCATGCCCGCGGCCAGCATCACCGCCCAACCGGGCGAGAGCACCTTGGTCGCCACCACCGTAGCGATGGAGTTGGCGGTGTCGTGGAAGCCGTTGATGAATTCGAAGACGAGCGCGGCCAGCACCACCACCAGCACTAATGTCAGCATCGCGATTGCCCCCTTGAGTCAAGGGGGCAGGCCCGCCACCCTGCGGCGGGACGGGAGATGTGGAAGTACGACCTGCGGGTACCGGCACAGCCGGTGCCCTTGCCGCCGAAGCCGGAAATGCCCGAGAACCCCATCATGGCGATCACGAATTCTTCAACACGATCTGGTAGACCACCACGCCGGCCTCGCGGCAGCGGTCGATGGCCTTTTCCAGGATCTCGAAGAACTCCTTGAGCAGGAACATCTGCAAGTGGTCCAGCCGCCCGGAATAGATTTCCCGGTACAGCTCCAGCATCAGCCGGTCGGCTTCGTTCTCCAGCGCGCGCAGCTTCTCGTTCATCGCCGTCATGCGGTCGATGTTCATGTGGCGCAGGTCCTTGACCATCTCCACCACCACGTCGGCGGCCTGCTCCAGCATCGCCGCGCGCGGGGCGAAGTCGATCTGCGCCAGGTGCTGGGTGGCCAGCGAGTAGCGGTCGGCGAACTTCTCGATCTGCTTGGGGATCTTGTACAGCGCCGAGCCCAGCGCTTCGATGTCCTCGCGCTCGATCGGGGTCATGAAGCTGTCCACCAGCGCCTGGCTGATCTTGTCCGAGGCCGCGCGCTCGCGCAGGCGGGCCAGCTTGAACGCGTCCAGTGCCGGCTGGCGGTCGGCCTCACGCATCATCGTATGCAGCGCCCTGGCGCCGTCGGCGGCGGCCTGCGCGGCCTCGTCGAGATAGGTATAGAACTGCTTGCCGGAGCCGAAGATCGTCTGCAATGAAAACATGGGGAACCTGTTCGCCGTCGCGGAGGGGGCGGCATCAAGGGGGAATTATGACGGCTGAATGACCGCTCGGGTATTCCCGGCGTCCCTTCACCGTCCACATGAATGGGCGGTTACCGGTCCCTCACGACGGTTTGCTAAGATGCGCCGGCGCCCGTGCGGCGCAGCCTATGGACGACGACCCTTACCCCCCGCCGCCGCGCCAGGCCCCGTTTGCCGGTACCTGCCGCCCGCGCCAGTCTTTCCCCTCCCCGCCACCAACCCGGGGAGTGACCCGTGCTTGAGTTCCTGATCGTCCTCGCCCTGATCCTGCTCAACGGCTTCTTCGCCATGTCCGAGATGTCGGTCATGACCTCGCGCAAGAGCCGGCTCAAGCAGATGGCCGCCTCCAGCAAGCGTGCCGCGCGCGCGCTGGCGCTGTCCGAGCGCCCGGAGAACTTCCTGTCCACGGTGCAGATCGGCATCACCCTGATCGGCATCCTCACCGGCGTCTACGGCGGCGAATCCATCGGCCTGCATATCGCCGAGTGGCTGCGCCAGGTGGCGCCCGGCTTCGCCTATGCCGATGCCACCGGCAAGGTGCTGGCGGTGGCATTCATCACCTACCTGACACTTATCTTCGGCGAACTACTGCCAAAACGACTGGCAATCACCCGTTCGGAGGATATTGCCGGCGTGGTCGCGGTGCCGATGGGCTGGCTGGCACGCATCGCCGCACCCGGCGTGTGGCTGCTGTCGCGCTCCACCCAGTTGATGCTGCGCCTGCTGGGGCTGGGCCGCAGCGAATCGGCCTCGGTCAGCGAAGAAGAGATCCGCATGCTGGTGGCCGAGAGCCACGAGGCCGGCGTGATCGACAGCCACGAGCGCGACATGATGAACCGGGTCATGCGCCTGGGTGACCGCACCGCCGACAGCCTGATGACCCCGCGCAACCGCATCGCCTGGCTCGACACCACCGCCGATGCGGCGAAGAACCTAGAAGCCATGCGCGAGCACGCGTTCTCGCGCTACCCGGTGTACCGCGGCAACGACCAGGACATCGCCGGCATCCTCGAGGTGAAGACGCTGGTCACGCACGGGCTGGACGGCATCGGGCCATCGATGTTCGCCGCCCTGCGCGAGACCCTGTACGTCTCCGAATCCACCCATGCGATGAAGCTGCTGGAAATCTTCCGCGAGGAACACCAGTCGATGGCGCTGGTGGTGGACGAATACGGCGAGATCCAGGGCCTGGTGACGATCAGCGACCTGATGGGCGCGGTGGTCGGCCGCCTGCAGGCGGTGGAGAACACCGACGAGGACGCGCTGGTGGTCACCCGCGAGGACGGCTCGCTGCTGGTGGATGGTTCGCTGCCGGTCGACGACCTGCGCGAGCTGATGGAAGGCGCCGAGCTGCCCGACGCCGAGGAAGGCGATTACTACACCCTGGCCGGCATGTGCATGCACAGCTTCGGCCGTATCCCGCGCGCCGGCGAATACTTCGACTGGGCCGGCTGGCGCATCGAGATCGTCGACCTGGACGGCGCCCGCATCGACAAGCTGCTGCTGCGCAGGCTGCCGGAAGAAGACACCGATGACATCGTCGACTGAGCCGCAAGGCGATGCCGGCCGCTACCGCAACGAGGGTATCCGCACGCTGCTGGCGATGTTCGAGCACGGCGACCCGGAGCAGCACCAGCCGCTGGGGCAGATCCTGCATGGCCTGCGCGAAGGCGCGTTCGGCGTGTTCCTGTTCATCGCCATCCTGCCCGCGTTCATCCCGATCCCCGGCATCGGCGGTGCGGTCAGCGGCCCGCTGGTGCTGCTGATCGGCGCGCAGATGATGTGCGGGCTGTCGCGCCCGTGGGTGCCCGGCTTCATCGCCCGGCGCGGGCCCAAGCGCGGCACCATGCAGCGCTTCCTGAGCCGGATCGACCGCCCGCTGCGGCTGCTGGACCGCCTGCTCAAGCCACGCCTGCCGGCGCTGGTGTGCCCGCTGCCGGCACGCCTGTTCGGTGGCGCGCTGTTGCTACTGGTCGGCGTGCTGCTGTCGCTGCCGATCCCCTTCACCAACTACCTGTTCGGCTTCCAGCTGCTGCTGTTCGCACTGGCGCTGATCGAGCGCGACGGCGTGCTGATGCTGTTCAACTGGCTCGCCGGCATCGCCGCGGCGGTTTTCTTCGGCCTCGGCTCGGGGCAGTTGCTGGGCCAGCTCTCGGCGCTGGTCCAGCGCTGGAGTGGCGGCTGACGCATCCGGGCATCCGGGGCAGGAGCGCAGCGGGTGCGCCCCTGCCGCTGGCCTCAGCGGTCGTTCTTCAGGTACTGCAGGAACGGGTCGTCCTTGTCGAGCACGATCACGCCATTGCCATCGGTCATCGAGCCGCGGTAGGCCTCCAGACTCCGATAGAACGCGTAGAACGCCGGGTCGGCCGAGCCGGCCTTGCCGTAGATCGCCGTGGCCTTCGCATCGCCCTCGCCACGCAGCTGCTGCGCATCGCGCTCGGCCTCGGCCACCAGCACCGTGCTCTCGCGGTCGGCCTGGGCGCGGATGGTCAGCGACTGCTCCTCGCCCTCGGCGCGCAACTTGGCCGCTTCCTGCTTGCGCTGGGCGCGCATGCGCTCGTAGACGTCGGTGATGACCTGGCTGTCGGTGGGCAGGTCGATCTGCTTGATGCGCAGGTCGATGATCTGCATGCCCAGCGTCTGCACCGCCTCGTTGATCGCGGTGAGCTGGTTGGCGATCAACTCGCTGCGGTCGCCGGATACCAGCTGCTGCAGGGTGCGCGAGTTGATCTGGTTGCGCAGCGAGTCGGTGATGATCGGCGCCAGCCGGGCATTGGCCACGCGCGGGTCGCCGCCGGTGGCGCGGTAGTAGGCGCGCACGTCGGAGATGTGGCCGATGGCGAAGAAATCGACGCTGACGTCCTTCTGCTCGGCCGTGAAGTAACGCGCCGGGGCGGTGTCCAGCACCTGGAAGCGGCGGTCGAACACGCGCACCGTCTCCACCAGCGGCACCTTGAAGTGCAGGCCGGGCTTGAGGTCCGCGCGCACCACCTTGCCCAGGTTCAGGACCATCGCGGTCTGGTCCTCGCGCACCACGTAGACCGAGCCCAGCAGGCCCAGCAGCACCACGACCAGCAGGCCGATCACGAGGGAGTTCTTCATCGGCCAGCCTCCTGACGCGTTGCCGAGCGCGAGACCGAGCGGTCCGCATTGCGAATACTGTCGGTGATGCCGGGCAGCGCCGGCACCATCGCTTCGGGCGTGGGCTGCGCCGCGTTGCCACCCGATTTGGCGGCGTCGGCCGGCATCGGCACGTAGATCAGCTGGCGGCCATCGCCGCCGATGACCTTGCGGTTCTCGGCCAGCACCTGCTGCACGGTTTCCAGCCACAACCGCTTGCGGGTGACCTCCGGCGCGTTCCTGTACTCGGCCTGCAGCAGGCTGAAGCGGCTCGCGTCACCCTCGGCGCGGGCGATCACCGCCTGCTTGTAGCCCTCGGCGGTGGTGCGGGTGCGCGAGGCCTGGCCGCGCGCCTCCGGCACCACCTTGGCGGCATAGGCCTGAGCCTCGTTGATCAGCCGTTCCTTGACCTGCTGGGCACCGTTGACCTCGTCGAAGGCCGGTTTCACTTCCTCCGGCGGACGGGCGTCGGGCAGGGTCAGGCCGGTGACCGACAGGCCGGTGCGGTAGGCCTCCAGCGAAGCCTGCAGGCGCTGCTCGGCGGCGGAGGCCAGCGGGCCGCGATTGTTCAGCACGGCATTGAGGTCGGCACGGCCCACCTGTTCACGCACCGCGCTCTGCGCCGACTGTTCCAGCACCTGGTCGGCATCGACCGAACCGAACAGGTACAGGCGCGGCTCGTCCACCCGGTACTGCACGTTCAGCGCCACGTTGACGATGTTCTCGTCGCGGGTGAGCACCGGCACGTTGCTGCTGAAGGTCTTGATCTGGGTGGCATTGACCTTGGTCACCGACTCGATCGGCCATGGCAGCTTGAAATTCGGGCCCGGCTGCAGGATGCGCGAGAACTGGCCAAAGCGCAGCACCACGCCGCGCTGCTGTTCGCCGACCAGCTGGAAGCTGGAGAGCAGCACCAGCAGCGCCAGCGCCACCAGCACCCAGCGCCATACGCCGCCGTCGAACAGGTCGCGCAACGGGCCGGGCAGGCCGCCCCATCCGCCACCATTGCCGCCTCGTGGCCGGCGCGCGCCGCGCCGGTTGTCGGCGGGGCCGTCTTTGCCATTGCCGCCAGGTGTGTTCCAGGCCATGCATGCTCCATCTGTCAGGGCCGGGTGCGGGACAGCCGGCCATCAATCGAATCCCGATTCTACTAGATGGGGCAAGACCTGCCGTTTCGCAACGGCTATCTTGAGCGGCCCGCTTCCGCGCAGGCAATGCCATGACCGCCACCACGCCCTTTCCCGCCTTCCGCATCCACAACGACGACGACGGCTACCGCAGCGGCATCGAGCAGATCACGCTGGACCAGCTCGGCCCCGGCGAGGTGGTGGTGCGGGCGCGCTGGTCGTCGGTGAACTACAAGGATGCGCTGGCTGGCACCGGCCAGGGCAAGATTCTGCGCCGTTTCCCACTGGTGGGCGGCATCGACGTGGCCGGCGAAGTGGTCGCCTCGGCCGACCCGGCATTCCGCGAGGGCGACGCGGTGCTGGTCACCGGCTGCGGCCTGAGCGAGACCCGCGACGGCGGCTACAGCCAATACGTGCGGCTGGAAGCGAAGTGGGTCATCCCGCTGCCGGCCGGGCTGTCGCTGCGCGAAGCAATGGTACTGGGCACCGCCGGCTTCACCGCGGCGCTGGCGCTGCTGCGCATGACCGAGAATCGGCAGGTACCCGGCCTCGGCCCGCTGGCGGTCACCGGCGCCACCGGCGGGGTCGGCTCGCTGGCGGTGGACATCTTCAGCCGCGCCGGCTTCGAGGTGCATGCGATCAGCGGCAAGGCCGAAGCCGGGGACTATCTGACCACGCTGGGCGCCAGCCAGGTGCTGAGCCGCGAGGCACTGGCCACCACCCGGCCGATGGAGTCGGCGCGCTTCGGCGGCGGCCTGGACAACGTCGGCGGGCCGATGCTGACCAGCCTGCTGGCGCAGACCGCGCCCTACGGCAATGTCGCCTCGGCCGGGCTGGCCGCCAGCGCGCAGCTGGACATGACGGTGATGCCATTCATCATCCGCGGCGTGTCGCTGCTGGGCGTGGCCTCGGCCGGCACCGCACGCGACGTGCGCGAGGAGGTCTGGCGGCACCTGGGTGATGACTGGAAGCCGCGCCACCTGGACACCATCTGCACCCGCGAGGTCGGGCTGGCCGAGCTGCCGGACGTGTTCGCCGCGATGCTGGCCGGGCAGTCGTTCGGCCGCACCGTGGTCAGGATCGACTGAACCCGGTTGCACGCAGCGTGACGCAACCGTCTTCACGCCGCCGTGGCGGCAGCCTACACTGGCCGGATTCTTGGGGAAGAATTCTTGGGGAGACGCATGGCACGCATCCTGATCGTCGATGATTCGCCATCGCAACTGCTGGGCATCCAGCGCATCGTCGAAAAACTGGGGCATGAAACCTTCACCGCCACCGATGGCGCGGCCGGCGTGGAGGCCGCCAAGGCGGTGCTGCCCGACCTGGTGCTGATGGACGTGGTGATGCCCAACCTCAACGGTTTCCAGGCCACGCGCACGCTCAAGCGCGAGGCCAGTACCACCCACATCCCGGTGGTGCTGGTGACCACCAAGGACCAGGACACCGACCGCCTGTGGGGCATGCGCCAGGGGGCCAAGGCCTACATCACCAAACCGTTCTCCGAGGACGACCTGTCCGAGGTGATCGCGCGGGTGTTCGAGGGCGGCGAACCGCCTGCCGCCTGACCCGTACCGACGGGCCGATTCCGTAGATGCGGGCTTGCCCCGCATGAAGCTTTCCCGGGAAAGCCCCGTGCGGGGCAAACCCCGCACCTACGAAGCCGCAGGTCGGGGCTACGCCCCCGACGCTTCACGTCCATCGCCGTCGGGGCCGTAGCCCGGCCTACACCTTCTCGCCGAAAGCCTTGGCCAGCGCGCGGTAGGCTTTCTGCTGGGCCTCGTTGGTCGCCACCGGCGCGACGACCTCCAGTTCGACGATCTGGTCGCCATCGGGTTTGCCCGGCAGGCCGCGGCCGCGCAGGCGCAAGGCTGGGGACCCGAGGTACTGGATCATTCCGGCACTGCGTCACGAAGGCCGCGGCCGCGCAGGCGCAGCTTGCGGCCGCTGTCCGAGTCGGCCGGCACCTTCAGTTCGACCGCCCCGCCCAGGGTCGGCACGCTGATGCCGGTGCCCAGTGCCGCCTGCCACGGCGTCACCTGCAGGGTGTAAAGGATGTTGCGGCCATCGACCTCGAATTGCGGGTGCGCGGCGTATTCCACTTCCAGCATCAGGTTGCCGCCGCCACTGCCCTGCCCGGCCAGCCGGATCACCTGCCCCGGGCGGATGCCCTTGGGCACGCGCACGTCCAGTTGGCGGCCATCGACATTGATGCGCAGTGAGTCGCCTGCGTAGGCCGCTTCCAGCGGCACCGACAGCTTGGCGCGGGTGTCGCGCGGCGGCTGCGGGCCGGCGCTGCCACCGAAACCGTCGAAACCGCTCCGCGCACGGCCGCCACGCTGGCGCGCGAACAGGCTCTCGAAGAAGTCGCTGAAACCGCCGCCGGCGCCACCACCGCCGAACACCTCCTCGAAATCGAAGCCCTGCCCGCCGCCGAAATCGGGCGGCGCCTGGAACTCCTCGCCCGGCCGGTAGCCGCGCGCGCGCAGCTGGTCGTAGGCCTGGCGCTTGGCCGGGTCGCGCAACGCCTCGTAGGCTTCGTTGACCGCCTTGAACTGTTCCTCGGCGCCGGCTTCCTTGCTCACGTCCGGGTGGTACTTGCGCGCCAGCCGCCGGTAGGCAGTCTTGATCTCGGCGTCGCCGGCCGTGGGTTCGACGCCCAGCGTCGCGTAGTAATCCTTGAATTCCATCCAGACACCTTTCGGGAAAGTCGGGCCGCCCGCCGCGCAACGACGGCCGCCACATGTTCGGCAAGTACGAAAATGCCATTCTAGCGGCCGTGGCGCCGGCCTCGTCCCCATGCAGGAAGATGCTGCGTGAAGGAGGTCTTTCCAAGCCGTTGACGCCACCCTTGCACCCGACCACTAGACTGCCCCAAGACCCAGGAGCCCCCCATGACCATCCACGTCGGCGACACCATTCCGGAAGTGACCCTCAAGCGCATCCGCGAGGGCATGGAAACCATCGACACGCATGCATTGTTCGACGGCCGCAAGGTGGTGCTGTTCGCCGTGCCCGGCGCGTTCACGCCCACCTGCTCGGCGCGCCACCTGCCCGGCTTCGTCGAGCACTTCGAGCAGTTCCGTGGCCGCGGCATCGAGGTGTACTGCATGGCGGTGAACGACCCGTTCGTGATGCAGGCGTGGGCGAAGACGCAGGCGGTACCCGACGGTTTGCAGATGCTGTCCGACGGCAATGGCGATTTCACCCGCGCGCTGGGGCTGGAAATGGACGCCAGTGGCTCGGGCATGGGTATGCGCTGCCGCCGCTTCGCGCTGTACGCGGAGAACGGCACCGTGCGCGCGGTGCATGTCGAGGAGCCGGGGCAGTTCGAGGTGTCCTCGGCCGAATACGTGTTGGCGCATTTGCCGGAATAAAGCCGCAGGAGCGCACCCAGGTGCGCTTCTGCAGGATCCGCGGCAACTCAGCGCACCACGCGGAAGCGCACCCGCGTCCACGCGCCGTCGGCCGCCAGCGCGGTGAGCACATGCTCGCCCGGCTCGTCGAAGTCGCGCACGAAGCCACGCGTGCCCTGCGTCTGTGCAATCCAGCGCCCGTCCAGCAGCCACTCCACCGCCGCCTCGCTGCCCAGCGCACGCAACTGCAGACGCGGGCCATGCGTGGCGCCGGGCGCGCGCGCCAGCGTGGCGCGGTCATTGAGGCCGTCCACGTGCAATACGCCGTCGTTGCCGCGTTCGTCGGGTGGGCACCCCGGCGCCAGCGCCGGCAGGCGCTGCGCCTGCCGTTGCGCCTGCGACAACCACGGCGAGGCCAGCGCCGGCCAGCGCGCCAGCTCCCGCTCCTGCAACGGCGCATGGCCTTCGCAACCGGCCGATACGCGCAGGCCGCTACGCACATCGACCCGGTAGCGCACGCGGCCCGATTGCCACAGCCGTGCCTCGCGCTCGGCAAAGATGGGCGGCACCGCCTCGTCCAGCACCAGCGCCTGCATCCGCCGCTGGCACATCGCCGGCGGCGTCCGCGCGGCGGCGATGCCCAGTGGCCAGCACACCTCCACCTCGCCGACGCTGGCCGGCATCGCGCGCGCAGCGGCGTCACCGGGTTGGCGCGGCAGGCTGTCGATGACTTCAAACATCAGCGGCAATGCGGTGACCGCACCGTACTGGCCCGGCAGCGGCGTGCCGTCCGGCCGCCCCACCCACACGCCGACGGTGTAGCGGCGGGTGCCGCCGATCGCCCAGGCGTCGCGGTAGCCGTAGCTGGTGCCGGTTTTCCACGCCACCGGCGGGCGGCTGCCGGTATCGAAAGTGCCGGCGCCATAGCCCGGGCGCGGGTTCGACTCGAGGATGTCGCGCACGACCCACGCCGCGCCCGGCGACACCAGCCGGCGTTCGACCATCGGTGCGTCCGGGGTATAGCGGACGCGGCCGGCGATGCCCTCGCGGTTGAGCGCGGCGAAAGCGCCGACCAGGTCCTCCAGCCGCGCGCCGGTGCCACCGAGGATCAGCGCCAGGTTCGGCTGCGTGCCATGCGGGAAACGCAGCTTGATGCCGGCGTTGTTCAGCCGCGCGGCGAAGCGCGACGGGCCGACGCGGTCGAGCAGATCCACCGCCGGTACGTTCAGCGACAAGCGCAACGCGGTGGCCGCGCTCACTGGGCCATTGAACGCGGCATCGAAATTTTCCGGGCGGTAGCCGCCGAAGCTCTGCGGCGCATCGACCAGCAGGCTTTCCGAATGGATCAGGCCATCGTCCAGCGCCATGCCGTACAGAAACGGCTTGAGCGTGGACCCCGGCGAGCGCCACGCCTGCACCATGTCCACATGGCCCAGCCGCCTCTTATCGCCGAACGCGACCGAGCCGACGTAGGCGCGCGCCTCCAGCGTGGTGTTGTCCATCACCAGCAGCGCGGCGGAGGTGCGCTCGGGCAGTTGCGAGAAATATGCGGCTACCCGGTCCTCCAGCGTGCGCTGCAGGCCGCTGTCGAGCGTGGTTTCGATCTGCGCGGCGCGCGGCTGTTGGCTGCGCAGCCTCTGCGCCAGCAGTGCCGCATGCAGCGGTTGTCGCAGCGAGCGCGTCACCACCGGCTCGATGCGTGCGTCGGCCACCTCCTCGGCCGACCAGGTGCCGAGTTCGGCCATGCGCGCCAACACCTTGTCGCGCGCGTGTTGCGCGGCTTCCGGGTGGCGGTCCGGGCGCAGCCTGCTGGGTGATTGCGGCAGCACCGCCAGCAACGCGGCTTCGGCGTGCGACAGCCGCGCCGCCGGCTTGCCGAGGTAGGCCCAGCTCGCCGCTTCCACGCCCTCGATGACCCCGCCGTAGGGCGCGCGTTCCAGATACAGGTCGAGGATCTGCGCCTTGCCCAGGTGCGCTTCCAGTTGCAGCGCGCGCAGCACCTGCTTGAGCTTGCCCCACGGCGTGCGCGTGTGCGGGTCGAGGATGCGCGCCACCTGCATGGTCAGGGTGGAACCGCCGGAGACGATGCGGCGCTCGAGCAGCATCTGCTTGCCGGCGCGCAACAGCGCCCACGGGTTGATGCCGGGGTGGCGCCAGAACCAGCGGTCTTCATAGGTCAGCAGCGCCTGCAGGTACAGCGGGGAAATGGCGTCCGCATCGGCCGGGTAGCGCCATACGCCCTCGGCATCGGCGAAGGCGCGCAGCGGGGTACCGTCGCGGGCGACGACCAGGGTGCTGGTGTCGCGCGATTTCGGCAGCGGTGGGGGGAAGGCGAAATCGAGGACCAGCAGCAGCGTCAACAGCGCTGCCGTGCCCCAGCGCAGGAACGGCAGGGAACGGGTGAAGAGGAGCGAGGAACGAGAGAAAGCAGAAGCATCCGCTTTTTCCGTCATCCCCGCGCAGGCGGGGATCGCTTTTGCTTCACGCTTCCAGAACGTCAAAAGCCAGAGCGATCCCCGCCTGCGCGGGGATGACGGCTGTTGTTTCTGCCGCTTCTCACTTCTCACCCCTCTTCACTCACTCCCGCCTTCAAGGCTGCACCACCGTGATCGTGCTCGGGTTGGAGCGCCCCACGCCGCGCAGCTCGGGGCGGTACATGTCCTCGGCCAGCGGCGGCGGCACGGTGTAGGTGCCGGGGGTGACCGCGCGTACCAGGTAGAACACCCGCGCGGTGCGACCACGGCGCAGGTTCAGTGCGGTCACGTAGCGGTCGTCGCGGAACTCCTCGTGGCGGGCGTCGGCTTCACCGGAGCGATCGCTGATCCGGATACCGTCCACCACCACGTCGGCCCACTGCTTGGCGTCGCCGAGGTTGAAGTTCTCGATCTCCAGCCCGGCCGGCAGCAGGTCGGTGAGCAGTGCGTCGGGCATGGTGGTGTTGGCGGTGACGCTCAGCCGCACGATCAGCGCCTCGCCTTCCTTCAGCGGGCGCGGCGTCCACGGCTTGCCGTCGGTGGTGTACCAGGCGCGCTCGATGCCGATCACGCTGTTGTCCGGCGCCGGTGCCTGCCGCGGGATGCCGGCCACTTCCAGGCTGGCGAACATCGGCGCCTGCCCCTGCGGGGTGAAACGCACGCCCTGCGCCAGCTGCGCGGCATCGAACACGCGCGCGAACGCCTTGCGCTCGCCGATGGCTTCGCTGCCATTGCCGACTGCAAGTTCACCGGATACCAGTTTCTTCTGGTCGACCATCAGCGCCTTGCCCAGCCGCGCCAGCGCCACCTTCTCCTGCGTGCTCAGCCACAGCCAGCCGCTGTTGCGGCGTGCGTCCAGCTCGCGACCCAACGCGACCGCACGGGCGTCGTAGGCGGGCTTGGACAGGCCGCGTTCGTGCAGCAGCGCGATCATCAGGGCGTCATCGCGCAGGCGGCTGCCGTAGTCGCCGAAATACGCCGGGCGGTCGCTGCCGTCCTTGGCGAAACCGGCGGCGATGGCGGCCTGCCCGCGCTTGCCGTCGCCCTGCAACGACAAGGCCATGCCCAGATGCACCAGCGACAGCCCGGTGACGGCCTTGTCGCGCTCGTTGTCGTACAGCGCGCGCAGCGTACCCAGCGGGGCGCGGTTGACGCGGGCCAGCACGTAGCCCGAATACGCCTGGTTGGCGAACTTCAGCGCGTCGCGGCGTTCCTGCCCGTAGAACTGGTTGCCGCCGCTGAGCAGGTCCTCGCTGATCCTGTTCAATGCCTTCTGCAGCACGCTGTCCGGCACCGCGAAACCGGCATCCTTCGCATCGAGCAGGAACTCGGCGATGTACGGGGTCAGCGCCGGGTTGACGTAGTCGTCGTTGCCCCACATCGAGAAGTTGCCGTTGGCCACCTGCATCGAGGCCAGCCGCCCGAACGCGCCTTCCATGCGTTCGCGGCGGGCCTTGGCGTCCAGCCCGTCGGCGCCGAGCATCGTCGACGTGGTTTCGTCCAGCAGCAGCGCGGCATAGCCCTTGCTGGTGGTCTGCTCGGCGCAGCCGTACGGGTAATTCAACGCGCCCTGCAGGGCGCTGGCGAACGGGATCGGCGGCAACGCGCTGACCAGCATGCGTGCGTTGACCGAGCCGGCCATCAGCCCGCTGGCGGAACCGCTGTCCAGCGTGACCGGCGCCAGCGGGTCGAGCGTGCGGGTCTGCGCGCGCAGCACCTGCGGCCATGCCGCGCGCACCGGCAGGTCGTAGCGGCGGTCGACCTTGAAGCCGTTGCCGTCCACCCGCACCCGCACCTTGGCGACGGTGTAGCCCTCCTGTGCGTTGAGCGGGAAGCTCAGGGTCTGCTTGGCATCGGCCGCCAGTTGCACCTTGCGGCTGGATTCACCGATCGCCAGCGGGCCTTCGCCGTCAACGCGCACCGTGAACTCGCCGGGCTTGCCGGTGAAGTTCTGCACGTCCAGCGTCACCGTGCTGCGGTCGCCCGGCGCCATCACCCGCGGCATGCTGGCCTCGGCCAGGATCGGCGCGCGCACCAGCGTCTCGACATCGCGGTTGCCGTAGCGGTCGTCCGCATACACCAGCGCCGAGACCCGCAGCGTGCCGTTGAAATCCGGCACCGGCAGCTCGATGCGGGCATTGCCCTTGGCGTCCAGCTTCACCGGGCCGGAGAACAGGTCCACGGTCTGCACCCGCGCGGTCGGCCGCTTGGCCTGCGGCAGCGCCTGCAAGGCCATGTCGCCGCCGAACTTGAGCTTGCCGCTGTTGCCCTCGAAGCTCTCGATGACGCGGCCGTAGATGTCGTAGGCATCCACGCCCAGCCGCCGCTGCGCGAAGAAGTGCGCGGGTGCATCCGGCACCGGGAAGCGGGTGATGTTGAGGATGCCGACATCGACCGCCGAGACGGTGACGTGCGCCGGCTTGCCGGCCAGTTCCGGCACGCTGACGGTCACCGCCATCGGTTGCTCGGGACGCATCTGCTTCGGCGCCACCAGGCCCACCTCGACGCGGCGGTTGCCGCGCTCCATCGGCACGTGCGCCACGCCCACCGCGCGTGCGGGGGTGATCCTGCTCGGCGCGCTGCCGCCGCGGAACACCAGCGCGGTGACGTAGACGTCGTGCCGCTCCCAGTCCTGCGTCACCGGGATCTCGAAGGTGCTGCCGGGCTTGGCCTCGATGTCCTGCACGTAAAGCATCTTGTCGCTCTCGACCATCAGCACGCCGCGCCCGGCGTGCGGCGGGGTCAGCGTCACCTTGAGCGTGTCGCCGGCCTTGTAGCCGGTCTTGTCCAGCGCCAGCTTGACCTTGTCCGGGCGCGCGTCGAGGCCGCGGTTGTCGTCGTTCCAGCTCCAGCCGGCACGGAACGGGTAGCGCACGGTCAGGCCGGTGGCCGGGTCGAACACATCGACGCGGTACTCGCCCCACTCCACCGGGAAATCGAACTTCACCGACGTCTCGCCGGCGTCGAGGGTGCGGGTTTCCCTGTTCTCGAAGCGGCGGGTGAAGTCGTAGTCCCAGCGGTTGTCGTTGAAGCTCCAGTGGTAGTCGCGCAGTTCGCGTACCAGCGTGACCTTCAGCCCCTTGGCCGGCTGCGGCGTGCCGTCGGCATCCACGCGCAGCAGCTCGAAGCGCGCGTTGGCATTGGCATCGGCGCCGTCCTTGTCGTCAAACAACGGGCGCACCGCGACCAGTGCCGGCGCCGGCCACAACACGCGCTTGAGCGTGCGAGTGACGGTGCGGCCGCCGGTTTCGTAGACGCTGCCGGACACTACCACCGCCACCGGCGTGCCCTTGCCGGTTTCCTCGGGCAGGGCGATGTCCTGGCGCAGCTTGCCGTCCCTGGGCAGGGCGGTATCGATGACGTCATTGGCTTCGCGCGGCAACTCCACGGTGGGGTCGCCGAAGAACCACCCGGCCATCGCCTCGACCGGGTGCTGCTCCACCGCCACCGCCAGCCGCGCGGTGAAGCGGTTGCCATCGGCCGGCGCGCCGTACAGGTAGGCCGCATCGGCCTGCAGTTTCAGCGGCTCGCCGGGCTTGAGCGTCTTCTGCGCGCTGTCCAGGTCCAGCTTCATGCGCTCGGGCAGGAACTCCTCGATGCGCAGGGTCATACCCTGCACTGCTTCCTTGCTTGCAGGATCGGTGCGGAATTCCACCTGCCAGCGGCCGGTGGGCGCCTCGGCGGGAATGGCCTGTTCGAACGCGAAATACCCCTGCTCGCCCGGTTGCAGCCGGGTTTCGCGGAACACCTTGCCGTCGGGCTGCTTCAGGCGCAGGAACACCGGCTGTGCCTTGACCGGCTTGCCGTCGTTGTCGCGCAGCAGCGCCGATACACGCACCGTCTCGCCGGGGCGGTACAGGTCGCGGCCGGACCAGGCGAACACGTCGAACCATGCGTTCTGGCGCCCGGCCACGGCGAATTCACTCAGGTCCAGCGCCGGCTGGTTGAACGGCAGCATCGTGGTGTCGCTGCCGCTGGCGGCCACCAGCACGTGCCCGGCGTCGAGCGTGTAGTTCAGCAGCGCGTTGCCGTTGGCGTCGGTCTGGCCCTTGAGGATGGTCTCGCCCTTGGCATCGACGACCCGCAGATCCACCCTCTTGGCCGCCGCACCGCTGGCCAGCGAGGCGGTGTGCACGAACAGCGTGTCCTTGTAGGCGCGGGTGTGCAGGCCGATGTCGCTGACGGTGAAGAACGCGGTGTCGTACTCGTTGTCGAAACTGCCGGTGCGCTTCATCACCGCGAAGTACAGGCCCGGCTGCTGCAGTTCCTTGACGTCCTGGATCGGCAGGTAGGTCAGCATCCGCTCGTTGGGCTTGCCGCCAAGCACGAAGCGGTTGACGTAGACCGGCTCGGCCAACTGCGAGATCGGCGTGTGGTTGCCGTAGTCGCTGTCCAGCTCCCAGCTGCCGCGGCGGCCGCCGCGCTGGTACTGGCTGAAGAATGCCGGCAGATTCTTCTCGGTCACCCGCAGGAACTCGACGTCCACCTCGGGCACGTTCACCGACACCACCGGCAGGCCGCGGCTGTCGCGCGCCGGCAGCACACTGCCCTGCGAGGCGAAGCCGGCCGCGGGCGTCAGTTCACCGGTGAACACCTGCTGGCGCACGTCCTTGCCGAGGCGGCTGCCATCGGCGGCGAGCAGGTCGGCCGACACGACCAGGGTGTAGTCTTTTGCCGCCTCGACATAGGGGTAGCGCAGGGTCTTGCCATCGTCGGACAGTGACCAGCTGCTGTCCTCGGTACCGACCTTCTCCTCGAAGCGCAGCAGCTTGTCGAAGTCCTGCGTGCCGACCAGCGGCCGCGAGAACTCCACCGCCAGCGCCAGCTCGCCACCCTTCTGGTCCGGCCAGGTGCGCACCAGCGCGAATCCCTTGACCTCTTCCTGCTTGGCCTGGATCGCCTCGCCACTGGCGCCGGGGAGCTGACCGCTCTCGTTGCGCTTGCAGCCGGCCACCGTTGCCAGCGCCAGCAGCGTGATGACGGCCCAGCGCATGTGCTTCCACTTCCTGTCGATCATGGCGTTCTCCTGCGGACGCGGCGAGTATAGCCGCCGCCCGCACACGCCTTGTGCGCGCGCCGGCAAGCCTTCGAGGGCATGCCGGCGGCACGGCGGCAGGTCAGAACACGTCCGCCGGCACCCGCACTGCGCCCTCCATCAGCACCCGCGCCGAGCGCGACATCACCGCCTTGGTCACCGCCCACTGGCCTTCGACCTGCGCCACCGCCGCGCCCACGCGCAAGGTGCCGGACGGGTGGCCGAAGCGCACCGCCTCGCGGGTGCCACCGCCGGCAGCGAGGTTGACCAGCGTGCCCGGCGCCGCCGCCGCCGTGGCAATGGCGACCGACGCAGTCCCCATCATCGCGTGATGCAGCTTGCCCATCGACATCGCGCGCACGTTGAGGTCGATGTCGCCGGCCTCGATGGTCTTGCCGCTGCTGGACACATATCGCTTCGGCGGCGCGACGAACGCTACCTTCGGCGTGTGCTGGCGCTTGAGCGCTTCTTCCGGAGCCCGGATCAGCCCCATGCGCAGCGCGCCGGCCACGCGAATGGCTTCCAGCTTCGCCAACGCCGCCCTGTCCTCGTTGATCGCCGCTTGCAGCTCGGTGCCGTCGTAGCCGATGTCGGCGGCGTTGACGAACACGGTGGGGATGCCGGCGGTGATCATCGTCGCCTTCAACGTGCCGATGCCCGGCACGTCGAGATCATCGACGAGGTTGCCGGTAGGGAACATGGAGCCACCCTCGCCTTCACCGTCATCGGAAGGATCGAGGAACTCCAGCACGACCTCGGCCGCCGGGAAGGTCACCCCGTCCAACTCGAAGTCGCCGGCTTCCTGTACTTGGCCATCGCTGACCGGCACATGCACGAGGATGGTCTTGCCGATGTTGGCCTGCCACACGCGCACAGTGACGGTGCCGTCGCGCGGAATGCGTTTGGCAGGAATGAAACCGTTGGCAATCGCGAACGGCCCCACCGCAGTGCTGAGGTTGCCGCAGTTACCCGACCAGTCCACGAACGCGGTGTCGATGGACACCTGCCCGTACAGGTAGTCCACGTCGTGGTCTGGCCTTGATGCCGGGGCGATGATCACGCACTTGCTGGTACTCGACGTCGCCCCGCCCATGCCGTCGGTGTGCTTGCTGTAGGGATCCGGCGAGCCGATCACCCGCATCAGCAGCGCATCGCGCGCCGGGCCGGGTACACGCGCCGCTTCGGGCAGGTCTTCGAGCTTGAAGAACACGCCTTTCGACGTGCCGCCGCGCATGTAGGTGGCGGGGATGCGGAGTTGGGGAAGGAAGCTCATGAACGGGACTCCTGACAGGAAAGGGGCAACAAGGGATCAACGCGGCATGGACGGACACAGGCGGCGGGCGCGGGCAGGCGCACTGTGTTGCCAGCGGAACAGCCACAGGATGGCCAGCTTGGTGCCGCCACTGACCACGGCCAGCAACAGCAGCGGCCAGCCAAGACGCAGTCCCATGGCGAAGGCAAAGACAATGGTGGACAGATCCATCAGCAGGATCAGTTGGCTCATCCGCAGCGAAACCGCACCGGTATGGCCGCTACGCCAGATCAGCAGGATCTGGTGTGCATACCCCTGCGCCAGCAGCACCGTGATGGCCACGATCATGGCACTGGCGATCACCCGACCCTGATCGACATGGCGCCCGCTCCAGAACAAGCCGGCCAGTGCGCAAGCGAACATCGTGATTGCCAACAGCAGGCAGACGGCAGACGCACGGCCACGCCGGTCACGCCAGATTTCCACCAGTACCAACAGCACCAGCAACGAGGCCCCCAGGCGTGGCCAGACGATGAAGTGGTTGAACGGCGCGATGCTGTAGCCGTAGATGAAGAAAGACAGATAGGCCAGAAAGCTGACCGTGAACTGGTTGAGCGACAGCACCGCGGTGGCGCCACCGCTGGCACCGCCCCGCCGCCGGCGCCGGACCAGACGCAGTTGCGCCGCCACGCCGGCCAGGCTGAGCAGGATGAAGGCGGTGTTGACCGCTCCGGCGACATTGAAAAACGCGCTTCCACCCATGTGCCCGGGCCAATCGCCCTCCTCCTGCCTTCAGTAGTCGCGCCGTCCATGCAGGCGCATGGACGGCGCTTGGATTACGGCATGGCCCCGCCCGAAGGTCGCACTCACGCCAGCTTGGCGCCTTCAAGGAAATCCTGAGCAAACCGCTGCAGCACGCCGCCGGCCTCGTAGGTCGCCACGTCGTCGTCCGAATCCAGCCGGCAGGTCACCGGCACCTCCACCGTGCTGCCGTCCCTGCGGTGGATCAGTAGAGTCAGGTCGGCGCCCGGCCGGCGCTCGCCGACGACGTCGTAGGTCTCGGTGCCGTCGATGCCCAGCGTGTTGCGGTCGGTGCCGGGCTTGAACTCCAGCGGCAGCACGCCCATGCCGACCAGATTGGTGCGGTGGATGCGCTCGAAGCCCTCGGCAACGATGGCTTCCACGCCGGCCAGCCGCACGCCCTTGGCGGCCCAGTCACGCGACGAGCCCTGCCCGTAGTCGGCGCCCGCCACGATGATGAGCGGCTGTTTGCGCTGCATGTAGGTTTCGATGGCTTCCCACATGCGCATGACCTTGCCCTCGGGCTCGACGCGCGCCAGCGAGCCTTGCCGCACGCTGCCGTCGTCGTTGCGCACCATCTCGTTGAACAGCTTGGGGTTGGCGAAGGTGGCGCGCTGCGCGGTCAGGTGGTCGCCGCGGTGGGTGGCGTAGGAATTGAAGTCCTCTTCCGGCAGGCCCATCTTCGCCAGGTATTCGCCGGCGGCGCTGGACGGCAGGATCGCGTTGGATGGCGAGAGGTGGTCGGTGGTGATGTTGTCCGGCAACACCGCCAGCGGGCGCATGCCGGTGAGCGTGCGTTCGCCGGCCAGCGCGCCTTCCCAGTACGGCGGGCGGCGAATGTAGGTGCTGGCGGCCCGCCATGGGTACAGCGGGCTGACGGCCTCGCGGCGCTCGTCGCGGATGCCGAACATGGGTTCGTACACCTTGCGGAACTGCTCCGGCTTGACCGCGGCCTTCACCACCGCGTCGATCTCGGCGTCGCTCGGCCAGATGTCCTTCAGCCGTACTTCGTTGCCGTCGGCATCCACGCCCAGCACGTCCTTCTCGATGTCGAAGCGCACGGTGCCGGCGATGGCGTAGGCGATCACCAGCGGCGGCGAGGCCAGGAACGCCTGCTTGGCATAGGGATGGATGCGGCCGTCGAAATTGCGGTTGCCCGACAGCACCGCCACCGAGTACAGGTCGCGCTCGATGATCTCCTGCTGGATCTTCGGGTCCAGCGCACCGCTCATGCCGTTGCAGGTGGTGCAGGCGAAGCCGACGATGCCGAAGCCCAGCTGTTCCAGCTCGGGCAACAGGCCGGCTTCTTCCAGATACAGCTGCACCGCCCTGGAACCGGGTGCCAGCGACGACTTCACCCACGGCTTGCGCAGCAGGCCACGCGCATTGGCGTTGCGCGCCAGCAGGCCGGCGGCGATCACGTTGCGCGGGTTGGAGGTGTTGGTGCAGGAGGTGATGGCGGCGATGATCACCGCGCCGTCGGGCATCAGGCCCTGCGCCTCCTCGCCCTTGCCGCTTGCCAGCTTGGCCCCGTCGGCGATGCCGCGCTCGGCCAGGTCGGACACCGGCAGGCGGCGGTGCGGGTTGCTCGGGCCGGCCATGTTGCGCACGACGCTGGACAGGTCGAATTCCAGCACGCGCTCGTATTGCGCGGTGGCCAGCGCGTCGGCCCACAGGCCGGTGGTCCTGGCGTAGTTCTCGACCAGCTGCACCTGCGCTTCCTCGCGGCCGGTCAGGCGCAGGTAGTCGACGGTCTGCTGGTCGATGTGGAACATTGCAGCAGTGGCGCCGTATTCCGGGCACATGTTGGAGATGGTGGCGCGGTCACCGATGGTCAGCGCCGAGGCGCCTTCGCCGAAGAATTCCAGCCACGCGCCGACCACGCGCTCCCTGCGCAGGAACTCGGTCAGCGCCAGCACCACGTCGGTGGCGGTGATGTTCGGCTGCGGCCTGCCGGTCAGCCTGACGCCGACGATGTCGGGCAGGCGCATCCACGAAGCACGGCCGAGCATCACATTCTCCGCTTCCAGCCCGCCGACGCCGATGGCGATGACGCCCAGCGCGTCGACGTGCGGGGTGTGCGAGTCGGTGCCGACGCAGGTATCCGGGAACGCCACGCCATCGCGCACATAGACCACCGGCGACATTTTCTCCAGGTTGATCTGGTGCATGATGCCGTTGCCGGGCGGGATCACGTCCATGTTCTCGAAGGCCAGCTTGGTCCAGTCGATGAAATGGAAGCGGTCCTCGTTGCGGCGGTCCTCGATGGCGCGGTTCTTGGCGAACGCATCCGGGTCGAAGCCGCCGCATTCCACCGCCAGCGAGTGGTCCACGATCAACTGCACCGGCACCACCGGGTTGACCTTGGCCGGGTCGCCTCCCTTTTGGGCGATGGCGTCGCGCAGGCCGGCCAGGTCCACCAGCGCAGTCTGGCCGAGGATGTCGTGGCACACCACGCGCGCCGGGAACCACGGGAAGTCGAGGTCGCGCTTGCGTTCGATCAGCTGTTTGAGCGATTCGGTCAACGAGGCCGGGTCGCAGCGGCGCACCAGGTTTTCAGCCAGCACGCGCGATGTATAAGGCAGCCCCTCGTAGGCGATCGCGCCCGGCGCCTACGACGGCCTGCCTTATACATCGCGCGTGCTGGCTGGCAGCGGCGCACCAGGTTTTCGGCCAGCACGCGCGAGACGTAGGGCAACGTGGCGTATGCGCCGGGTTGGATGGCATCGACGGCGGCTTGTGCGTCGAAGTAGTCCAGCGCGGTGCCGGGAAGGGATTTGCGGTGCTGGCTGTTCATGGCTGGCTCGAAAACTGGGAGTTGGAAACAAGGGGCGCAGTGGCCCGCTTTTGCCTTCTCCCTGCGGGCGACAGTCCGGCAGGATTGCCGGACTGCACGGCGAAGCCGCCCGAAGGAGAGGCACATGGATGTGCCGAATGCAGGTGCCCCGAAGGGGCGGATGAGGGGCGAACGCAGTCCATGATGTTTGAACCATAGGGACTCCATTGCCCCTCACCCCAACCCGCTTCGCGCCCCGGCCCTTGCGCTGGCGCAAGGGCGTTCGTGGGGCAGCGAACCGGTGGTTCGCAAACTGCCCCTCTCACCCCGCAGGGAGAGGGGCTTTCAGGCTTCAAGCATCACGCACGCTTGTCGATCGGCACGAACTGCTGGTCTTCCGGCCCGGTGTAGTTCGCGCTCGGGCGGATGATCTTGCCGTCGATGCGCTGCTCGATGATGTGCGCGCTCCAGCCGGCGGTGCGGGCGATGACGAACAGTGGGGTGAACATCGCGGTCGGCACGCCCATCATGTGGTAGCTGACGGCGCTGAACCAGTCCAGGTTCGGGAACATCTTCTTGATGTCCCACATCACCGATTCCAGGCGCTCGGCGATGTCGTACATCTTCATGCTGCCCTGCTCGGCCGACAGCTCGCGCGCGACCTCCTTGATCACCTTGTTGCGCGGGTCGGACACCGTGTACACCGGATGGCCGAAGCCAAGGAAGTCATCATCGGCTTCGGCCATCCGGTGTACACGGTGTCCGACCCGCGCAACAAGGTCTCCTAGGTGACCTTGTTGCGCGGGTCGGACACGGTGTAGACCGGATGGCCGAAACCGATCACCACTTCCTTGCGCTCCACCCGCGCCTTGATGTCGGCCTCGGCCTCATCCGGCGTCTCGTAGCGCTTCTGTACCTCGAACGCGACTTCGTTGGCACCACCATGCTTCGGCCCGCGCAGTGCGCCGATGCCGCCGGCGATGCACGAATGCATGTCGCTGCCGGTGCCGGCGATGACGCGGCAGGTGAAGGTCGAGGCGTTGAACTCGTGCTCGGCGTACAGGATCAGCGAGGTGTGCATCGCCTTGACCCACGATTCCGGCGGCTGCTCGCCATGCAGCAGGTGCAGGAAATGGCCGCCGATGGAGTCGTCGTCGGTTTCCACGTCGATGACGCGGCCGTTGTGGCTCCAGTGGTACCAGTACAGCAGCATCGAGCCGAGGCTGGCCATAAGCTTGTCGGCGATGTCGCGCGCGCCGGGGTGGTTGTGGTCGTCCTTCTCCGGCTGCACGCAGCCCAGCACCGACACGCCCGTGCGCATCACGTCCATCGGGTGCGCCGACGGCGGCAGTTCCTCCAGCGCCGCCTTGACCGCGGCCGGGATGCCGCGCAGCGACTTCAGCTTGGCCTTGTAGGCGCGCAGCTCGGCGCGGGTCGGCAGCTTGCCGTGCACCAGCAGGTGGGCGATTTCCTCGAACTCGCTGGTGTTGGCCAAGTCGAGGATGTCATAGCCGCGGTAGTGCAGGTCGTTGCCGGAGCGGCCGACCGTGCACAGCGCGGTGTTGCCGGCGGCGGTGCCGGACAGGGCGACGGATTTCTTCGGCTTGAAGCCGGGGGCGGTGGTGGTCTCGCTCATCGTGGTTTCCTCCCGATTTATGGGTTGCCCTTGTAGGAGCGACGTAAGTCGCGATGAAGCCTTCCCGGTAATGCCCGGTCGCGACTGACGTCGCTCCTACAGGTGGGTAGTTGGGGACTGTTACTTCTTCGCGGCGAACAATGCGTCGAGCTGCTGTTCGAATGCGTGATAACCAATGCGGTCGTACAGCTCCTCGCGCGTCTGCATCGCCTCCACCACACTCTTCTGGTGACCATCGCGGCGAATCGCCTCGTACACGCTCTCGGCCGCCTTGTTGGCGGCGCGGAACGCCGACAGCGGGAACAGCTGGATGGCGACGCCGGCCGAGGCCAGTTCGTCGCGCGAGAACAGCGGGGTCTTGCCGAACTCGGTGATGTTGGCCAGCACCGGCACCTTCACCGCATCGACGAACCTGCGATAGGTATCCAGATCATAGGCGGCCTCGGCGAAGATGCCGTCGGCGCCGGCCTCGACGCAGGCGATGGCGCGCTCGATGGCCGCGTCCACGCCGTCCACCTGGATCGCATCGGTGCGCGCGATCAGGAAGAACTCCGGGTCGGTCCTGGCATCGGCGGTGGCCTTCACCCGGTCCACCATCTCGCCCTGGGTGACGATCTCCTTGCCCGGGCGATGGCCGCAGCGCTTGGCGCCGACCGGGCAAGGAAATCGTCAGCACCCAGGAAATGGCCGACCGCGTCAAGGCCGCCGCCGACGCGGTCGGCCATTTCCTGGGTGCTGACGATTTCCTTGCCCGGCCGGTGGCCGCAGCGCTTGGCGCCCACCTGGTCCTCGATGTGGCAGGCAGCCGCGCCAGCCTTGATCAGCGACTTCACCGTGCGCGCGATGTTGAACGCGCTCGGGCCGAAGCCGGTGTCGATGTCCACCATCAGTGGCAGGTCGCAGACGTCGGTGATGCGGCGCACGTCGATCAGCACGTCTTCCAGCGTGTTGATGCCCAGGTCCGGCAGGCCCAGCGAGCCGGCGGCGACGCCGCCACCGGACAGGTAGATGGCCTTGTAGCCGGCGCGCTTGGCCAGCAGGGCGTGGTTGGCGTTGATCGCGCCGATCACCTGCAGGGGTTTTTCGGCGGCAAGGGCGGCGCGGAAGTTGGCGCCGGCGGAAGAAAGGCTCATGGCTTGGCTCCTGATCGGGCGGCGACGGCGGGACCGTTCCGCGATGGCGCACAATCTGGCACCATCGCACGCATTGATCAATCTTGATTCAGAAAATCAATATATTGAATACGCCACCTGACCACACCGATCCGGAACTGATCCCGGCCAGCGATGCCTGCGCCCTGCTCGGCATCAGCCCGGCCACCCTGTACGCCTACGTCAGCCGTGGCCAGCTCAGCTCGCGCCCCGGCCCCGACCCGCGCAGCCGGGTGTACCTGCGTGCGGAAGTGGAACGGCTGGCGCAGCGCAAGCGCGCCGGCCGTGGCGCGGCGCGCGGGGCAGCGCAGAGCCTTGATCGCGGCCTGCCGGTGCTGGAAACGCGCATCTCGCTGATCCGCCCCGACGCACCCTATTACCGCGGTCGCTCGGCGGTCGCCGCGGCGCAGGGCGGCGCCACGTTGGAAGACATCGCCCGGCTGCTGTGGGAATGCGTGGAACAGGACCCCTTCGCGGCAACCCCGCCCGCCGCGTGGCCGGAACGCATCGCCACGCTGGCGCTGGACGCCACGCTGCCACCACTGGAACGGACGATGGCCTGCATCCCGCTGCTGGCGCTGGAACAACGGCAGTCACTCAACGCCTCGGCCCCGGTGCGGCGCGAAGTGGCCGCGTTGCTGCTGCGGCAGAACGCCGCGCTGCTGGTCGGCACCCAGCCCGACACGCGCCCGGTGCACCGCCTGCTCGCCGACGCATGGCGGCCCGGCGATGCCGGTTTCGCCGAACTGCTGCGCTCGGCGCTGGTGCTGTGCGCCGACCACGAACTGAACGTATCGGCCTTCGCCGCGCGCGTGGTTGCCTCCACCGGCGCGCACCTGCACGCCACCGTCAGCGCCGGTCTGGCCGCACTGTCCGGCCCGCGCCACGGCGGCGCCACCGCGCGCGCGCATGCGCTGCTGCTCGATGCACAGGCCAGCAGCAGGCCTGCCGCGTTCATCGCCGAGCGCTGGCGACGCGGCGACGAACTGCCCGGCTTCAACCACCTGCTTTACCCGGATGGCGACCCGCGCGGCGCCGAAGTACTGCGCCAGCTACGCGAACTGCGCGGCGGCACGCCACGCATGCAACACGTCGAAACCGTGCTGGCAGCCACCGCCGAGCACAGCGGCCAGCACCCGAACATCGACGGCCTGCTGGCGGCAATCTGCTTCGTGCACGAACTGCCGGCCGCGCACGCGCTGGTGATGTTCGCCACCGCGCGCCTGACCGGCTGGCTGGCGCACGCGCTGGAACAGCAGGCACTGGGCACCCTGATCCGCCCACGTGCGCGCTATACCGGGCTGGCGCCGGGCCGGCCGCTGTAGCCTGCGAGGCATTCATCCAGCTCATGGCTGGGCCCGGTTTTTCGCGTTGGTGCCGGCACACGGGCCCTCCATACACTCCTGCGCTTGCCGGGAGAGATAAGAGATACCGATGACGACTTCGCTTGCACTACCGAACCGCATGACCCGCCGCCTGCCGGGCATCGCCGCCCTCGCGGCCACCGTGGCCCTGACCGCCTGCCAACCCGGACCACGCCAAACGGCCTCCGCACCGGACGCGACAGGGCCAACGCACGCCGGTGGCACCACAGCCGCAGTCCCGCCCTGCCCCGCCGATGCAACGGTGATGGATGGCTGGAACGACCGCGCGCCGCCACGGCGCATCTTCGGCAACACGTGGTATGTCGGCACCTGCGGCCTGAGCGCGTTGCTGGTGACCTCGGACCGCGGCCACATCCTGATCGACGGCGCCACCGAGGCGGCCGGGTCGCTGATCGAAGCGAACATCCGCGCGCTCGGCTTCGACCCGAAGGACGTGAAGTACCTGCTGAACTCGCACGAGCACTACGACCACGCGGCCGGTCTGGCCTACCTGCAGGGCATCACCGGCGCCACCCTCCTCGCGCGCGAACCCGCCGTCGCCACCCTGCACAGCGGCCGCAGCGGGCGCGACGACCCGCAGCAGCTCGAACCGCATCCTGCCTTACCGCCGGTGCCGCGGGTGGAGGCCATCGGCGATGGCGACGTCGTCCGGGTCGGCCCGCTGGCGCTGACAGCCCATGCCACGCCCGGCCACACGCCCGGCGGCACCAGTTGGACATGGCGTTCCTGCGAGGGCACGCGCTGCCTGGACATGGCCTATACCGACAGCACGAGCGCGATTTCCGACCACGAATACCGCTACCTCGACCACCCGGCGATGGTCGCCGCGTTCCGTCGCGGGCTGGACACGCTGGCCGCGCTGCCCTGCGACATCCAGATCACCCCGCACCCGCTGGCCTCGGACCTGTTTGACCGCCTGCAAGGCACGCCCGGCAAACCGCTGGTCGATGCCGGGGCCTGCGAACGCTACGCCCGGGCCGGGCGCGCCAATCTGGAGAAAAGGCTGGACGACGAAACCCGCGGCCTGAAGCCGTGAGGCAACGCTCGGGAAGCAGGCCACCTCATCCGTAGGAGCGCACCTTGGTGTGCGATGGGGTTTTACCGGGAAAGCTCCATCGCGCACCAAGGTGCGCTCCTACGCGTGCTGCTGCGCTCAATGCAGGACGATGGCCGTAACCACATGCACGCCATCAGGCACCACTGCCGTCCCCAGCTACAGGTATCGACCAGCATCCCGTAGATGCGGGGCTTGCCCCGCATGAAGCTCTACCGGCAAAGCCCGTGCGGGGCAAGCCCCGCACCTACGCATGCCGCTGCGCCCAGCGCTGGACGATGGCCGCGATCGCCTGCACGCCATCGGTCAACGCCGCCGGCCCCGGCTGCAGGATGATCGGCGACTTGACCTCGTGCAGCTCGCCATCGCGCACCGCGTTGATCGCCGCCCAGCCCGGCCGCGCGGCCACCCGCTCGGGGCGGAACTTCTTGCCGCACCACGAGCCGATGATGATGTCCGGGTTGCGCGCGACCACCGGGGCGCCATCGGCGAGGATGCGCGCCTTCGCCAGCGGTTCGCGCGACAGCTCCGGGAACACGTCGATGCCGCCGGCGATCTCCACCAGCTCGGCACCCCACTGGATGCCGGTGATGATCGGCTCGTCCCACTCCTCCACATAGACGCGCGGCCGCCGCGGCAGCCGCGCCGCCTGCGCGGCGATGGCGTCCAGCCCGCGCTGCAGCTCGTCGGCATAGGCTTCGGCACGCGCGGCCACGCCGACCAGCGCGCCGAGCCGGCGGACGTAGTCGAGGATGCCGGCGACGCTGCGGTGGTTGGCGATCCACACCTCCACCCCGCGGCGGATCAACTCGGCGGCGATGTCGGCCTGGATGTCGGAAAAACCGATCGCCAGGTCGGGCTGGAGCTTGAGGATTTCCTCCACCTTGGCGCTGGTGAAGGCGCTGACCTTGGGCTTCTCGCGCCGCGCCTGCGGCGGGCGCACGGTGAAGCCGCTGATGCCGACGATGCGATCCTGCTCGCCCAGAGCGTACAGGGTCTCTGTCGGTTCCTCGGTCAGGCAGACGATGCGGCGCGGGCCGGTCATGGCGTGGCGAACTCCACGGCCTCGACGAACACCGCCGGGCTGCGCCACGGGTGGTGCGCGGCAACGCCCTCGTCCAGCAACCGTTGCAACCGCACCGGGTCGCGCGGAATGCAGAACTCCAGCCGCACCGTCGCCTCGCGCACCAGTTCGCCGGGCTGGCCGGCGGCGCTGGTGGTGCCGGGCTGCACGCGGAACTGCTCACGCCCCGGTGCCGATTCCCACATGCCATGCGCGTAGCCGCCGGCGGCCAGGTCGTCCACCGCGAGGATGCCGCGCTTGAGCGCCTCCAGATGCACCGGCGGCACGAACACGGTGATGCGATAGACCGGGTGCAGGCGCATGCCGCTCACGGATACAGCAGCCGCTTGCTCCATGCGCCGGCCGCATCGGCCTCGTAGCACCAGCGCTCGTGCAGGCGGAAGTTGGCGCCGTACCAGAACTCGATGCGCCGCGGCACCACGCGGATGCCGCTCCATCCGTCCGGGCGCGGCACCTCGCGGCCCTCGAACTGCGCCTCGAAATTCCGCAGGCGCTGCTCGAACTCCTCGCGCGAGGCCAGCGGCTGCGACTGCACCGACGCCCACGCGCCGATCTGGCTCATGCGCGGCCGCGTGGCGAAATAGGCATCGGCATCGGCCTCCGCCACCAGTTGCGCGTCGCCTTCCACCCGCACCTGGATGCCGGCCTCGCGCAGGCTGCGCCACAGGAACAGCAATGCCGCCTGCCGGTTCTCGTGCAATTCGCGGCCCTTGCGGCTGTGCAGGTGGGTATAGAACACGAAACCGCGCTCGTCGAAGTCCTTGAGCAGCACGGTGCGCGCCGATGGCCGGCCGTCGGTGTCGGCGGTGGCCACGGTCATTGCCGTGGCGTCGATCTCCTTGCCGGCCTTGGCCTCTTCGAACAACTGGGCAAAGGTCGAAAGCGCTTCTGCGTACAGGTCGGTCATGGGTCCGGTTCGGGGAGCTGGATTCGGGCTATTGTCGCGCGATGAAGCCCCCGTCGCATCCCGCCGGTTTCTCGCCGGCACTGGTCGCCGAAGCGCTGGACTCGGCGCTGGCGCTGCACGTCGGCCATGTGCCGGTGCTGGGCATCAGCGGCCTGCAAGGCATCGGCAAATCCACGCTGGCGGCGCAGGTTGCCGCATCGGCCACAGCACGCGGATTGCGTGCGGCGACCGTCTCGATCGACGACTTCTACCTGCCCCGCCCGGAACGCCAGGCGCTGGCCCGCGACATGCACCCGCTGCTGGCCACCCGCGGCCCACCCGGTACGCACGACCTCGCCCTGGCGGCGCGCACGCTGGACGCCCTGCGCGCCGGCGAAGCAGTCGCACTGCCGCGCTTCGACAAGCTGGCCGACGAACGCCTGCCGCAGGCGCAATGGCCACGCAGCGACGCCCGTGCCGACCTGGTGGTGTTCGAAGGCTGGTTCCTCGGCACCCCCGCCGAGGGCGAGACGGCGCTGGGCGAGCCGGTCAACGCGCTGGAACGCGACGAGGACGCCGATGGCACGTGGCGCCGCTGGTGCAACCGGGCGCTGGTGTGCGACTACCCGGCGCTGTGGACGCGCATCGACACGTTGTGGTTCCTGCAGCCGCCCGGTTTCGAGGTGGTGCCGCAGTGGCGCTGGCAACAGGAACAGGGCCTGCAACAGGCCGCCCCCGGCCGCACCGGCATGAACCGGACACAGGTGGAGCGCTTCGTGCAATTCTACGAACGCATCAGCCGACAGGCACTGCGCACGCTGCCGGCCATCGCCGACCGCATCATCAGGCTGGACGCGCATCGGCGGCCGACACCGGAATAGAAACGGCAAGACTGCTCGACCCGCGGACAACAATGGGTGCCGGCCCCCTTGATCGCCCGCTCATGCGAATTTTGCGGTGGGAACAGTGAAAGCCACCCTGGCCGCAAATATCTAGTCGGAAAATCCTGGTGGCATTTGCGGCCGAGATCGCTCCTGCAAGCGGAGTAGATCGGACCAGGCATCCGATGTTTTCATACCGCAGGTCCGTGCGTGATACAGCCGGCCATTACTTCAATATCCAGATAATCGTCCCCAATCCCAAGCCGATCAGAAACAGCCAACGCGCGCCCAACAGGATGGGACGGGTGAATCTGCTGCCCACCCAGAACGCACCTCCGGTTACACCCAGCAAGACGACTTTCTTGAACGGACCTTCCACATACCGCCCATCAAGAACCACGCGGCACCGCCGCACAACAAGGCCAATACCACTCCTATCACGAAGCGGGCAGTGCCTTTATCTTCGTCCGCCGCTTCCTGCGACGACAGGACTCTTCCGTTACGCAGATGCCATGCCATTACCGCCCTCCTATCGCCTGCGCACCACCAACCGTGGGCATCAATTCCCCAGTATCACCATGCCGGTCACAATTACCCCGCAGCCCGCCACGGCAATGCAGACGGCAACCCATTGAATGGAACGTGCCATCGTCTCTCTCCTGCGATGCACGTGAGTTACTTCAAAATCCTTGAACCTGACAACACCCCCACCGGTCCGGCTTTCGAACTCATACTTGCGCATGGCCAGCATCATGCGGATGCCATTCATATAGAAGGGTACAACCATGGCAATGATGTCCAGCCCGCGAAAAAGAACCCATCCGCCCATGTGGAATCTCCATTCGTTTTGGCGTGTGGGCAGGCAAGCAAACACGGGAGCCAAAGCGGCCAGATAAATGGTTTCCCAGTATTTCCATGGCGAGGGAATGACGCCGATGTACTGGGACCACTTCCGCCAATCACCCAGCACGATTCACTGCCGTTGGCGTCGCTCCCGCGCCCGCCGTTCCAACTCTTCGTTCTGCCGGCGCATACCATCGCGCAAACGCGCCTGACTCTGTTCCACCGCCTTCCGGTTCTGCTCCTTGATTTGTGCCAACTCGCGGATGCCTTCCAGTCGCATCCGCACCAGTTGCTCGCTGTCACCACTGAAACGAGGCCTGAAGAAATAGGAAGCCGGCGGTTTGCTTTCAGCCAGTTTCAGGAAGGCTTCCAGCCCCTTCTGCTCGATCTGCTGCAGGTAGTGCGTACTTTCATTGAGCGTGCTGGCCTTTGAAGTAACGTAACGCCCCAGTCTATAGTTGCCGATGTCCCATGCGGCATGCGGCATTTCCGGGTCCATTGCCCGCGCCTCATTCAACAAGGCCCAAGTTGCGCTTTCGCCATCGGCCGCGCGCGAGGCCACCACCAGCATGGCTGCATCCTGCTTTTCCCGGCCGACCGCCAGCATTCGCCGGTGCGTCTCTGCCGCCCCCAAGTGAATGCCTCCCAATTGCTCGTACAACTGCGCCGCATCCAGCTTGTTCGGGGCATGGTGGCGGTACATCTCCTGTACCACCTCCCATGCCTTGGCATCGTCCTGACGCACGTTCAAGTACGCCCACACGTTGTGGAAATACTCCTCCGCCGTTTTCGGGTTCCTTATCAACTCATGTATGGCCATGCTTTCGCGCAGGACGCCAACATCGTCCCGAATGACACCTGTGTCCTCCTTGACCGCATCCACCTTTTCCTCAATCACGCCCAGCCGCGTGGCGGCCTGCTCGGCAAAGGTTTCCTTCGAGCCGCTGGCAAGCATCAGCAACGCCACGCTCAAGGCGGTGAAAAAGGTGACGCGAAAGCCGTTGCATTGGCGGCAGTTGCCCACGGCCTTCGAGCGCGTACTCGGGTCGCCCTTGCACTGTTCGTCCTTTTGCTCGCATGCCGGCCCCGTAGCCGAGGCCAGAACCGGGGATTTGAGTTCCTCGCGCATCTTGCGGTAACACACCATGCCCAACGCCACCGTAAGCAACAGTGCCGGCCAAATTATCCAGCGGGTCAGCGGTAGTTTCTCCAGGAAACTGGCGAAATCCCCCACCAGCGCGACGACCGCGCCGATGGTCGCAAACGCGCCATCCTCTTTCTTCGACCAGATCATCGGCCAAATTTTCATGTCATCCCCGTGTCGTTTTCATCCACACCGGAAAAGCGGGCTCCGTTTTCTGCCCGTCTCCTACTGCCTACTGCGCTCGCGTACCCATGCCGGCACCTGATCCGCCGGGCACAGTTCCTCCGGCGTTTCGTCAGCAAGGGCCACCCATACGCGTGTAGGGGTTTCCACCATCACCGCCCAATCAGCACCATCACTCGTCCACCATTTGCCCTTCTTTTTCAGCGCAGCAACTGGAACGAGGTCAGTTGCGTGCTGCATGACCATGCCAGCGCGCTTGCCGTCATATGCGAAGTATTCGGTGCTGTTGCGGCAATAACCCGACGTTGTGTAATAGCCGGCAACCAAACCCAGCGGCGGCAGCGGTGCAGCAGCGTTCGCCGCCGAGGCCGCCCGCGCAACCGCTGGTTGCGCGGCCACCTCCACCACTTGGTTGCCCTGCATGCGATAGGTGGCGGTCTTTTCCACGCTGGGCATTCCACCAGAGTCGGGGCGCCATAAGGCTTCGACCCGAATCAGGCCGCCACTGGCAGTGATGCGCGTGACCAAGCCCAAGCCAACCTCGCTCTGCGCCACCTTCTGCAAGCCCTTGCCGGTATCGGCAAACACCACCAGCCGGCTGAAGTGGTCTTCAAACCAGTGGATGTGTGCAACAACCTCGCCCTTGCCATCACCATTCAGGTCGGCCACCAAGCTCTCTGTCACCTCGGCCCTCCTCTGCCCGGCTGCATACGCATCCACCGCCCGGCGCTGTGCCGGAGTGGGTTCCGCCGCCACCGCCATGCCCGTTGCCAGCAACAGGGCTGCTGTGATGCCTGTGAGATATGGAATCTTCATACCTTCCCCCTTATCAATCATATGCACCGGCAGGGGATTCAATTTCTCCTGCCACCCCGCTGAAGGATGTCGCGTGCGCTCATGGTGTTATCACCGCAATGGTGATCGATGGTTGCCAGTTACTTCTTCTTGCACAGCGTGCCGAACAGCATGCCGCCCTCGATGCAACCCTTGTCGTTGATGACGAAAGCTTGCGAAGGTGTGCCATCGGACATGCTGATGCGCAGTTTGCCGTCCTTGACTTCGTATTTGCCCACCACCTGGGCAATACCCATGTCAATTTCGACCTCTCCGTCACCCTTGAAGGTCATGGTCGTATCCCACTCGCCATTGACCTCCTGCCCATACTCACCGGACAACCCGCCACTGCACGCAGTCAGCAAAGCAACCAGCAGCATGACGGGAACGGCTCTTGCGATCTTTTCTATATTCACCGGAATACTCCTTTCCATTTCGGAAATAACCACGTGATGGCCACTCTCCTTTCCCGCAGTAGTGGCAGCACCACATCCTCGACAACCATCACCGGATAGTCCCAAGCAGTTGCCGGGAACCGGCAAGGCCTCATTTGACAAGCCTGAAAGTCAGAGGAAACCGATAGGGCTCGCCTTTGCTGGCCTTCACTGCGGCAATGATGGAAAACAACGCTCCCACCGCCAGCACCACCGGGGCCAAGAAAACACCAACCATGGTGACGATACACAGCACGGTTGCCGCCAGCACGGTGATGCCGAAATTCAGTTGCTCCTTTGCCTGCCTGGTAGCAAAAGCCAGTTCCGGTTTGTCGCGTGTCGCAAGCCAGACCACGAAAGCGCCCACCAGTCCCGCAGGCGGCGGCAAGACGCCAATGGCGTGTGCAGCCAATGCCAACGTATTCGGGCTCATTCCGCCCACACCGCTAGACGTGCCGCTCATGGTTACTCCTCTCTATGCAGATGAATGAAAATCGTGATACCGGCTTTCTCCGGCCTCCTGTGCATGGGGTGATGAATGGAGGTGAGGATTGAATGGATTCCGCCCTCCGGTTTGCATCCCGGAAGGACAAGGCACATTCAGTTGCACTTGCCCTGCAACTGCAGCTTCCCTCCTGACTGCACCGGAACACAGCGCATCTCGCCAGTGAACTGTTGGCCCTTGGTCGAACATGCGTCCGCGAGCGAATGCATTACTACTTCGCTCTTGCGAAGCTCCTCCAAGACACCCTCCCTGTTGCAGGTATAGGTAGACGCATCCACCCATTGGCCACCGCAGCCAACCAGCCCCACCGCCATCAACACGGCTGACGCTGCCATCACGTAACGACGCTTCATTTCCCATCCCCCTTCCGAGAAGCCGCCAGCCGGCATGACTGGTGCAGGCCGATGCTGTTCGCGGGCCACGATCCAAGTCCTCACGCAACCTTCAAGAAACCTTCAAGGCATTCAACGCCCGCCACGGATCCCTTTTAGATCAACGACTTGCATTTCAAGCCACACACTCTCCCCGCCTTGCCCGACCTTGGGCGGCCGCCTATGCTCCCGCTGCATGAACACTTCCTATACGCCGCCCACCACCCTCTACCGTTGGCGCTTCGGACCGGTGGAGTACGACGAGGCCCAGCGCGAGCTGCGCATTGCCGGGCTGGCCGTGGAAATGGAGAACCGCCCGCTGGAAGTGCTGTCGCTGCTGCTGCGCCATGTCGGCGAGGTGGTGACCAAGCAGGAACTGTTCGATCAGGTATGGGTGGGGCGGCCCACGGTGGACCACGTGCTGTCCACCGCCGTGGGCAAACTGCGCAAGGTGCTGGAGGCCGCCGGCGAAGCGCGCATCGTCACCGTGCCGCGCATCGGCTACCGCTTCGACGGCCCGCTGGAGCGGGTCACGGTGGGCCAGCGCACCGCCAGCGGGCTGGAACTGACGGCAGGGCAGGCGGTGCCGGAGCGCCCGCATTTCCAGCTCGAACGCCTGCTCGGCCGCACCCTCGGCAGCGAGGTCTGGCTGGCACGGCAACCGCGCAGCCGCGATGGCCGGGTGTTCAAGTTCGCGCTGGATGGCGAGCGGCTGTCGGCGATCAAGCGCGAGGCCACGCTGGCGCGGGTGCTGCGCGACAGCCTCGGCGAACGCGACGACCTGGCGCGGGTACTTGACTGGAATTTCGAGCAGCCGCCGTTCTTCCTCGAATGCGAATACGGTGGGCAATCGCTGCCGGAATGGGCCGAACAGGATGGCCGGCTGGCGGCGATGCCGCGCGAGCAGCGGCTGCGGCTGTTCCTGCAAATTGCCGATACCGTGGCCGCCGCGCATGGCGTGGGCGTGCTGCACAAGGACATCAAGCCTTCCAACGTGCTGGTGGCCGCGCAGGGCGAAGGCTGGCGTACACGCCTGACTGATTTCGGCAACAGCCGCCTGCTGCAACCGGAGCGGCTGGCCGAACTGGGCATCACCTCGCTGGGTCTGACCACCACTCGCACCGACACCTCCGGCACGCCACTGTATCTGGCCCCGGAACTGATCGCCGGGCAATCGGCCAGCATTCGCAGCGATCTGTATGCATTGGGCGTGGTGCTTTACCAACTCGTCGTAGGCGACCTGCACCAGCCGCTGGCACCGGGCTGGGAGCGCGAGATCGACGACGAACTGCTGGCGGCCGACATCGCCCGTGCAACCGACCTCGACCCGGCCCGCCGCCATGCCAGCGTGGCCGAGTTGGCCGAGCAACTGCGACAACTGGAAACGCGGCGCGACGAACAGCAACAACGGCAGCAAGCCGAACATGACGCCGCCACATTGCGGCAAGCGTTGGAGCGCACCCGCGCACGGCGGCCGTGGGTAATCGCTGCCGGGCTGGCGCTGTCCGCCGGGCTGGCACTCAGCCTCTGGCAGTACCAGCGTGCCGAATCGGCATTGCGGGCCGCGCAACGCGAAGCGACGACGGCACAGGGCGTCACCAAATTCATGATCGAAACATTCCAACGCGCCGGGCCGACCAGCAGCGGCCGCGCTGACGTCACCGTCCTCGATGCCCTGAAAGCCGCGCTGCCGAAGATCGACGAAATCCCGGGCGAGGAAGCACTGACCGTGCGTGCCGCGCTACATGCCGCGCTCGGTTCCACTTTTCCGGCCTGGAGCGAGGCGAAACTGTCCATCGAAGAAGGCCGCAAGGCCGTGGCAGCCTACGAAGCGTTGCAACCGGCCGACCGCGAAAAACTGGCCGAAGCCCGCTGCTGGCTCGCCTACAATCTTGCGCGTACTGGCAGCATGGATGAAGCCACCACCTTGCTCGACGCGGTAGTGCCGGAACTCCCTTACCTGAGCGCAGCCCATCCACAGGTTGCGCTGCGCTACTGGCGCATACGCGGCGGCGTGTCTTCTCTTGCGACGGATACCCGATCCGCTCTCCATGCGAACCGTGAAGCACTTCAACTGCTGCTGTCCCTGCCGGAGGCCGACCAGCCCACGGATGTGCGCAACGAGATCGAGTTCAACATCGCCAACGACCTGGCGCTGCTGGGCAACTTCGACGAAAGCATTTCCACGCTTCGGCCGCTGATCGAGCGCCGCAAAAAGGAACTTGGCCCGCGTCACCAGCACACGCTTTACGCGATTGCGCTGCTGGCCAACACCATGATGCAAGCCAAACGCTTCGATGAGGCCCGCGACGCCATCATCGAAGCATCCAGCGGCCTGGACGAAGTGCTGGGGCCGCAGGCGGGTGAAAGCTTGATGGCCAAAAGCGTGTTCGCCCATCTGGAATTGCGGCAACGGCGCTTCGCCGAAGCCGCAACACGGTTTGCCGAAGTACACGCGGGCATGACGGCGAAGTTCGGCGAACACAACCGGAATGCGTTGAGCTTTCTCGGCAACCACGCCTATGCAACCCGTTTGCAGGGCGACCCCGCCGCTGCCGAGTCGATTTATCGCCGTATGCTCGTCGTCTCCCGGGAACGGAACGACGACGACTATCCCCAGGCCCAACTCGCCCGCTACGGGCTGGCTACCTGCCTGCTGGACCAAGGCAAATCTCCTGACGAAGCCGAACACCATCTGCAAGACCTGCGCCCCGACCTGCTCAAGCGCGCCTACACCCGCGAAGACTGGCAAGCCATGCTGGAATACGAAGCGGCACGCATCGCACTGGCCCGTGGAAACCGCGACGAAGCGCTCACGTTGTTGCGGCGGGCCAGCGCCGGCTTCACCCCCGACGGCTTCTACCCGGACGATGCACCACTGAAAACCGAAAAGCTGCTGGCATCCGCCGATGGTGGAGAAACGCGCTGAACCATGCTGCCCGCAGCGGCAATGCCGTGACACACACCCTGTGGAAGCGGGCTACGCCCACGATGCAGGCAGCCCGCTCCTACATCCCACAGGAAGATCCAGGGGGGCTATACCTTACCGGTACCGCGCCACGCTATCGCCCACAACGCCAGCCCCGTCACCAACGCCGTCACGCACAAATACCAGCCCACCGCGGCAATGCCGAATTTCCCGGCCAGCCACGTCGCCGCATAGGGCGCGGGCGCGGCGCCGAGGATGCCGGCCAGGTTGAACGACAGCGACGCGCCGGTGTAGCGCACCTGCACCGGGTACAGACTGGCAAGCATGGTGCTGCAGGGACCATAGGTAAGGCCCATCAGGAACAGGCCCAGCGACAGGAAACCGATCACCTGCCACGGGTGCGCGGCCTGGAACAAGGGTTGGAACAACAGGCCGAACGCGAAGATCGCCAGCGTCGCCAGCAACATCGTGTGCACCGTGCCGCGGCGGTCGCCATACCACGCCGACAACGGGATGCCGGCGGCGAAGAACAGGATGCCGACCATCTGCATCAGCAGGAAGTCCTCGCGGGCATAGCCCAGCTTCGTGGTGCCGTGGCCCAGCGTGAACACCGTCATCAGGTAGAACAGCACGAAGGTGGCGAACGCGGCCAGCGTGCCCACCGCCACCGCGAAGCCATGCCCGGCCAGCACCTCGCGCATCGGCAGGCGCACCCGCTGCCCGGTTTCCATCGCCCTGAGGAAATCCGGCGTCTCGTGGATGTTCAGGCGCACCCACAGGCCGACGATCACCAGCAGTGCGCTGGCGATGAACGGTACGCGCCAACCCCATGCCAGGAATGCCGCGTCGTCCATCGCCTTGCCCAGCAGCAGGAAGATGCCGGCCGACAGCAGGAACCCCAGGGGCGCCCCCAGCTGCGGGAACATGCCGTACCACGCGCGCTTGCCCGGCGGCGCGTTCTCGGTGGCCAACAGCACCGCCCCACCCCATTCACCGCCCAGCCCCAGGCCCTGCCCGAACCGGCACAGCGCCAGCAGCGCCGGCGCCGCCAGGCCGATGCGGTCGTGGGTGGGCAGCAGGCCGATCGCCACCGTGGACAGGCCCATCATCAGCAACGCCGCCACCAGCGTGGCCTTGCGGCCGATGCGATCACCGTAGTGGCCGAACAGCGCCGAGCCCACCGGCCGCGCGATGAAGGCCACCGCGAAGGTCGCCAGCGATTGCAGCATCGCCGCGTTCTCGCTGCTCTCGGGGAAGAACAGCTTCGGGAACACCAGCACCGCCGCGGTGGCGTAGATGTAGAAATCGAAGAACTCGATGGTGGTGCCGACCAGGCTGGCCGCCAGCACACGGCCCGGGGAGTTGGCGACAGGGGCGGCGGTGGAAGGCGTCATCGGATTGCCAGTGGGGAAGTGGCGGTGATTCTGGCACGGCGCCGTGCCACGGCCGGCATTGGTTGCAACCGCCACCAGAGCGCGCCGCCTTCACCACGCGCCGACGGAAAACCCACGTCCGCCGAACGTTTTCTTCCCCTGCCGTCCACGTCGGTTAACCGCCCCGGACCGCGATACGGCATATCCACGCCGGTTCATGGCCGGGTACAGGAGGACACCGCCAGGATCGGGGCTGCGTGGAAAGCGCGACGAAACGAGGAGCAAACCGATGGACAATCGACCGCTACATACCGCCCTTCTTGCCGCGGCCCTTGCGTTGGCCACCACCGGCGTCGCCCGGGCGCAGGACGCACTCACTGCGCCACAGGTGCGTGCGCAGCTGGAGGCACAGGGCTATACCGAAGTGGAGGACCTGGAGTTCGAAGACGGCATGTGGAAGGCCGAGGCGACCAGCGCCAACGGCAAGCACGTGGATGTGCGCCTGGACCCGACCAACGGCACCGTGTACCCGGCCGAGGCGGTCCCGCAGTTGGGCGAAGCCGACATCCGCGCGCAGCTTGCCACGGCCGGCTACAGCGGCGTGCACGACGTGGAGCTGGATGATGGCCTGTGGAAGGCCAAGGGCCGGACTGCCGGAGGTTCCAAAGTGAAAGTGCGCCTGGACCCGGCCACCGGCGAAGTGGTCGCACAGGAAAAGGATTGACGGCCGGCACCTGAGGCGACATCGCGCCGGCCGGTCAGCGGCCCTCGGGCGCGGTACTGGCCGGGACCGGTCCACTGGAGCGATCCCGGCCACCTTTTCCGATGCATCGTCGAAAACGGGGCTGCCCGGTGCCTGTTGCCCGGCAAGACACCGACTCCGCCTTCCGGGCGGCAGGCGCTCAGGCCAGCAGGCCCGCCTCGCGCAGCGCTGCTTCCAGCCTGGCCTGATTGGCCGGCTCCAGCTCGGTCATCGGCAGCCGCAGCGTGCCGCCACACCGGCCCATGCGCGCCAATGCCCACTTCACCGGGATCGGGTTGGCCTCGACGAACATCTGCCGGTGCACCGGCAGCAGCCGCCGCTGGATCGCCATCGCCGCCGCCACGTCGCCGGCCAGCGCCGCGGCGCACAGCTCGCGCATCAGCCGCGGCGCCACGTTGGCGGTCACGCTGACGTTGCCGTGGCCGCCGCAGAGCATCAGCGCCACCGCGGTGGCATCGTCGCCCGAATACACCGCGAAACCCTCCGGCGCTTCGCGGATCAACCACTGCGCGCGCTCCAGGTTGCCGGTGGCCTCCTTGATGCCGACGATGCCCGGCACCTGCGCCAGCCGCAGCACGGTGTCGTGCTGCATATCGGCCACGGTGCGGCCCGGCACGTTGTAGAGCACGATCGGCAGATCGCCGGTGGCCTCGGCGATCGCCTTGAAATGGCGGTACTGCCCTTCCTGCCCCGGCTTGTTGTAGTACGGCACCACCTGCAGCTGACTGCTGGCGCCCACCTCGCGCGCGAACCGCGCCAATGCGATCGCCTCGGCGGTGGAATTGCCGCCGCAGCCGGCCATCACCGGCACCCGCCCGGCGGCCTGTTCCACCGCCACGCGGATGATCTGGCAATGCTCGTCCACGTTCACCGTCGGCGACTCGCCGGTGGTGCCGACCACGCCGATGCAATCGGTGCCCTCGGCCACGTGCCAGTCGATCAGGCGGCGCAGCGCGTCGTAGTCGACGCTGCCGTCCTCGTGCATGGGCGTGACCAGCGCGACGATGCTGCCGCGCAGCGGGGCGGGGGAAGAAGTCATCTGGAAGATACCGGGAGCCGTCGTGGGGAACGCCGATTCTAAGCAAGAAAGCAGCCACCGGTGGCCTGTCGGCGCGGCATTTCCGGTTGCCGCTGCAACCATCGGGGAAGCATCCTCACTACAATGCCGGCCCACGTTTCACCGGCAGCATGCATGGACATCATCGTCAACGAAGAACTCAAGGCCTACATCGACCCGCTGACATCGGACGAGCACGACGCGCTGGAGCGCAGTCTGCTCGCCGAGGGCTGCCGCGATGCACTGGTGCTGTGGGGCAACGTGCTGATCGACGGCCACAACCGCTACGGCATCTGCATGAAGCACGGCCTGCCGTTCAACACCGTGCAGAACACCCGCTTCCGGACGATGGAGGACGTGCACCTGTGGATGATCGAGCAGCACCTGGGCCGGCGCAGCGTGTCCGACTTCCAGCGCGGCGTGCTGGCGCTGCGCAAGAAAGAAATTCTGCAGGCGCGGCGGCAGGCCCAGCAGGCGCGGGCTGCGCGGCCGCCTCGCCCTGGCGCTGCGCAAGCGCGCGATCCTCGATGCGCGCCATGCCGCCGAGCAGGAGCAGTTGCGCCGCGAGAGCGAAGGCGAGGCCGCGCCCGCCGCATCTGATACCGACGCCGATACACCGCCGTGGGAACCGGCACCGAAGCTGTCCAAGACCGAACTGGCGCGCGAGGCCAAGCTCAGCGCCAGCCAGGTGGCGATGATCGAGAAGATCCACAGCCATGCCGCGCCGGAAGTGATCGCGGCAGTGAAGACCGGCGCGCTGTCGATCAGCGCCGCGGCGGTGGTCGCCAGCCTGCCGGAAGAGGAACAGCGCGCGGCGGCGCAAGGGGGCAAGGACGAACTGAAGCAGGCAGCCAGGCGCGTGCGCGAAGCCCGGCGCAAGCCGAAGCCCGAGCCGGTTGCGGAAGATGCAGCAACACCAACCGCCAACGCGGCGGACGCTGGCGAAGTAGAAGCCCTGCGCCAGCGCGTGGCCTCGCTGACCGCCGAGAATCAGGCACTGCGCATGGAGCTGGATGCGCTGCGCGCTCGGCTGGCCGCCGCAACGGAAAGCACCGAAGCCTGATCGCCCGGCGCCGCAATCTCCCCGTGTCATGGATGCGGGGCTTGCCCCGCATGAAGCTTTACCGATGAAGCCCCAGTGCGGGGCAAGCCCCGCACCTACATCATCGTGCGGCCATGTAATTGCGCTCGCACCGGCAAGCCGGTAACCATGCGCCATCTCCCACGAGGAACCCGCGATGGCCTCCGCATCCCCGGAACTGGAGCAATTCGTCCGCGACGCACTGATGCGCGGCCACGACCGCGAGCAGGTGACGCAGACGCTGCTGGCCGCCGGCTGGAGCGCCGAGCAGGTAGGCGGCGTGCTCGACGGCTGGGCCGAGGTGGATTTCGCGCTGCCGGTGCCGCGCCCGCGCGCCTCGCTGTCCGCGCGCGAAGCCTTCCTCTACCTGCTGCTGTTCAGCGCGCTGTATTTCTTCGCATGGAATCTCGGCAGCCTGCTGTTCGCGCTGCTCGAACACCTACTGCCCGACCCGGCCGACGCGCAATGGCAGGTGCTGCGGCGCACCGGCTCGATCCGCTGGTCGCTGTCGGCGCTGGTCATCGCCTTCCCGGTATTCACCTTCGTCGCCCGCCACCTCGCCCATGACGTCGCCAGGCATCCGATCAAGCGCCTGTCGCCGATCCGCCGCTGGCTCACCTACCTGACCCTGTTCGTCGCCGCCGCGGTGCTGATCGGCGACCTGACCACGCTGGTGTTCAACCTGCTCGGCGGTGAACTGAGCCTGCGCTTCGTGCTCAAGGTCGCCGTGGTCGCCGCCATCGCCGGCACGGTGTTCGGCCACTACCTGCGCGACCTGCGCCGCGAAGAGGTCGCGGGCGCCGACCAACCAGCCTCCGGCCGCCGCGTGTTGTGGGCCGCCGGCATCGCCACCGCTCTGTCCATCGCCGCCGGTGTGTGGGTGATGGATTCACCCGCGCAGCAACGGCGGCTGCGGCTGGACGAAACCCGCATCGGCGACCTGCAGACACTGGGGATCGCCGTCAACCAGTGGTGGCACGAACACCAGTCGCTGCCGACCGACCTCGGTATGCTGGCCGCGCAACCGGGCGTCAACCTGCCGCGCCACGACCCGGCCGGCGGCGGCGATTACCGCTACCACCCGCTCGACGCCACGCATTACGAACTGTGCGCCGATTTCGCCACTGACAGTGGTGAACGCCGCGCGCGCTGGCGCCTGCCGCAAGCCGGGCAATGGGCGCATCCGGCCGGCGCCCACTGCTTCCGCCGCGGCGTGGGCGACGGGGACTGAACGTGGGCGCCGCCGATCCGCGCCGCGCGCAGCTGCGCCGGCTCAAGCTGTACGCGCTGGCGATGCTGCTGGCGATGCTGGCCGGCTTCGTCGCCAGCCACCTCAACGGCGAGCGCGGTGCGTGGGCGTGGGTGGGCGCGTTCTGCGAGGCGGCCACGGTCGGCGCGCTGGCCGACTGGTTCGCAGTGGTGGCGCTGTTCCGCCGCCCGCTGAACCTGCCGATCCCGCACACCGCGATCATCCCGCGCAACAAGGCTCGCATCGCCGACAGCCTGGCGGTGTTCGTGCGCGACCACTTCCTCGAACCCGACGCATTGCTGGCCAAGCTGAAGGTATTCGACCCGGCCACCCGGCTCGGGCACTGGCTGGCGCAGCCGCAGCAGGCGCGGATGCTGGCCGGCATGGCGCGCGGCTGGGCCGTGCAGGCGCTGGATCTGCTGGACGAAACCGCCGTGCGCGCCGCCATCCAGCGTTTCGTGGTCGAACAGCTGCGGCAGTGGAACGCCGCGGCCACCGCCGGCGACCTGCTCGGCCTGCTCACCGCCGACAACCGCCACCAGCACGTGCTCGACGAAGGGCTGACCCGCATCGCCGGCTGGCTCGACGACGACGCCGTGCGCCAGCGCGCCTCGACACTGATCGTGCGCTACATCCGCAAGGAATGGCCGAAGCTGGCGAGCACCGTGGACTGGGTGAAGCCCATCGACGAGATCGGTGATTCGCTGGCCGAGCGGCTGGCGCGTGCGGCGCTGGAGGAACTGCAGGAGGTGCTGTCGCAGCCCGGACACCCGCTGCGGCAGGACTACGCGCGCTGGCTCGGCGACTACATGCAGCGGCTGCGCCACGACCCGGCGCTGGCCGAACGCGTCGATGCGCTCAAGCAGCAGGTGATCGACCACCCGGCGGTACAGGATTACGTGCAGGGCCTGTGGCAGCGCATCCACCGGTACCTGCGCGGGGACCTGTCGCGCGAGGATTCGGCATTGGCCGGGCACCTGGAGCGCAGCCTCGGCAAGCTCGGCACCGCCATCGGCGGTGACCCGGCGCTGCGCGACGCGCTCAACCAGCACATGCTGGCCGGCGCGGAGAAACTCACCACGCGCCTGCGCAGCGGCGTGACCGCGCACATCGCGCAGACGGTGAAGAGTTGGGACGAGGCGAAACTGGTCGAGCAACTGGAACTGAGCGTCGGCCGCGACCTGCAATACATCCGCTTCAACGGCACCCTGGTCGGCGGCCTGATCGGCCTGCTGCTGCACGCGCTGACCGGTTGGCTGCACCTGTAGGAGCGACGCGAGTCGCGACCGGGGATTTACCGGGAAGGCCCGGTCGCGACTCGCGTCGCTCCTACAGGGAAACCGCTCGCGCTTACGCCCGCCGCAACTCCCACGCGCGATGGATGCGCGCATTGCGTTCGAAATCCGGGCCAATGGTCTGCGCGCTGATCTCGCGGCACTGCGCGAATTCGGCAATCGCGTTTTCTTCCAGCTTGAAGCGACGGAAGTTGTTGGAGAAATACAGCACGCCACCCGGCGCCAGCCGCGCCACCGCCGCACGCAGCAGCCGCAGTTGTTCGCGCTGCACGTCGAAATCCTCGGCGCGCGCGGAATTGGAGAAGGTCGGCGGGTCGCAGAAGATCACGTCGAACTGGCCGCGCTCGGCTTCCAGCCACTGGATCGCATCGGCCTGTACCAGCCGGTGGGCGCTGCCGCCCATGCCGTTGAGCGCGAGGTTGTCGGCGCACCATTGCAGGTAGGTACCGGACAGATCGACGCTGGTGGTGCTGGCCGCACCGGCCACCGCCGCTTCCACGCTGGCCACGCCGGTGTAGCAGAACAGGTTGAGGAAGCGCTTGCCGCGCGCCTGCCCGGCCATTTGCCGGCGCAGCGGGCGGTGGTCGAGGAACAGGCCGGTGTCGAGGTAGTCGAACAGGTTGACCCGCAGCAGCGCATCGTTCTCGCGCACCAATACGAACTCACCGCGCTGCTCGAAGCGCCCGTACTTGCTGCCGCCTTTGCCGCGCTCACGCGTCTTCAACGCCACCTGTTCGGCCGGCACCGCGAACACTTCGCGCGCGGCGGCCAGCAGTTCGTTGCGGCGGCGGCGCACGTCGGCGTCGGGAATCGCCGCCGGCGCGGCGTATTCCTGCACGTGCAGGAAGGTGCGCCGCTTGCCACCGTCTTCCTGGTAGACGTCGATGGCCGCCGCGTATTCGGGCAGATCGGCATCGTAGGCGCGGAAGCAGGTGACGTCCTCGCGCGCACGCCAGCTCTTGAACTTCTTCAGGTTCTTGCGCAGGCGGTTGGCAACCATCTGCGCGCCTTCGCTCAACTCGCGCGGCACGCCGTCGTGCTCGCGCTGCGGCACCGCGATGGGGTCGCAGACGATCAGCGCGCACTCGATCGCGCCGTTGAACAATTGATACGTCTTGCGCGCGCGCAGGCCGGTGGCGAAGGCCAATTCGGCATTGCCGCACAGCAGGCTGGCGCGCCACTGCGGCACCGTGCGCTTGAGCGCATCGCCGAGCCGGCGGTACAGCGCGGCATCGGCGAACAGGCGTTCGTCATAGGGCGGATTGCAAACCACGCAACCGGCTTCCTGCGGCGGCACCTGCAGGTCGGCGACGTCGCGCGCGCCGAACCAGATCGCCTCGCCGACGCCGGCTTCCTCGGCGTTCTGCCTGGCTGCGCGGATCGCCTGCGGATCGATGTCGCTGCCGTGGATGACCTGCTTCAATGCAGCCCGGCCCACACGCTCGCGTTCGCGCGCCTCGGCCAGCAATTCACGCCATTGCGGCTGGTCGAAACCGCGCCAGCGGCTCGGCGGGATGCTGCCGTGGCGCTGCAGGCCGGGAGCGACGTCGGCGGCCATCAACACACCTTCGATCAACAGCGTGCCGCCGCCGCACATCGGGTCGAGCAGACCACCGCCTTCGGCGTGGATCTTCGGCCAGCCGGCACGCAGCAGCACCGCGGCGGCAAGGTTCTCCTTCAGCGGTGCGTCGTTCTGCGCCAGCCGCCAGCCGCGCTTGTGCAGCGAGCCGCCGCCGAGGTCGATGGAAATGGTGGCCCGGCCCTTGCGCAGCGACAGGTTGATGCGCACGTCCGGGAACTCGACATTCACCGACGGCCGCTCCATGCCCTGCCCGCGCAGGCGGTCCACCACCGCGTCCTTGATCCGCTGCGCGGCGAAGCGCGCGTGGGTGATGGCGGTGCCGGAGACGTGGGCATCGACGGCAAGCGTCAGCTCGGCGTCCAGATGCTGTTCCGGGGCGCGACAACGAACGCTATACGCCATTGTCGCGCCCGGCCACGGCGTCCAGATGCTGTTCCCACGGCATCGCCAGCACACCCTGGTACAGCGCCACCTCGTCCGGGCAGTCGAACTCGGCCAGCGGCCACAGCACGCGGCTGGCCAGCCGCGACCACAGCACCACGCGCTGCGCATCGCGCAGCTCCCCCTCGGCGTTGACACCGGCGATGGTGGCCGTGGCGCGGGGCAGGCCCAGCGCCAACAGTTCGTCGGCCAGCAGGTATTCCAGGCCCTTGGCACAGGAGACGAAGAATTTCACAGGGGATACCACGGGGGAACGGCAACGGGCCGGGGGCGTCATTGTACGGGCCGCAGCACCGTGCAACCCGTTGGCCTGCGGGCATTGCCCCATCCATATGCCTTGTAGATGCGGGGGCTTGCCCCGCATGAAGCTTTCCCGGTGAAGCCGCATGCGGGGCAAGCCCCGCATCTACAAAGTCTGGAGCAGCGCCTCGAATTCGCGCGCCGAGGTTTCGACGTGGTTCTCCAGCCGGTGCCCGTCATCGACCAGCAGCAGCCGCGCCGCACGCGCCCGTGCCCAGCCGATGACCTCGGCCGGCGCGATCAGTTCGTCATGCCAGGCGTGGATGACACTGGTCGGCACCGCCGTCGCATCCAGCGCCGGCATCGGCCCCATCTTCGTCGGCGGCACCATCAGGAACAGCGCGCGCACCGGCACGTGCAGCGAGGCGATGGCCGAAACATAGGCGCCGAGGCTGGAACCGGCCAGCACCACCGGGCCCTGCCGCGCGGCTTCGCCCGCCCGCTGGATCAGGCGCTGCAGGCGCGCAGGCACGTCGCCGACTTCGCTGACCTCGCGGCGCGCGTCCAGGTCGGTGTAGTCCGGGCGCTCGTGGCTCCAGCCCAGCCGCTGCGCCACCTCGGCCAGCGCGGTGACCTTGGTCGCCTCCGGGCCGCTTTCGAAACCGTGGGAAAGAATGCAGTGGCCGCGGTTCATCACAGGTATTCGGGCAGAAGCACTGGGGGCGCAATGCTAGCATCGCCCGATGCCCGCCATGCCCTTCATCCACGCCGCGTCCCTGCCCTACGAACCGTTGCTGCCGGCGCGCGAGCCGGCGGCGGTCGACCTGGTGGTGATCCACTGCACCGAACTGCCGGACCTGGCAACGGCGCGCGAATACGGCGAGCGCGTGCTCTACGCCAGTGGTACCGGCAACAGTGGCCATTACTACATCGATCGCGACGGCAGCATCCACCAGTACGTGGACGTGCTGCGCGTGGCCCACCACGTGCGTGGTTTCAACCCGCGTTCGGTAGGTATCGAACTGGTCAACCGCGGCCGCTACCCGCATTGGCTGGACTCGCGCCACCAGGCGATGGACGAACCCTATCCGCGTGTGCAGATCGATGCATTGGTCGCGCTGCTGCACTGGCTGCCAGCGCAATTGCCGGCGCTGCGTTGGATCGCCGGCCACGAGGAACTGGATGTCGAGCAGGTGCCGGCCAGCGACGACCCGGCGCTGCGGGTGCCGCGCAAGCGCGACCCGGGGCCGCGGTTCCCGTGGGAGGAAGTGCTGGCGGCAGTCCCCCTGCAACGCATGCCACGCCACTCGTAGGAGCGACGTGAGTCGCGACCGGGCCTTCACGACAAACCCGGTCGCGACTCACGTCGCTCCTACATTCATGCCCCCATATCTACGCCCGCGCCACCGGGCGCGCCGGATCGGACGACCAGCCACTCCACGAATCGGCGAACACCCGCGCACCGTGCAGGCCGGCCACCTCGAAGGCCAGCAGCAGGTGGCAGGCAGTGACGCCGGAGCCGCACATCATCACCGCCTCGGCAGGCGCATGCGCGCCCAGCAGCGGTTCCAGTTCCGCGCGCAGTTCCGCCGCCGGGCGGAAGCGGCCATCACGCAGGTTGAGCGCGAGCGGGCGGTTGAGCGCACCGGGAACGTGGCCGGCAACGCGGTCCAGCGGCTCCACTTCACCGCGGTAGCGCTCGCCGGCACGCGCGTCGAACAGCCAGCCCGGCGACTGCGACAGCCGCGCGGAAATCTCGTCGACACCGGCCACCTGCGCCATGTCGAACCGGCCCGGGTACGGCGGCAACGCCGGCACCTGCTCCACGCCGGCTTCCAGGCGCCCGCCGGCAGCCTGCCAGGCGGCCAATCCGCCGTCGAGCACGGCCACATTGCGATGGCCGATCAGCCGCAGCAACCACCACAGCCGTGCTGCGGCCATGCTGCCGTCGCCGGCGTCGTAGACCACCACCTGCGTGTCCACGCCAATGCCCCAGTGCCCCAACGTGGTGGCGAAGGCATCGCTGTCCGGCAAGGGGTGGCGGCCATGGCCCTGCCGGGACAGGTCGGACAGGTCACGATCGAGACTGGCGTATACGGCGCCGGGAATGTGGCCGACCGCGTAGTGCGCGGCGCCGGACTGCGGATCGGCCAGCGAGAAGCGCGCATCCACCAGCCGCAAGGCGGTGCTGGCGGCGGCGCGCGCATCGACCATGCGCAGTGGCGCGGCGATGAAGGCAGCGGCCAGCGAAGCGGCATCCACCAGCGTGGTCCACGGCGAGGCTATCGGTGTGTTCATGGGCTCTGCTCCAGGCGGCGACGCAGGTTGTAGAGGATGGCCGCGGTGGCGCCCCAGATGCGCTGTCCCGGCCAACTGTATTCGAGCACGTGGCGGATGCGGCCGGCATGTTCGATCTCGACCTGGTGCAGGTTGGCCGGGTCCATCAGGAAATCCAGCGGCACCTCGAACACTTCGGCCACTTCCGCCGGCTGCGGCACCGGCACGAAGCCGGGGTCGATCACCGCCACCACCGGCGTGACCCGGTAGCTGGAAATGGTGAGGAACGGATCAAGGTAGCCCAGCACCTGCACCTGTTCGCGCGGTAGGGTGATTTCCTCAAAGCTCTCGCGCAGCGCCGCCATTGCCGGGCTGCGGTCGTCCACCTCGATGCGCCCGCCGGGAAAACCGACCTGGCCGCCGTGGTTGCGCAGGGTCTCGGTGCGCCGGGTGAGCAGTACCTGCACGCCCTGCGCCCGTGGTACCAGCCCGGCCAGCACAGCGGCCTCGGCCAGCGGCCCGGCCGGCAGCAGGTCGGCCAGTTCGCTGTGGTTCCAGCCCTGCCCGGTCGGTGCGGTGGCCAGCGGTTCCAATGCGCGCAGCAGCCGCTCCCGGCCCGGCAGCGCGGCGGCCAGCGAACCGGACGCCAGCGCGCGCATGGGCAACTCCTCGTCCATCAGTTGCCGGCGCTGCAACTCGTTCATGCGCAGCCAGCCGCCGATCTCCTCGCCCGTACGCAGGCAGCCACGGCAACGGCCGGCACTGTCCAGCGAACAGATTCCGATGCAGGGGCTGGGTATGGCACGGGGCGGGACATTCATCAGACGGATCTCCGCAAGCCTACTCCACAGCACAGGCAGCGTGGATGCGGGGCTTGCCGCACACCGGGGAAACTGCCGGGCAGGCCCGGCACCTGCGCCGTTGCCTGCGGAAACGAAAACGCGCCGGTGGGAACCACCGGCGCGTCCAGGTCATCGCAGCGGATTACTTGACGCTGACCAGCTTGACTTCGTACTGCACCGCCACGTTCGGCGGGAAGCCGGTGCGCGGGTCGGCGCCGAACGCCTTGTCCGGCGACAGGGTGATTTCCCACTTGGCGCCGGGCTGCATCTGCAGCAGGGTTTCGCGCATGGCCTGCATTTCCACTTCGCTCAGCTTCAGCGCCGGCACGTCGTGCGGCTGCACGGTTTCCGGGCGCTGGCCGTAGGGGAACGGACCGGCCACCTGCAGCGTCACGGTGCTGGCCTGGGTCGGCTTGCTGCCGCCGCTGCCGGCCTCGATCACGCGGTACTGCACGCCGCTGGGCAGGGTCTGCACGCCGGCCTTGGCCTTGTTGGCGGCCAGGAACTGGTCGCTGCGGGTCTTGTTCTCGGCGGCGGCCTTCTCGTACTCGGCCTTGGCGGCGGCGGCACGGGCCTGCTCGCGCTTCTGGAACGCTTCGACCGCCGGCTTCAGCTGCTCGGCGGTGATCGCCGGCTGCTGCTTGGCGAAGGCATCCTGCAGGCCCTTGACCACCGAGGCGATGTCCAGCTGCTCGCCACGGGCGGTGAGCTCGTTGAGGTTGTTGCCGTAGTCGTAGCCGAAGTAGTAACTCAACTTGCCCTTCTCGGACGAAACGTCCTGGGCGAATGCGGTGCCGGTGAGGGCCAGGGCGGCCACGGCGACCGCGATAGAACGCAACTTCATCAAACAGTTCTCCAGGAAGGATGTCTCAGGGCAACCATGCCGCTTGAGGCGACGGGTTAGGATAGCCGTCGCCAAGGCGCTCCGCCACCGACGACACCGGGCTCAGACCGGCGGCCGTGACGGGAGTTCCCCGCTTACTTTTTCTTAACTTTTCCCTGGAGTCAGCTGCATGTCCGACCTGCCGGTTTCGATCAGCACCCGTGATGGCGTCCGCACCATCACCGTGCAGCGCCCGGAAAAGCTCAATGCCTTGAACCGGCAGACCCTGCAGGCGCTGGACGTGGCCTTCGCCGACGCGGCGCAGGACGCGGCGGTGCGGGTGGTGGTACTGACCGGCGCGGGTGCCAAGGCCTTCGTCGCCGGTGCCGACATCGCCGAAATGAATGCGCTCACTCCGGTGCAGGGCCGCGACTTCTCGCTGCTCGGCCAGCGCCTGATGCGCCGCATCGAGCGCCTGCCCAAGCCGGTGATCGCGATGGTCAACGGCTTTGCGCTGGGCGGTGGGCTGGAACTGGCGATGGCCTGCCACCTGCGTATCGCCGCCGACGGCGCCAAACTCGGCCAGCCGGAAATCAACCTCGGCCTGATCCCCGGCTTCGGCGGTACCCAGCGCCTGCTGCGGTTGGCCGGGCGCGCGGCGACGCTGGAACTGTGCCTGCTCGGCGCACCGATCGACGCCGCCCGCGCGCAACAGCTGGGCATCGTCAACCGCGTGGTACCGGCCGCCGAACTGGAAGCGGAAACCCTGAAGGTCGCCACGCAACTGGCCAATGCCGCGCCGCTGGCACTGCGCGGCATGCTCGATGCGGTCAACGTCGGCGGCGAATGCGGCATCGAGGAAGGGCTGGAATACGAGAGCGCGCAGTTCGGGCTGATGTTCTCCACGCAGGACATGCGCGAAGGCACCGCCGCCTTCCTCGAGCGCCGCAAGCCGGAATTCCGCAACTGCTGAGCCGCAGTGCAATGTCCGCCCCTTCCGCTTCGCCCCGGCAGTTGCTGCAGTACGTACTGGACGGGAACATCGACGCGGCGCTCGACGCCGGCCTGATGGACTACGTCCCGCAGCCCGGCGACGCGGCGCTGGACCCGCGCCTGCCACAGTTGCTGCAGGACACCCGGCAGCGCCTGCTCGATGCCTGGGCCGCACGCGAGCGCCATCGCGCACGCACGGCGCGCCTGGCACGCCGCGCCGCCGAGCGCGAGGCGCGGCGCGCGCCGCCCCCGGCCGTGAACGCCAAACCCGCCCTGCCCCCGGCAGCGGCCGCGATTCTGGCGCGGGCCAAGGCGAAGGTCAGGAACGCGTGAAGAGGAACGAGAAACCAGTGACAGCCAAAGCCACAGCAAAAGCCATAGCCACGAGCAAGGAACGAGTGAAGAGGAACGAGGAACGAGCGACCGCCAAGGCAACGGCAAATGCCGCTGCCAAAGCTCAAACGAAGACGAACGCAAAGAGCGCGACCAAAGCAAAGCCATCGCGCTCCTCTCTCGTTCCTCGTTCCTCTTCACCCGTTCCTCGTTCCAAGCGCATGACCGGCACCGAAGTGCGCGAGATGTTCACCCGCCTGCGCGAGCTCAACCCGCACCCGACCACGGAGCTGGAATACGACTCGCCGTTCGAATTGCTGGTGGCGGTGACGCTATCGGCGCAGGCCACCGACGTCGGCGTGAACAAGGCCACGCGCAAACTGTTCCCGGTGGCCAACACTGCGCAGGCCATCCTCGCGCTGGGCGAGGAAGGGCTGAAGCGCTACATCTCCACCATCGGCCTGTACAACGCCAAGGCGAAGAACGTGATCGCCGCCTGCGCGATCCTCGTCGAGAAACACGATGGCCAGGTACCGGCCGACCGCGCCGCACTGGAAGCCCTGCCCGGCGTCGGCCGCAAGACCGCCAACGTGGTGCTCAACACCGCCTTCGGCGAGCCGACGATGGCGGTGGACACGCACATTTTCCGCGTCGCCAACCGTACCGGGCTGGCGCCGGGCAAGGACGTGCGCGCGGTGGAGGACGGCTTGCTGAAAGTGATCCCCGAGGATTTCTTGCAGGACGCGCACCACTGGTTGATCCTGCATGGCCGCTACGTGTGCAAGGCACGCAAGCCGGACTGCCCGCAATGCGTGATCCGCGACCTGTGCCATTACAGGGACAAGATCGAGGGCTGAAGCGCCCCCCATGCAGCGCCCCAACGCGGACGCCCCGCGCGATGGCGGGGCGTCTGCGGTCGCCGTGGCGTTGGCCCGCTTACCAGCTGAACTGGGTGCGCAGCGCGTACTGCCTGGTTTCGTCGCCGGTCACTTCGTTCTCGCCCATCGTGTAGTTGAACATGAAGCGCAGGCTCGGGTTGACGTAGTAGTTCACGCCAAGGATCGTGCTGGTGGCCTCGCGGTCGAGCAGGTCCTTGTTCTCGATGCTGTCGTAGCGGGCGGTCAGCTCCCACAGGCCCCTCTTGTCCACCTTCGGCGAGGCGAACACGCCGGTGGCCGCCTTGTAGCCCTTGTGGCCGCCGTTGAGCAGCCAGCTGCCCTGCAGGTACCAGGTGGTCACGTCCTGGTCGCGGCCTTGCGGCTGGCCGAAGGTGGCGTTGACGTACTCGCCCTGGAAGAACAGCGGCCCGAACGAACCAGCCGCTTCCAGGCCATAGGCGGTGACGGTGTTGCGGCTGGCGCCGGTGGTGGCGGCAATGGCCTGCGCCGGGCCGCGACGCCCCGCGTAATTGGCGGTGGCGGTCAAATCCGCCGAACCCTGATTGGCATCTTCCAGGCTGGCCCAGCCGCCGAAGTGCAGCGTATTGAAATCGTTGTTGATCGGCGCGAAGGTCACCCGGCCCGAGGCGCCCATGCCCTCGTTGCGGCTGCCGGAGGCCCCGCGCAGGTTGAACACGGTGAAACCGGCGGTGTAGCTGTCGCCGGCGCGCTGGTAGCCGATGCCCTGCTGGAACTGGCGGCCGCTGAACAGGCCGGTAGCCGAGGCGAAGGGACGCTCCATCATCAGGATTTCGTTGGAACTGGTCAGTTCCTCCATCGAACGGTACGGCTTGAAGTGGCCGATGGTGACCTTGCCGCCCAGCGCCGAACGGGCGATGTAGGCATCACGCAGGCCGTCGAGGTTGCTACCGGCAGAGAAATCCTGTTCCACCTTGTAGTCCCAGCCGTAGGCCTTGCCGGCCAGGGTCAGGCGCGCACGGCGGAATTCGCTGGTGCCGGTGGTGGCGGCAAGATCGCGGTCGAAGGCATAGGCGTCGAAATGGATGCGGCCGCCGAGCGAGGCTTCGAACTTCTTGTCCGGCGAGGTGATCTTGATGCCGCCCTTGGTCTCCACCTTCGGCGTGGTGCTGGTGATGCTCTCGATGTTCTGCTGGGTACCGACATTGATGTCCGACTGCGCATCGGTGCGCGTCTCCAGCTCGGCCACCTTGGCCTGCAACGCGGCCAGCTGGGCCTTCAGCTCCGCCAATTCGGTGGTGTCGGCGGCCGCGGCGTCGAAAGCGGTGGTACTGCCCAGAGCCGCGATCAACGCGGCGGCGAGAAGGGAATGACGCATGACAGGACTCTCCAAGTGAGTGAGGGTGCGAACGCGGGCGGGCGCGGTTCCGGCGGCGGAAAGTGAAGCGCCCGTTAAACGCCGTGCAGGTTGCGACCCGCAGCTGACAGTTGCGCGACGAATGGATGACATTTCGGTGACGCCCCGTCCGGTGACACCGATACGGTCGAAGAACGCCCTGTCATGCCGTTGTCACCGGCGTTACGCACGGCTGTCATCGCGCGGTTATGCAATGGCGGCCCAACGGCACCGGGCCACGGTGACCGCCACACACCCATCCGCTACGGAGCTTTCCCGTGAACGCCACGTTCAAGACCCGCGTTGCCGCCGCCCTCATCGCGGCCGCATCCTCGCTCTCCCTCGCCCATGCCAACGACGTGACCGGCGCGGGCGCCTCCTTCATCTACCCGGTGATGTCCAAGTGGTCGGCCGACTACAAGACCGCCACCGGCAAGCAGGTGAACTACCAGTCGATCGGCTCCGGCGGCGGCATCGCGCAGATCAAGGCGGCCACCGTGGACTTCGGCTCCTCCGACGCCCCGCTCAAGCCGGAAGAACTGGCCAAGTACGGCCTGGCCCAGTTCCCGTCGGTGATCGGCGGCGTGGTGCCGGTGGTCAACGTGGCCGGCATCGCCCCGGGCGCGCTGAAACTGGATGGCCCGACGCTGGCCGGCATCTTCCTCGGCAAGATCGGCAAATGGAACGACCCGGCCATCGCCGCGCTGAACGCCGGCCTGACCTTGCCCGACCAGAAGATCACCGTGGTGCACCGCTCCGACGGCTCGGGCACCACCTTCAACTTCGTCAACTACCTGTCCAAGGTCAGCGCCGACTGGAAGAACAGCGTGGGCGAAGGCACCTCGGTGCAGTGGCCGGCCGGCATCGGCGGCAAGGGCAACGAAGGCGTGGCCGCCTACGTGAAGCAGATCAAGGGCGGCATCGGCTACGTCGAACTGTCCTATGCCTTGCAGAACCGCCTGTCGCATGCGTCGCTGAAGAACGCCGCCGGCCGCTTCGTGCAGCCATCCGACGAAACCTTCGCCGCCGCTGCCGCCAGCGCCAACTGGGGCGCGAGCCGCGACTTCTATTTGGTGATGACCAATGCCCCGGGCGACAACGCCTGGCCGATCACCGCCACCAACTTCATCCTGATGCACAAGCAGCCGAAGAACGCCGCCGGCGCGCGCAACGCCAAGGCCTTCTTCCAGTGGATCTACGCCAATGGCGACGGGCAGGCCCGCCAGCTCGACTACGTGCCGCTGCCGGACACGCTGGTGCGCCAGATCGAGACCTACTGGCAGCAGAACCTGCGCTACTGATGAAGCCGTGATTTGGTGATTGGAAAAGCGGTTACCGACCTACCGATTCCTTCATGCGAACCCACGGTTGAAGCAAAGAGACCGGCGAGTCCTCTCCCTCGCCGCCTCTCGGGCGCGGATCAAGTGATCCGCGCTTTTTTGTTGGGGTCGTGATTGGCAATTGGAAAAACGGATGCCTCAGCCTGCTTTTCCCAATCGCCAATCGCCAATCACGGCCCCATGTAATCAAGCTGTAACAAAAACATCATTTCATGTGTGCATCCGCCGGCCATGCCGGCCCTTCTCCCGCCATGGAGCGCCCATGAAACTGCACACCACCGGCCTTGCCGCCCTTTCCCTGGCCATCGCCTTGGGCCTGTCGGCCTGCGGCGACAAGCAGGCCGCCCCGTCAACCAGTACCGACACCCGCAACTCCGCAGCCGCTGGCGACAAGGTGAGCGCGGAGATCTCCGGCGCCGGCGCGTCCTTCATCTTCCCGCTGGTGTCGCGGTGGTCGGCCGACTACAACGCGGCCACCGGCGCCAAGGTCAACTACCAGTCCATCGGCTCGGGCGGTGGCATCGCCCAGATCAAGGCCGGCACCGTCGACTTCGGCTCCTCGGACAAGCCGCTTTCCAGCGAGGAGCTGGCACAGGCCGGCCTTGGCCAGTTTCCCTCGGCCATCGGCGGCGTGGTGCCGGTGGTGAATCTGGAAGGCATCCAGCCCGGTCAGTTGCGCCTGAACGGCCAGCTGCTGGCCGACATCTACCTCGGCAAGATCGGCAAGTGGAACGATGCGGCCATCGCCGCGCTCAACCCCGGCCTGGCCCTGCCCGACACCCGCATCACCCTGGTGCACCGCTCCGACGGCTCGGGCACCACCTTCAACTTCTCCAATTACCTGTCCAAGGTCAGCGGCGAGTGGAACGAAAAGGTCGGCGAAGGCACCTCGGTGCAGTGGCCGGACGGCGTCGGCGGCAAGGGCAATGAGGGCGTGGCCTCCTACGTGCTGCAGATGAAGGGCGCGCTGGGCTACGTCGAGCTGGCCTACGCGCTGCAGAACAACATGCCGTATGCCTCGCTGCAGAACGCGGCCGGCAACTGGGTGCAACCGGGCGCCGAGAGCTTCGCGGCTGCGGCGGCCAGCGCCGACTGGGCCAGCGCCAGGGATTTCAACCTGGTCATCACCAACGCACCGGGCGCCGAGGCGTGGCCGATCACCGCCACCAACTTCATGTTGATGCACAAGCAGCCCAGGGACGCCAAACGCAACCAGCAGACACTGGCGTTCTTCAAGTGGGCATTCGAGAACGGCCGCCAGCAGGCCGACGAGCTGCATTACGTGCCGCTGCCGGCCGAACTGGTGACGCAGATCGAAAGCTACTGGGCCAGCGAGTTCAAGTGATGCCGTGGCGCGGCCGGGCCTTTGGTCCGGTCGCCTTTGCCACGGCGTCATCCCCGCGAAGGCGGGAGATGCTTTTCAACGGACGAATGTCCGGTAATGACGGCTCCCTTATTCAATGACAGCTCCTTGTTCCACGAGTAACTGAAGCTCCCCCGCCTCCTCTCGGGCCAATGCCATCCCCATGACCGCCATCGCCCCGCCCCTTGCCCTGCCCAGCCCGCGCGACCAGCGCGATGCCCGCAACGACCGCCTGTTCCGCTGGTTTCTGGTCGCCACCGTGGCGCTGGTGCTGGTCGCGCTGGCCTGCGCCGCGCTGTCGATGCTGTGGGGCGGCCGCCATGCACTGCAAGAACAAGGCTTGAGCTTCTTCTACTCGGCCGACTGGAACCCGGTGGAAAACAAGTTCGGCGCGCTCGCGCCGATCTACGGCACCATCGTCACCGCACTGATCGCCATGCTGATCGCGGTGCCGGTGAGCTTCGGCATCGCCTTCTTCCTTACTGAAGTGGCGCCGCGCTGGCTGCGCGGCCCGATCGGCACCGCCGTCGAGATGCTGGCCGCCATTCCGTCCATTATCTACGGCATGTGGGGCCTGTTCGTGCTGGTGCCGGTGATGACCGAATACGTCACCCCGTTCCTCAACGACTACCTCGGCGAACTGCCGGTCATCGGCGTGCTGTTCCAGGGGCCGCCGCTGGGCATCGGCATGCTCACCGCCGGCTTCGTACTCGCGATCATGGTGATTCCGTTCATTTCCTCGGTGATGCGCGAGGTGTTCCTGACCGTACCGACGCGTTTGAAGGAGTCGGCCTACGCACTGGGCTCGACCAAGTGGGAAGTGAGCTGGGACATCGTGCTGCCCTATACCCGCTCGGCGGTGATCGGCGGCATCTTCCTCGGCCTCGGCCGCGCCCTCGGCGAGACAATGGCGGTGGCCTTCGTGATCGGCAACAGCGTGCGCCTGACGCCGTCGCTGCTGGAGCCGGGCACGACGATCGCCGCGCTGATCGCCAACGACTTCGGCGAAGCCACCGAAACCTATCGCTCGGCGCTGCTGCTGCTCGGCTTCGTGCTGTTCATCGTCACCTTCGTGGTGCTCGCCCTCGCCCGCCTGATGCTGCTGCGCCTGTCCCGCAAGGAGGGCAACTGATGTCCGCCACCCTGAAAACCGCCGAGGCGCTGTACCTGCGCCGCCGCGCCACCAATGCGTTGGCACTGCTGCTGGCCTGCGCCACCGCACTGTTCGGCCTGTTCTTCCTCGGCTGGCTCCTGTGGACGCTGCTGGCCAAGGGCCTGCCCGGCATCAACCTCGACCTGTTCACCAGGATGACACCGCCGCCGATGCAGGAAGGCGGCCTGCTCAACGCCTTCTTCGGCAGCGCGGTGATGTGCGCGCTGGCCATCGCCATCGGCACCCCGCTGGGCGTGGCCGCCGGCACCTGGCTGGCCGAGTACGGCAACGCGCGCAAGGCCGGCACCGTGGTGCGTTTCGTCAACGACATCCTGCTGTCGGCACCGTCCATCGTGCTCGGCCTGTTCGTCTACACCCTGTACGTGATGCAGACCGGCGGCAACTTCTCGGCGTTCGCCGGCGCGCTGTCACTGACCTTCATCGTGCTGCCGGTGGTGATCCGCACCACTGACGAGATGCTGCGGCTGGTGCCGGTGCAGATGCGCGAGGCGGCGCTGGCGCTGGGCGTGCCGCAGTGGAAGGTGATCATGCAGGTGCTGTACCGCAGCGCGATGGCCGGCATCGTCACCGGCGTGCTGCTGGCGCTGGCCCGCATCTCCGGCGAGACCGCGCCGCTGCTGTTCACCGCCTTCGGCAACCAGTACTGGAACAGCAACGTGTTCCAGCCGATGGCATCGGTGCCGGTGGTGATGAACCAGTTCGCCGGCAGCCCCTACGAATCGTGGCAGGTGCTGGCCTGGGCCGGTGCACTGGTGCTGACCGTGTTCGTGCTGCTGGTCAGCCTCTCCGCCCGCGGCCTGCTGCTGCGCAACCGCATTCCGAACGACTGAACCCACATGGACCTTGCCATGAACGACCTCACCAACGCCGTGCCGATGCAGCGCATCAGCGTGCCCGCCGCGCACCAGGGCCTGGACGCACCGGCACCGGTCAAGCTCGCCGCACGCGGGCTGGACTTCTACTACGACAAGTTCCATGCGCTGAAGGACATCCATCTGGAAATCCCGGAAAAGCGCGTCACCGCGCTGATCGGCCCGTCCGGCTGCGGCAAATCCACCCTGCTGCGCATCTTCAACCGCATCTACGCGCTGTATCCGAAGCTGGAAGCACGCGGCGAGGTGCTGCTGGACGGCGAGAACATCCTCTCGCCGAAGTACCCGATGAACCGCCTGCGCTCGAAGGTGGGCATGGTGTTCCAGAAACCGGTGCCGTTCCCGATGACCATCTTCGAGAACGTGGCCTACGGCATCCGCCACCACGAGAAGCTGTCCAAGGCCGACATGAACGACCGCGTCGAGCATGCGCTGCGCCAAGGCGCGTTGTGGGACGAGGTGAAGGACAAGCTCGGCCAGAGCGCGCTGGGCCTGTCCGGTGGCCAGCAACAGCGTTTGTGCATCGCCCGCGCGGTGGCGCTCAAGCCCGACGTGCTGCTGCTGGACGAGCCGACCTCGGCGCTGGACCCGATCTCCACCAGCCGCATCGAGCAGCTGGTCGAGGAATTGAAGAACGACTACACCATCGCCATCGTCACCCACAACATGCAGCAGGCCGCGCGCGTGAGCGACTACACCGCCTTCATGTACCTGGGCGACCTGATCGAGCACGACCGCACCGAAGTGATCTTCTCCAATCCCTCAAAGCAGCAGACCGAGGACTACATCACCGGGCGCTTCGGGTGAGTGGCCGCGCCCGGCCGCAGCCGGCAATGCAGCATCAGGGACGGCCGCGGCGACATCGAACGAATCCAACGGACCCATGACCATGAACCTCCCCAACGACCACATCGTGAAAAGCTACGACGAAGAACAGAACCGCCTGGTGGCCGAGATCGTGCGCATGGGCGAAATGTCCGTCGCCCAGCTCGAAGCCGCGCTGGACGTGATCGAACGCCGTGACGAGAAGGCCGCCCGGCGCATCGTCGCCAACGACGAGGCCATCGACACGCTGGAACAGCAGATCAGCCATGACGTGATGCGCCTGGCGCTGCGCGGGCCGATGGCGCGCGACCTGCGCGAGATCCTCGCCGGGCTGCGCATCCCGGCCGACATCGAGCGCATCGGCGATTACGCCGCCAACGTCGCCAAGCGTTCCATCGCGCTGGCCATGGTGCCACCGATGCCGCAGGTACAAGGCCTGCGCGCCCTCGGCCGGCTCGCCGCGCAGCAGGTACAGCGCGCGCTGGTGGCCTACCGCGACAACGACGCCGACGCCGCGCTGGCGCTGCGCCAGGACGACGCGCGGCTGGACGCGCAGTACACCGCGCTGTTCCGCGAGCTGCTCACCTACATGATGGAAGACCCGCGCAACATCACCCCGTGCACGCATCTGCTGTTCATGGCCAAGAACCTCGAACGCATCGGCGACCATGTAGATGATCCGTTCGGCGATGTTCATTGCCCGCGCGCTCGAACGCATCGGCGACCACGCCACCAACATCGCCGAGAACGTGTGGTTCCTGGTGCACGGCGACGCCCCGCTGCCGCCGCGCGAGAAGCGCGACGAGACCAGCTCGTTGGATCACGCCTGAGAGGCGCGACTTGAAGCCTGAAGCCCCCCTCCCAGCGGGGCGAGGCCGCAGGAAGAAGGAAACTCAACTCAACTCAACCGCTGCCGCACCGCCTCGAACAGCGCCACGCCGGTGGCCACCGACACGTTCAGGCTCTCGATGTCGCCCGGCATCGGGATGCGCACCAGCCCGTCGCAGGTTTCGCGGGTCAACCGGCGCAGGCCATCGGCCTCGCCGCCCATCACCAGCGCGACGTTGCCGCGCAGGTCGAGCTGGTGCAGGGTCTGCTGCGCTTCGCCGGCCAGTCCGTAGATCCACACACCCAGCTTCTGCATGTCCTTCAAACAACGCGACAGGTTGGTCACCGCCACCACCGGGATGCGGTCGGCGGCGCCGGCACTGGTCTTGCGCACGGTGGCGTTGACCGGCGCGCTCTTGTCTTTGGGAATCACCACTGCGGTGACCCCGGCGGCCGCCGCGCTGCGCAGGCAGGCACCGAGGTTGTGCGGGTCCTGTACCTCGTCCAGCACCAGCACCAGCGCCTTGCCCTCGGCCGCTTCGACCAGGCCCTGCAGTTCGTTCTCGCCCCACAGCTTGGCCGCGGCATAACGCGCGGCCACGCCCTGGTGGCGCACCTGCCCGGCCACGCCGCCCAGCGCCTGCGCGTTGACCTTGCGCACGTCGATGCCCTTGCGCAGCGCGTTCTCTTCGATCTCGACCAAGCGCGGGTTCTTGCTGCCGGCTTCGATCAATACTTCACGGACGTTCTCGGCGTCCTTCTCGATCGACGAGGCCACGGCGTTGACGCCGACGATCCATTGGTTCTGTTTGCTCATTGCGGGGAATGGGGAGTTGGGAATGGGGAATGGTGGGCTTGCGGCCAGAAACGAGTGCAGAGGAAAGAGGAACGAGTAAAGCAAAGGCAGAAACAAAAGCAGTGCCGGCCAATGGTCGGCACCCACCGGTATCAGGCTTCATCTTGCCCGGTGGTGCCCGACCGTTGGTCGGGCAAGGCTGTTTCCTTCACTCGTTCCTCTGCACTCGTTCCTGCTTTCAATATTTCTGCTTCGCCCGCTTGGCCGGCCTGCCACGCGGCGGCAACGGTGGCAAGCCGGCGTCATCGGCGATCTCGCCATCCAGCTTGGCCACCAGCCGGAAGTCGATCTTGCGCTCCTCCATGCTGGCCTTGAGCACGAGGATGCGCACGCGGTCGCCGAGGCGGAACTGGTTGCCGTGGCGGTCGCCGGTGAGCGTCTTGCGGATCGGGTCGAACTGGTAATAGTCGTGCGGCAGCTGGGTGACGTGCACCAGCCCGTTGACCTTGGATTCGTCCAGTTCCACGAACAGGCCGAAGCTGGTCACGCCGCTGATGACGCCGTCGAACTGGCCGCCGACGTGCTTCTCCATCCATGCCGCGCGGAAGCGCTCGTCCACCTCGCGCTCGGCCTCGTCGGCGCGGCGCTCGCGCTCGGAGCATTGCAGCGCCAGCACCGCCATTTCGCGCGGGGTGTAGAGGTACTTCTCCGGCGCACGGCCGGTCAGCGCGTACTTGATCGCGCGGTGCACCAGCAGGTCCGGGTAGCGGCGGATCGGCGAAGTGAAGTGCGCATAGGCGTCCAGCGCCAGGCCAAAGTGGCCGTTGTTGTCCGGCGAATACACCGCCATCGACTGGCTGCGCAGCAGCACCGATTCCAGCAGCGCGGCATCCGGGCGCTCGCGCACCTTCTTCAGCAACTTGGTGTAGTCGCCCGGCTGCACCTTGTTCCATGCCGGCAGGCTGAGCTTGAATTCCTTGAGGAACTCCAGCAGATCGGCGTACTTGGATTCCGGCGGGCGCTCGTGCACGCGGTACGGCGCGGGAACGTGCGCAGCCAGCAGGTGGCGCGCGGCCTGCACGTTGGCGGCGATCATGCATTCCTCGATCAGCTTGTGCGCGTCGTTGCGCGCCAGCATGCCGGCCTGCGTGACCTCACCACGGTTGTCCAGCACGAAGCGCACTTCGCTGGATTCGAATTCGATGGCGCCACGCCGCGTACGTGCTTTCGCCAGCACTTCGTACAGCTGGTGCAGGCGCTGCACCTGCGGCAGTTGCGCGCCGATTTCGCCCTGCGCCTGCGTATCGTCCTCGCCCACCGCCTTCCACACCTGCGTGTAGGTCAGGCGCGCATGCGAGTTCATCACTGCTTCGTAGAAACGCGAGCCGGTCACCTCACCCTTGCGGTCTATCTGCATGTCGCAGACGAAGCACATGCGGTCTTCCTTCGGCCGCAGCGAGCAGATGCCGTTGGACAACGTCTCCGGCAGCATCGGCACCACGTAGCCGGGGAAATACACCGAGGTCGCGCGCTTCTGCGCCTCGTCGTCCAGCGGCGTGCCGGGGCGCACGTAGTGCGACACGTCGGCGATGGCGACCACCAGCCGGAAGCCGTCGCGGTTCGGCTCGCAGAACACCGCGTCGTCGAAGTCCTTGGCGTCCTCGCCGTCGATGGTCACCAGCGGCATTTGCCGCAGGTCGACACGGCCGCCGATCATCGAGGGCTCCACCGTCATCGGGATGGCGGTGGCTTCGTCCAGCACCTCCGGCGGGAATTCGTGCGGCAGGTTGTGGCCGTGGATCGCGGTTTCCACCACCAGCGACGGAGTGAGCTTGTCGCCGAGCACGGCGATGATCCTGCCGATGGGCGGGCGGCGCGAATCCGGGGCCTGGGTGAGTTCGCACACCACCAGCTGGCCATCCTTCGCACCGCCGGTGGCGTCGGCCGGGATCTGGATGCTGCGCTGGATGCGCTTGTCGTCGGGCACCACGTAGTTGATGCCCAGCTCGACGCTGTAATGGCCGATCAGGCGGCTGACGCCACGCTCCAGCACGCGCGCGATGCTGCCTTCGCGGCGGCCGCGGCGGTCGATGCCGGTGACGTTGGCCAGCGCACGGTCGCCGTGCAGCACCTTGCGCATTTCATACGGCGGCAGGAACAGGTCGTCGCCGCCCTCGTCCGGGCGCAGGAAGCCGAAGCCTTCCGGGTTGGCGATGACCGTGCCGGGGATCAGGTTGGTCACCAGCACCGGGGCGAAGCCGCCACGGCGGTTCTGCACCAGTTGCCCGTCGCGCACCATCGCGCCCAGCCGCTTGCCCAGCGCGTCGGCGCGATCCGGTTCGGTCAGCCCCAGCAGTTCACCGATTTCCTGAGCGTTGCGCGGCCCGTCACAGCGATCGAGCAGTTGCAGGATCGCCTCGCGGCTGGCGATGGGGTTCTCGTAGCGCTCGGCCTCGCGCGCAGCCTGCGGGTCGTCGAACAAGGGCTTGGCACGGCGGCCACGCACGAAGCTCTGCGGCGACGCGCCGTTCCCGGGCTTGTTCCTGCCGCTCTTGGGCTTGGCCGGGGCGGCCGCGACATCCGGCATCCACGGCGGCAGCTTGGCGGCCTTGCGTGGCTTGGCCGGCGCCTTGCCCGGCTTGCGGCCGGCGGCGGACGTGGGGGCCTTGCCGGCCCCGGTGGTCTTTTTGTTCTTCATTGGTTGGCCATGGTAGCGCCTGCACCCGTATCGAAGCGTGTACCAGCCGAAAAACCGTTGACACCCCCATGCCCAACGCGCACAATGCGCGCCCTGAGTCGCCCAGGTGGCGGAATTGGTAGACGCACTAGTTTCAGGTACTAGCGGGTAAAACCGTGGAGGTTCGAGTCCTCTCCTGGGCACCACGACTCAAACAGACAAAAACCCGCGAAAGCGGGTTTTTTGTTGTATGCCCTCCGCGGCCGCGACCATTCGGCCATCGACATGCGAGGCCAGATCCGCTCCCGGCGGATTTTCGTTCCGGCGCCGGCCGGCAGGCCATACTGCCTGTTGACGCCAGCTGCATACACCCGCATAATTCTCCTCCTGAGTCGCCCAGGTGGCGGAATTGGTAGACGCACTAGTTTCAGGTACTAGCGGGTAAAACCGTGGAGGTTCGAGTCCTCTCCTGGGCACCACGACTCAAATAGACGAAAACCCGCGAAAGCGGGTTTTTTCGTTTCCGGCATTCCCTGTACCGACACCCCCCTAATGCCTGTAGGAGCGACGCAAGTCGCGACCGGGCTTTGCCGAGAAAACCCGGTCGCGACTTGCGTCGCTCCTACGGTAATTCAATGCCCGCCGGCAGAAGCGGCGCTGCCGGCACCCGCGCCGAACGGCGGCCTGGCCAGCCACAGGAAGGCGATGATCGCCAGGAACACCCAGCCGAGCAGGTAGAAGATGTCGTTGAAGCCCATCTGCGAGGCCTGGTGGTTGATCATCGTGTTGAGCAGCGCCGCGCCGTGCTGCAGATCGCCCTGCCCCAGCGCCGCCACCTGCTCCTGCATGCCCGGCGTGTAGGCCGAGATGTGCTCGGTCAGGTGCGCATGGTGCTCCTGGGTGCGGTGCGCCCACAGCCAGGTGGTCAGCGAGGCGGCGAAGCTGCCACCCAGGGTGCGCAGGAAGGTGGCCAGACCCGAGCCGGCGGCGATCTCGCGCCCGTCCAGGTCCGACAGCAGGATCTGCAGCACCGGCATGAAGAACAGCGCCACGCCCACGCCCATCAGCAGCTGCACCCCGGCCACGTGCTGGAAATCCACCTGCAGGTTGAAGCCCGAGCGCAGGAAGCTGGTCAGCGACAGGAACACGAAGGCGATGGAGGCCAGCATGCGCATGTCGTAGCGACCGGCATACTTGCCGACGAACGGGGTCAGGATCACCGGCAGGATGCCGATCGGCGCGGTTGCCAGGCCCGCCCATATCGCGGTGTAGCCCATGTCGCGCTGCAGCCACAACGGGATCAGCAGCGCCACGCTGAAGAACGCCGCATAGGCCACCACCAGCGCCAGCGTGCCGGCGCGGAAGTTGCGGTGGCGGAACAGGCGCAGGTCGACGATGGGATCCTTGTCGGTCAGCTCCCAGATCAGGAACACCGCCAGCGCCACCACCGACACGCAGCTGAGCACCACGATCTTCGTCGAAGAGAACCAGTCCTCGTCGTTGCCCAGGTCCAGCACCAGTTGCAGCGCACCGACGCCGATCACCAGGGTGATCAGGCCGACGTAATCCATCTTCGGCTTCTCGATCTGCTCGGGCCGGCCCTTGAGCTGGCTGCCGACCACCAGCGCGGCGAACACGCCCAGCGGCACGTTGATCAGGAAGATCCATTCCCAGCTGTAGTTGTCGGTGATCCAGCCGCCGAGGATCGGCCCGGCGATCGGCGCGACCACGGTGACCATTGCCAGCAGCGCCAGCGCATGCCCGCGTTTCTCGCGCGGGTAGATCGACACCAGCAGCGACTGGGTGATCGGGTACATCGGCCCGGCGACGAAACCCTGCAACGCCCGCGACACCACCAGCATGCCCATGCTCTGCGCCAGCCCACACAGCAGCGAGGCGACGGTGAAGGCCAGCGTGGCCCAGATGAACAACCGGGTCTCGCCGAAGCGGCGGCTGAGCCAGCCGGTCAGCGGCAGCGCGATGGCGGTGCTGACCGCGAACGAAGTGATGACCCAGGTGGCCTGCTGCGAGCTGGCGCCGAGATTGCCGGAAATGGCCGGCAGCGAGACGTTGGCGATGGTGGTGTCCAGCACCGACAGGCTGACCGTCTCGCGCGCACGGCACGCCACGTTGGCGATGGTGGTGTCGAGCACCTGCATGAACGAGGCCATCGCCAGGCCGACGGTGCACAGCGCGACGCTGGGCGGCGCGAAACCGGCAGCCGGCGCACCCGGCGTGGCGGGCGCGGCTGGAGCTTGAGCGGACATGGGGTGTCGCCTCAGCCGGCCCGGGCCTGCCGCGGCAGGTTGTCGTGGATGATGCGGCCGATCGCCGCATCGGCGTCATGCAATTGTTTGGCGTAGACGTCGGTGTCGAACACGTTGCCCTCGGCCGGCTTGGCAGGCAGCACCTCGCCGCTCTGGTCGCGCAGGCTCACCTCGGCCTGCATCGACAGGCCGATGCGCAGCGGGTGTTCGGCCAACTGCTTTTCATCGATGGCAATGCGCACCGGCACGCGCTGCACGATCTTTATCCAGTTGCCGCTGGCATTCTGTGCCGGCAGCAGCGAGAACGCAGAACCGGTGCCCAGCCCGAGGCTGGCGATGCGGCCCTTGAATGTCACCTCGCTGCCATACAGGTCCGAACGCAGCTCCACTTCCTGGCCCAGACGCATGTGCCGCAGCTGGCCCTCCTTGAAGTTGGCCTCTACCCACACCTGGTTCAACGGCACCACGTTCATCAGCGTCGCGCCGGGCGCGACGCGCTGGCCGACCTGCACCGAACGCCGCGCGACATAGCCGGCGACCGGCGCGACGATGCCGGCGCGGGCGTTGTTGAGCCACGCCTGGCGCAACTGCGCGGCGGCGGCCTGCACATCCGGCTGGGTGGCAACCACGGTGTCGTCCACCAGCGCGCGACTACGCTCGAAGGTTTCGCGCGAACCGGCCACGGCAGCTTCGGCCGCGGCCAGCTCGTCGCGGGCGTGGGCCAGCTCCTCGTTGGAGATCGCGCCGGTGGCGGCCAGGTCCTTGCGCCGGGCAAAGTCGTCGCGGGCGCGCTTCAGGCTGACCTGGCGCGCGTTCAACTCGGCCTGCGCGCCTTCGACACTGCGGTACAGGCCGCGCACCTGGCGCACGGTGCGGGCGAGATTGGCCTCGGCCTGCTGCAACGCCACTTCGGTGTCGGCCGGGTCGAGCTGCACCAGCAACTGGCCCTGCTCCACGCGCATGCCGTCGTCGGCGGCGATGGCGACCACGGTACCGGCCACCTGCGGGGTGATCTGCACCTGGTTGCCCTGCACGTAGGCGTCGTCGGTTTCCTCGAACCAGCGGCCGAAAGCGAAATACCACAGTGCGAATGCCGCCAGCAGCAGCACGATGATGGCCAGCAGCCCACGCAGCAGGCGGCCACGGCGGCTGGAAGTGACGGGGGCTTGGGGAGTTGTGGAAGTCTGAGTCATGGGGAAACTTTCAGGAATGCGGTGATACGGAGGAATGGGAAAGGCGCGCGTCGGCGTCCGGCTCGAAGCCGCCACCCAGCGCCTGGCTCAGCCTTGCCGCGGCCAGCAGGCGCTGGGCGTGCAGCGCGACCTGCAACTGTTGCGCGGCCAGCAGTTGCGCCTGTGCGCCGAGCACGTCCAGGTAGCTGCCGATGCCGGCGCGGTAGCGCTGCCCGGCCAGGTCGAAGGCCGCGCCGGCGCTGTCCACCGCCTGCTGCTGCGACTGCACCTGCTGCTCCAGCGAGCGCACCGCGTTGACCTGGTCGGCCACCTCGGCCCAGGTCAAGTCGCTGGGCGGCGAATTGACCTGGTCGGCCACCTCGTGCAGCGCATCGATCACGGTCTGGTTGTAGCCGGCCACGGCCAGGTCGTATTGCGCGTCGGCGCCGGCCAGGTTGGCGCGCAGGCGGCCGCCGTCGAAGATCGGCAGGCTCAGTGCCGGGCCGAGGTAGGCGAAGGTGGAGCTGCTCTCGAGCAGGTCGCCGACGCCGGGGGCGACCACACCGGCCAGTGCGGTGAGGTTGAAGCTGGGATAAAAGCGGGTTTCGGCCACCTTGACCTGCTTGCCGGCCGCTTCCACCCGCCAGCGCGCGGCCACCACGTCCGGGCGCCGGCCCAGCAGTTCGCTGGGCAGCACGCCGGGCAGTTGCAATGCGGCGGCGTTCAACGCCTGCGGGCGCTCGATGCTCAGGCCGCGGTCCGGCCCCCGCCCGAGCAGCGCGGCCAGCGCGGTGCGGGCCGCGTCGATCTGCTGCTGCGCCGCCTGCAGCTGCTGCTGCGCGGCGGGGATGCGGGCTTCGGCCTGGCGCACCTGCAATGCGCTGTCGATGCCGGCGGCACGGCGCTGGCGCACCAGTTGCAGCGTCTTGCCCGCGCGCTCCAGCTCCTGCTCGGCGACGTCGTTGGCCTGCCAGGCGCGGTCGAGCTCGACATAGGCACGGACGACGCCGGCCGACAGGTTCAGGCGCGCAGCCTGGGCATCGATGGTGGCGGCATGCACGCCATCCACGGCCGCTTCCCAACTGGCGCGCTTGCCGCCCCACAGGTCGAAGCCGTAGCTGAAATCGAACGCCACCTGGCCGCTGCCCAGGTAGTGGCCGCCCATCTCGTCGCCGACCATCGACTCGGGCAGGCGCACGCCGGTATAGCCACCGGATACGGACAGGCTCGGCAGGCGGTCGGCATGGGCGATGCCGGCCTGCGCCTGAGCCTGGCGCAGGCGCGCGTCGGCTGCGTCCAGGCTCGGATGGCCGGCCAGCGCCTCGGCGACCAGCGCATCGAGTTGCGGGTCGCCGAAACCGCGCCACCAATCCCTGGCCGGGAAACCGGCCACGGCCAGGTCGCTGGTGGCCAGGGTGCGTTCGCTGTGCAGGGTGTCGGCATCGAGCAACCGGCCCTGCGGTTGCAGGCCACCGCTGCTGGCGCAGGCAGCCAGCGCCAGCACCAGCGCCGACGGCAGCAGCGGCCGGGCACGGCGCGGCAGGGTATGAAGCGTGAATGTTGTCATGGGGTCAGGGAGTCGCGGATCCGGGTAAGGAGGGACATCAGCAGGGCGCGCTCTTCGGGGCTCAGGTCACGCATGGCGTAATCCATCACCGCGTCGCCGCGCTTCTTCAGCCGCGCACACATTTCGCGGCCCTGCTCGGTCAGCACGATCTGCAGGGCGCGCCGGTCCTGCGCGTGCGGCTCGCGGCGCACGCAACCCAGTGCTTCGAGCTTGTCCAGCAACCGGGTCACCGCGCTGGGCACCTGGTCCAGCGCCTGTGCCAGCTCGTTGGCAGTGCACGGGGCCATGTGCGCCAGCACTTTCAAGCCAACAAAGTGGGTGAAGCCGATGCCGAGGTTCTCCTCGGCCAGTGACACATCGAGCTGGCGCGCGAGGTTGTCGCGCACCTGCCGCAGCAGCAGGCCGAAGCTGGGGGGATTGACGGAGGCACAGATCATGGGCGCGCATTATCATTCCGAAAGTAATATTTCTCAATGGAAATATTTCACCGGGCATCAAATGCTGCATTGCACCAGTAGATCGATCCCCGACCCCCCGACCCCCGCCACCTGCCTGCGGCTTGGCATCCCCGGGCGCATGCGGATAATCAACCGTTTGCGGGGGCGGCGGCCGTCGCCTCCCCCAGCCACAGGTAACAGCTCCGCATGACCGAACTCGTACGCACCACCTTCCACGGCTACGAACAGCAGCCGTTGCGCGAATACGCCGAACGCGCCTACCTCGACTACTCCATGTACGTGGTGCTGGACCGCGCCCTGCCCTTCATCGGCGACGGCCTCAAGCCGGTGCAGCGGCGCATCGTCTATGCAATGAGCGAGCTGGGCCTGAACGCGGCGGCCAAACCGAAGAAGTCCGCGCGCACCGTGGGCGACGTGATCGGCAAGTACCACCCGCACGGCGACAGCGCCTGCTATGAGGCGCTGGTGCTGATGGCTCAGCCGTTCTCCTACCGCTACCCGCTGATCGATGGCCAGGGCAACTTCGGCTCCATCGACGGCGACAGCGCCGCGGCCATGCGCTACACCGAATCCAAGCTCACCCCGATCGCCGAAGTGCTGCTCGGCGAAATCGGCCAAGGCACCACCGACTGGTCGCCGAACTTCGACGGCACGCTGGAAGAACCGAGCTGGCTGCCGGCGCGGCTGCCGCACCTGCTGCTCAACGGCACCACCGGCATCGCGGTCGGCATGGCCACCGACGTGCCGCCGCACAACCTCAATGAAATCGTCAGCGCCCTGGTGCGCCTGCTCGACGACCCCGAGGCCAGCACCGCCGACCTGTGCGAGCACGTGAAAGGCCCGGACTACCCGACCACCGCGGAGATCATCACCCCCGCCACCGACCTGCGCGCGATGTACGAAACCGGCCACGGCAGCGTACGCGCCCGCGCCACCTTCAACCGGGAAGGCAGCAACATCGTCATCACCGCGCTGCCACACCAGGTGTCGCCGTCCAAGGTGATCGAGCAGATCGCCCAGCAGATGCGCGCCAAGAAGTTGCCGTGGCTGGAGGACATCCGCGATGAATCCGACCACGCCAATCCGGTGCGGGTGGTGCTGATCCCGCGCTCCAACCGCGTCGATGCCGAACATCTGATGGGCCACCTGTTCGCCACCACCGACCTGGAAAAGAGCTACCGGGTCAACCTCAACGTCATCGGCCTGGACGGCCGCCCGCAGGTCAAGAACCTCAAGCAATTGTTAAGCGAATGGCTGCGCTTCCGCCAGGACACCGTGACCCGCCGCCTCAACCACCGCCTGCAGAAGGTCGAGCGCCGCCTGCACCTGTTGGAAGGCCTGCTGGTGGCCTTCCTCAACCTGGATGAAGTGATCCGCATCATCCGCACCGAGGACGAGCCGAAGGCCGCGCTGATCGCCCGCTTCGGCCTGTCCGAAGACCAGGCCGACTACATCCTCGAAACCAAGCTGAAGCAGTTGGCGCGGCTGGAGGAAATGAAGATCCGTGGCGAGCAGGACGAGCTGGCCGCCGAGCGCGAGAAGATCCTGTCCATCCTCGGCAGCACCGCCAGGCTGAAAAAGCTGGTCAAGGACGAGCTGCTGGCCGATGCCAAGAAGTTCGGCGACGAGCGCCGCTCGCCGCTGGTGCAGCGCAGCGCCGCCCATGCCATCGACGAGACCGAGCTGGTCGCCAGCGAACCGGTCACCGTGGTGCTGTCGGAAAAGGGCTGGGTACGCGCCGCCAAGGGCCACGACGTCGATGCCGCCGGCCTGTCCTACCGCGAGGGTGACAGCCTGCTGGCGGCGGTACGCGGCCGCAGCACCCAGCAGGTGGCCTTCCTCGACAACACCGGCCGCGCCTATTCCACCTTGGCGCATACCCTGCCCTCGGCGCGCGGCAACGGCGAACCGCTGACCGGCCGCTTCTCGCCGGCCGCCGGCAGCGCCTTCGTCACCCTGGCCAGCGGCGACAACGATACCCGCTTCGTGCTGGCCTCCAGCCACGGCTACGGCTTCGTCACCCGCTTCGAGAACCTCACCGGCCGCAACAAGGCCGGCAAGGCCATGCTCAACCTCTCGCCCGGCGCAGCGGTGCTGCAACCGGCGGTGGTCGCCAGTACCGAGGCCGACCGCATCGTCGCGGTCACCAGCGCCGGCAACATGCTCGCCATCCCGGCCAGCGAACTGCCCGAGCTGGACAAGGGCAAGGGCAACAAGATCATCGAGATCCCCAAGGCCAAGCTCGCCACCGAACGCGTGGTGGCGGTGGTCGCGGTATCACCCGGCAACACCCTGCAGGTGCGCAGTGGCCAGCGCACCATGAACCTGTCGTTCAAGGAGCTGGATGCCTACGTGGGCGCGCGGGCCAGCCGCGGGCATCTGTTGCCCAGAGGCTGGCAGAAGGTGGAAGGGCTGGACGTCCAATAACCCACTTCACCGGCGCGGCCGGCATTGTCGTCACCATGCGCATGCGTGGCGCGGCAGAAGGTGGAAGGCCCCGACGTTCAATAGATAAGGCACCGGTAAAGCCCCATGCGGGGCAAGCCCCCGCATCTACGGCTCGTCGCAGGTGCCGGGCCTGCCCGGCACGGGCTTGCCCGGAAAGCCCCATCGCGCACCAGGGTGCGCTCCTACAATGGCACTCCCTGCACACGCGAGCTCCCCATGCACCCCGACTTCTGGCTGCAACGCTGGCAACAAGGACAGATCGGCTTCCACCGTGGCGACGTCATGCCGCTGCTGGAAAAGCACTGGCCGGCGCTGCAACTCGCGCCCGGCAGCCAGGTGCTGGTACCGCTGTGCGGCAAGAGCCTGGACATGCACTGGCTGGCCGCACAGGGCCACCGCGTGCTCGGCGTGGAACTGTCGCCGCTGGCGGTGGAGCAGTTCTTCGCCGACGCCGGGATCACGCCCGAGCGCCATGCCAGCGGCAATGCCGAGCACTTCACCGCCGGCCCGATCGAAATCATCCGCGGCGACGCCTTCGCGCTCGACGATGCGCTGCTGGCCGGCATCGCCGCCGTCTACGACCGCGCCGCGCTGATCGCACTGCCGCCGGAACTGCGCCGGCGCTACCGCGACACGGTGTATGCGCGGCTGCCGGCCGCTTGCCAGGCGCTGGTCATCACCCTCGAATACCCGCAGGCGGAAAAATCCGGCCCGCCGTTTTCGGTGGACCAGGACGAAATGCAGGCGTTGTTCGCCGCCGGCTGGCAGTTGGAGCTGCGGGAACGGCGCGACATCCTCGCCCAGGAGCCGCGCTTCCGCGAAGAAGGCGTCACCACGCTGGCCACCGCCGTGTACCGCCTGCAGCGCCCGTGAACCTGCAGGCATACCCATGTGGGCAAGAAACGCCGAAGGCCGGGAATCCCCGGCCTTCGGCGTTTACAGGTGTCGGCTGGCTGGCGCGGAGGCTGGCTGGCGACGAAGCCCTGCTCAGTGCGCGGCGCCGCCCTTGGCGTCGATCTTGCTGGTCTGGTACAGCTCCAGGCCGATGCGTTTGATCAGGCCCAGCTGCTGCTCCAGCCACCAGGCATGGTCTTCCTCGGTATCGCGCAACTGCGCCAGCAGGATGTCGCGGCTGACGTAGTCACCGTGCTCCTCGCACAGCTTCATGCCGGCGGCGAGGTTGGCACGCACCTGGTACTCGACCTGCAGGTCCTTCTCCAGCATCTCCACAACGGTCTTCCCGGGCTCGAAGGCATGCGGGCGCATGTCCGGGTCGCCACCGAGAAACAGGATGCGGCGCAGCAGCGCGTCCGCATGCTGGGTTTCCTCTTCCATCTCGTGGCCGATGCGCTCGTACAGCGCATACAGCCCCTGGTCCTCGTAACGGCGGGAGTGGATGAAGTACTGGTCGCGCGCGGCCAGTTCGCCGCGCAGCAGCTCCTTCAGGTATTCGATGACGTCGGGCTGGCCCTGCATTGGGAGGCTCCTGCTGGTTCGTGATGGTGCACAGGATGCCCGATCCGCTGCGGCGATGATCTAATCGGAATCAGTTTCAGTTGCGCTCTCCCTCCCCCGGCCGGCATCGCCCCCTACAATCACCGGACCATCACGGGGAGATACCCATGTCGCGTTGGCTGTTGCGTCTGTCGGGACTATTGCTGGTGCTGGTGCTGCTCGCACTGGGCACGCTGTGGCTGCTGTTGCGCGGCAGCCTGCCGCAACTGCAGGGCGAACTGGCCCTGCCGGGCCTCGACGCACCGGTCGCCATCGCACGCGACGGCAACGGCATGGTGACGGTGGAGGCGACCAGCGAACGCGACATGGCCCGCGCACTGGGCTACGTGCACGCGCAGGAACGCTACTTCGAGATGGACCTGATGCGCCGCGCCGCCGCCGGCGAGCTGGCCGAACTGTTCGGCCCGGCCGCCCTGCCGCTGGACCGGCGCATGCGCGTGCACCGCCTGCGCGCCCGCACCCAGGCCAATCTCGATGTCGCGCTGGGCGACAAGCGCGCGGTGCTGGAAGCCTACCGCGACGGCGTCAACGCCGGCCTTGCCGCGCTGAAGGTGCGCCCGTGGCCCTACCTGCTGCTGCGCCAGCAACCGCGACCTTGGGAACTGGACGACTCGGTGCTGGCCGGGCTGGCGATGTACGCCGACCTGCAGGACCCGGCCAACACCCGCGAACTGGCGCTGGCGCGCATCCGCGAGGTGGCGCCACCGGCGCTGTACGCGCTGCTCGTCCATGACGGCAGCCAGTGGGACGCGCCCCTGTTCGGACAGCCACGCGGCGATGCGGACCTGCCAGACGCCACCGCGCTCGACCTGCGGGTGCCGGCAGGCGAATCCACCACGCCCAACGCAACGGCAGCTCTCGCGCCCCACGCCCTCGGCTGGCCACCAGTAGCGAGCGATTCCGCCCCCGGCAGCAACAACTTCGCCGTCGGCGGCGCGCTGACCGCCGATGGCCGCGCCATCGTCGCCGACGACATGCACCTGGCCCTGCGCGCACCCAACATCTGGTTCCGCGCGCGCCTGCGCTACGCCGACGCCAGCGCACCGGGCGGCAAGGTCGACGTGGCCGGCTTCACCCTGCCCGGCCTGCCGGCGGTCATCGTCGGCAGCAACACCCATGTTGCCTGGGGCTTCACCAACAGCTACATCGACACCGCCGATTTCGCCCGCATCGAGGCCGCCGATGCGGCCAGCCTACGCACCTTCGACGAAACCATCGCCGTGGCCGGCGCACCGGCCGAAATCCTGCGCGTGCGCGAAAACGGCTGGGGCCCGGTGCTGCACGAAAACGCCGATGGCAGCCTGCTGGCGCTGCGCTGGGTGGCGCAGCTGCCCGGCGCGGTACGGCTGGATTTCGCCGACATGGCCACGGCCGGCAACCTCGACGACGCACTGGCTGTGGCCGACCGCTCCGGCATCCCCGCGCAGAACCTGATGCTGGCCGACAGCCACGGACGCATCGCCTGGCGCCTGATCGGCGCGCGCCCGGACCGCGGCGAAGGCTGCACCGCCGACGCCATCGCCGATCGCCATTGCGCACCGTGGGCGATCCGCAGCGACGACGCACCGAGCCTGATCGATCCGCCCGACCACCGCCTGTGGACCGCCAACACCCGCGTGCTCGATGGCGACGCGCTGGCCGTGGCCGGCGACGGCGGCTACGACCTCGGCGCCCGCGCCCGGCAGATCCGCGAGGGATTGTTCGCACGCGAGCACTTCGACGAACGCGACCTGCTGGCGATCCAGCTCGACGACCGCGCCGTGCTGATGGAGCGCTGGTGGAAGCTGCTGCGCGCCACCGTCGAACACAGCGACGACCCGGCCCTGCAACGGCTGGAGGCCGCCAGCCGCCACTGGGACGACCATGCCGCGGTGGACTCGGCCAGCTACCGCATCGCCCGCGGCTTCCGCGGCATCACCCTGGACACTTTGCAGGCCGGCCTGCTCGCGCCAGCCAGACAGGCGCTGGGCGAGGACTGGATCGAACCCAACCTGCCGCAGCTGGAAGGCATCGCCTGGCCGCTGCTGCAACAACGCCCGCCGCACCTGCTGCCGCCGCCGTTCGCAAGCTGGGACGAACTGCTCGCGCACAGCGCCCGGGAACTGGAGACCGACCTCACCGCACAGGGCACCGACCTTGCCGCCCGCACGTGGGGCGAGCGCAATACCGCCGCCATCTGCCACCCGGTATCGCGCGCGCTGCCGGCACTGTTCAAACGCTGGCTGTGCATGCCGGCACAAGCCCTGCCCGGCGACGGCAACATGCCGCGCGTGCAGGGCCCGTCGTTCGGCGCCTCCGAACGCATGGTGGTGTCGCCTGGCCATGAAGCCGACGGCATCGTGCACATGCCCGGCGGCCAGAGCGGCCACCCGCTGTCACCCTACTGGGGCGCCGGCCACGACGACTGGGCGCAGGGCCGGCCGACGCCGTTCCTGCCGGGGGAAACCCGCCACACGCTAAAGCTGGAACCTGCGGCCGTCCGCTGAAGCGTCTCTCCTTGTCCACCGGCGACCGCTCCTGCCGCGTCGCCGATGGTCGGCGGGGGAGCACACGGGTGTCGTTCGACTCTCCCCCTGACCAATGTAGGAACGTAACCACATCCAGCTATCGGGAGCCGCCATGACCACTACGCTCTCCAGCCGTGAACTCAATCAGGATCTGGGCCGCGCCGAGAAAGCCGCGCTGGACGGGCCGGTGGTCATCACCGACCGTGGCAGGCCGGCGCACGTCCTGCTCAGCTATGCCGACTACCAGCGCCTGACCGGCAAGCCGCGCACGTTGCTGCAAGCCCTGGACATGCCCGGAATGGGCAGCACGGAAGACACCGCGTTCGATCCGCCCGAACTGCGCCTGGGCCTGCGCATTCCCGATTTCGACGACTGAGCCAGGCCACCCCCGTGTACCTGCTCGATACCAACATCATCTCCGAGTCGTACAAAGCGCTGCGTGGCTGTGCCGACCCCAGCGTGGCGGCATGGCTCGCGGACGTGGCGCTGGCCCATTGCGCCATTTCCAGCCTGACGTTGATGGAGCTGGAAATCGGCGTGCTGCGCATGCAACGGCGTGATGCCGCGCAAGGTGCCCTGCTGCGGGCATGGCTGGAGCAGCGCGTGATCCCGGAATTCAGTGGCCGCGTGCTGGCGGTGGATGCAGGCGTGGCCTTGCGCTGCGCGCGCCTGCACGTGCCCGACCCCGCCTCGGAACGCGATGCGCTGCTCGCCGCCACCGCGCTGGTGCATGGCCTGACCGTGGTGACGCGCAATATGGCGGATTTTGCCGCCACCGGCGTGCCGCTGTTCAACCCCTGGCAGCGCTGGGCCGTGCAGGAAAATCGTGGATGCTACGTCGCCGCGCCCTGAGCACGGGCATCACCGGAAAACTTCCGTACAGCGCAAGCCCCTCCGTCGGCAACCGGCACTTTCGCAAGAGCAACGCGGCACGAATGCCGGCCCCGGCCGCTGGTTTCACTCCAGGCGCACCGTCCATTCCACTTCCAGCAGGTGCTCCCGGCCATACAGGCGGGCAACCTGCACCCACGTCGCGGCCGGGTAGCGGGCATCGGCGAAGAAGGTCTTGCGCTCCGGGATCGCGGCGATCAGCGCGTCCATGTCGGTGGTGTAGAGGGTTTCCTTCACCACCTGGCTGCTGTCGGCACCGAAACGCCGCAGGATGCCGGTCAGCTCGCGGTAGCAGGCCCGCACCGCCGCCTGCATGTCCACGCCCTCGCAGGCGATGCCGGAAACATGCAGGATGTCGCCGTCGCGGACCACGCCCGCATAGCCGATATCCGCCTCCCAGCTGCCCAGCGAATGCCGTTCCAGCGGCACCGCATCGGCGGCAAGCGCCGGGGCGGACAACAGGCCAAGCAGCCACAATGAATGCATGCGCATCGGGGTACCCGTGTATGCGAAGGAGTGCCACGGCCCGCCACGCAGCCGGCCGTGGCGCACTGTTCAACCGGCCAATGCCTGCCCGTGCACGCCGGCCACGGCGCGGCCGGACGGGTCGGCCATCGTCGCGAAGCTGGCGTCCCACGCGATCGCCGCCGGCGAGGAACAGGCGATCGACTTGCCGCCCGGCACCGTCTCGGCCGCCGCGGGGGTCGGATAGAACTGCTCGAACAGACTGCGGTAGCAGTACGCCTCCTTGGTCTGCGGCGGATTCACCGGAAAGCGCTTGTCGGCGGCGGCCAGCTCGCGGTCGCTGACCTGCGCGTCGGCATGCGCCTTCAGGCCATCGATCCAGCCGTAGCCGACGCCGTCGCTGAACTGCTCCTTCTGCCGCCACAGGATCTGCTCCGGCAGGTAGCCGTCGAACGCTTCGCGCAGCACGCCCTTCTCCATGCGCTGCGGGCCGTTGCTGCCCTTGCGCACCATCTTGTGCTGCGCGTCCATCTTCATCGCCACGTCGAGGAATTCGCGATCGAGGAACGGCACCCGCGGCTCCACGCCCCACGCCATCATCGACTTGTTGGCGCGCAGGCAGTCGTAGTTGTTCAGCGCGTCGAGCTTGCGCACCAGTTCCTCGTGGAATTCGCGTGCGTTCGGCGCCTTGTGGAAGTACAGGTAGCCGCCAAAGATCTCGTCGCTGCCCTCGCCGGACAGCACCATCTTCACGCCCATCGCCTTGATGCGCCGTGCCAGCAGGAACATCGGCGTGGACGCACGGATCGTCGTCACATCGTAGGTTTCGATGTGGCGGATCACCTCCGGCAGCGCGTCCAGCCCTTCCTCGAAGGTATATTCGAAGCCGTGGTGCACTGTGCCGAGCATGTCGGCGGCAACCTGCGCGGCGGCCAGGTCGGGCGAGCCCTTCAGGCCGATGGCGAAGGAGTGCAGGCGCGGCCACCACGCCTCGCTCCTGTCGCCATCCTCGATGCGGTGGCGGGCATAACGTGCTGCCACCGCCGCGACCAGCGAGGAATCCAGCCCGCCGGACAGCAGCACGCCATACGGCACGTCGGTCATCAACTGGCGATGCACCGCGGCCTCGAACGCTTCGCGCAGTTCCTGCGGCGACACCTGCACGCCCTGCACCGCGTCGTAGTCGCGCCACGGCCGCTCGTAATACCGGGTCAACTCACCGGTGGCGGTGTCGTACCAGTGGCCGGGCGGGAACTGCGCCACGTCGGCGCAGGTGTCGGCCAGCGACTTCATCTCCGAAGCCACGCACAGCCGGCCCTGCTTGTCGTGGCCCCAGTACAGCGGCACCACGCCGATCGGGTCGCGGGCGATGATCGCCCGGCCCTGCGCCTTGTCCCACAGTGCGAAGGCGAAGATGCCGTTGAGGCGGTTGAGGAAGCTGGCCGGCGTGTCCTGGCGGTACAGCGCGTTGATGACCTCGCAATCCGAACCGGTCTGGAACGCGTAGGACTGCTTCAATTCCTGCTTCAGCTCGCGATGGTTGTAGATTTCGCCATTGACCGCCAGCGCCAGTTCACCGTCTTCGGACAGCAGCGGCTGCGAGCCGCCGGCGGGGTCGACGATGGCCAGCCGTTCGTGCACCAGGAGGGTGCGCTCGTCGAGATAGACGCCGCTCCAGTCGGGGCCGCGGTGGCGCTGGCGCTGCGATTGCTCAAGTGCCTGGCGGCGCATTGCCTGCGGGTCGTCGCCGGGCTGCAAACCGAAAATGCCGAAGATGGAACACATGGGAAAGCTCCTGGGGTTGTGGGGCAAACGCTTGCAGCATCCGGCCAGCATGGCCGTCGAATGGTTCCACCCGGCCAACAAAAAACCCGCATCGGCCGATGCGGGTTTTCTGGTCACTGGGCGTATGGTGCTCTGGCTCAGTCGCAGACCCGCATCGGCCGCGTGCGATTGTTCGCAATCGCGTTGTTGCGATTGTTCGACAGGTTCGCGTGGGTGCGGGCGTCGCGGATCATGGGGCCGACGATAGCGTGGGGGCCGGTGGCGGCGCAACAGTTTCAGCGGCAATCACGGCGCCCTGTGCGGCGCTGGCGAAATCCGCTTCGTCGGCGCATTCGACGCGGTTGCGGCCGGCATGCTTGGCCCGGTACAGCGCCAGGTCTGCACAGTGCACCAGGTGCCCGGGGACATCGGCGGCGGCCGGTATCCGTACCGCCACGCCGAGGCTGATGCTGCCCGGCATCCCGGCCTCGGCCATCGCCCGTGCAGCGCGTTGCCGCACCCGCTCGGCACGTTGCAACGCCGCTTCGCGGCCGACACCCGGCAGGATCAACACGAATTCCTCGCCACCGTAGCGCACGGCCAGTTCATCCACGCCCGACACTTCGGCGGCAAGCGCGGCCGCCACCCGGCACAGCTGCATGTCGCCGGCCTGGTGGCCGTGGTTGTCATTGAATTCCTTGAAGTGGTCGACGTCGGCCATTACCACTGCCAGCGGTTCACCACGTTCGCCGCAGCGCTGCCAACCGCGCTGCAGCGCGCGCTCCATCGCGTGGCGGTTGGCGATGCCGGTCAGGCCGTCGACGACGGCCAGTTCGGTGAGCCGGCGGTTGGCTGCTTCCAGTTCGCCGGTACGTTCGGCGATGCGGCGCTCCAGCTCGCGGTTGCGCGCGTTGACGCTGCGGTTGCGCAGGCGCACCGCCAGCACCAGCAGCAGCAGGCCGGCCACCCAGAACAGGGCCTGCACCACTCCGCGCTCGTACCAGAAAGGTTCGACCCGCAGCCGGTACAGCAACGGCTCGGCCTGGCGACCGCCACGGATGCGGGCCTGCAGCTCGAAACGGTAATCGCCCGGCGGCAGCAACCGGTAGCCCAGGTCGCGGTTCGCCCCCCACGGCGACCACGCCTCGTTGTAGCCCAGCATGCGGTAACGGAACTCGACATCCGGCTCCATCGTCGCCAGTCCGAAGCGCAACGCCAGCCCGGAGCCCGGTGGCAGTACCTGCACCTGCGCCGATTGCAGCGGCAGCAATACATCGTTCCGGTCCGCTTGCCGCAGGCGGATCCGGTCCAGGCGCGCCTGCAGTGGCGCCGACGACGGCTTGCCGATGTCCGGATCAAACTGAAGCAGGCTGTCCCGGGCCACCAGCCGCAGGCGGCCATCGCCCTGCAGCGCCAACCCGGCGAAGCCCGGTACCCGGCTGCTGCTGACCTGCTGCAAATGGAAGGCGCTCTCGCCCGGCCGCCGCCACCACAGTTGGCGCGTGGTCCAGACGAAGCTGCCGAGCGCGGTCGTCGCCGCCTCCAGCTCCCACGGCCGTTCCAGGCCCGGCAGCACCGGAAGCGACGCCGGCACGAAGTGCTCGCCGGCGAGCTTGCGCACGTCGCTGCCGGTTATCGCGTACACGGCCTCGCCGATGCGGACCAGATGGGTACCCTGCCCGTCGTCGGCAAGCGGCGCCTGCCCCACGTCGAAATGCTGCTGGTCGTGCAGTTGCCCGGTCCGCGCATCGAAGCGCCAGCGATGCACGCCACCGCGTTCATCACCCACCCAGAATTCGCCGGGCGCGACCTGCGCGATACCGTTGATGGCGCCGACATGGATGGGCCAGCGGGCGGCCAGTTGCCAACGGCCGTCGCGCTGCGCCAACCAGCGCACCTCGCGGCTACCCAGCGCCAGCATGCGCTCCGGGTCGAACGCCGAAGGCAGCAGCCGCAGCGTACTGCTGCCCATCTGCGGGCCGACCAGCCGCCGCGGCGACTTCGCACCGGGGTCGAGCACCATCAGCCCGAGCCGGTCGCCGACCACCAGGCCGGCTCCGGTTCCCTGCAGCGCGAACACCTCCAGTTGCGTGTCCGCCCACGGCTGCGGCAGGAAACGCGGCACGCCGCCCGTCGCCGGCCCGGCGCGCCACAGGCCCAGCGCCGCCACCCACAGGCTGCCGTCGTACCACGCGCTGTCGTGGAGCCGGTTGAACAGGCCGTGGCGCTGGTCGTACACCGTCCACGGCGAGGGCAGGCGCAACCGGGTCAGCCCGGATTCGCCCACCGCCCACAGGCCGCCATCGCGGTCCAGGCCGAAGCCGTCCAGATTGCCGCGGGCCGGCATGAAGCTGTCGAGCAGCTGCAGTTCGGGCGAGAAGCGCATCAGCGTACCGTCGTAGCTGCCGAACGCGAAGCCGCCATCGGGCAGGCGGATGCTGCTGTACGGCACGTGCGCGGCGAAGGCCGCGTCCGCGTCGCCGGGCAGCTTGTGCACGCCCCCGGCATCGCCGAAGTGGAAGCCGTCGCTGGCCGCATACAGCAGCCCGCCCTTCCATTCCCACAGGCCGGAGAGGCGCAGGCCGTCAAGCGCCGCGGTACCCGGCAGCGGCACCATGCCGGTCGCGTCGAGGCGGCACACGCCAGTGCCGGCGATGCGCACGTAAAGCTCGCCGCCGGCCACGAACAGCAGTTGCGCGGCGCCCTCGGGCAGTGGCTGGCGCGTGCCACCGCCATCGCGCCGCAGCCGGTACAGCATGCGGCCGTCGTTCGCCACGATCCCGCGCGCCGTTTCCAGCAGCCCGTAGAAATCCGCCGGTGGCAGCGGCTTGCCGTCGTCATCGGTGAACTCCGGCAGCAGGTCGATGAAATGCAGGTCACCGTCGGGTTCACGCTGCAGTTCGCCCAGCACGCCACTTCCGCCCACGTAGACCCGGCCATCGGACGCGGCCAGCACCGTATAGGCCGCCGCCCGGTGCGGCAGCTCGAACAGCTCCCACAGGCCGCTGTGGAACACCATCACGCCTTCGCTGCTGCCGGCATACAGCGTGCCCTGCGCATCGACCGCGATGTCCGAATAGAACGGCGCGGCCGGCAAGTCGCCGACGCCGAAGTGGCGCATCAGTGGCAGGCCATGCATCGCCGCGGCGGCCTGCGCGGTCTGCAGCAGCAGCCACAATCCGCAGGCGGCCAGCACCCGCGGCCAGCGGGGCCGCCCTGTCTTCATCCCGGTTGCGTTTCTGCGAAGCGTGGCAATCCGGGTGGGCATGGGTCAGGCCAGCAGTTTCCCGATCAGTTGCCGGTAAAGATCGGGCAAAGCCCGCAATTCGTCCACCCGCACGTTCTCGTCGACCTGGTGGATGCTGGCGTTGACCGGCCCGACCTCGATGCACTGCGCGCCCAGCGGGGCGATGAAGCGCGCGTCGGAGGTGCCGCCGCCGGTGCTTTCCTGCGGCGGCGCGCCGGCGAACCCGGCCAGCACCTCGCGGGCGACGCTGCGCAGGCGGCCTTCGGGTGTGTAGAACGGCTCGCCGCTGCGGTGCCAGTGCAACTCGAAATCGAGCGCGTGGCGATCGAACAGCGCAGTGATCTCCGCCTCCAGCCGCGCCGCGTCCCAGTGCGGGTTGTAGCGCAGGTTGAACATCACCAGCAGCTCGCCGGGAATGACGTTGCCGGCACCGGTACCGGCAGTGATGTTGGAGATCTGCAGGCTGGTTGGCGGGAAGCTCTCGTAGCCGTCGTCCCAATGCCGCGCGACCAGCTCGGCCAGCGCCGGGGCCGCCAGATGGATCGGGTTGCGTGCCTTCTCCGGGTAGGCCACATGGCCCTGCACGCCCTTTACCCGCAGCTTCGCCGACAGGCTGCCGCGGCGGCCGACGCGCAGCAGGTCGCCGAGCTTCGCGGTCGAGGACGGCTCACCGGTGATGCACCAGTCGATGCGCTGGCCACGTTCGCGGAAAATCTGCGCGACGTGGCGCACGCCGTCGATGGCGTCGCCCTCTTCGTCGCTGGTCAGCAGCACCGCCAGCGTGCCGGGGTGGCCGGGATGGGCGGCGACGAACTGCTCGGCGGCGACCACGAACGCGGCCACGCTGCCCTTCATGTCGGCCGCGCCACGGCCGTACAGCACGCCGTCGCGTACCTCGGGCCGGAACGGATCGCTGGCCCACGCATCGCGCGGACCACTCGGCACCACGTCGGTATGGCCCAGCAGCACCAGCACCGGTGCGCCGCTGCCGTGCGTGGCCCAGAGGTTGTCCACCTCGCCCAGGCGCAGGTGTTCGCAGGCGAAGCCGGCCGCTTGCAGGCGGCTGGCGAGCAGTTGCTGGCAACCGGCATCCTCCGGCGTCACCGAGGGACGGGAAATCAGCTCGCAGGCCAGTTCGACCACGTCATTCATTTCAATTGCCCCCTAGATTGCCCATGCAGGAGCGAGGCCAGTCGCGACCGGGGCTTCCCGGTAGTGCCCGGTCGCGACTGGCCTCGCTCCTGCATTCTTTTCATTGTTTCCCGGTGGTCACGCGACGCCGAAGCGCTGCTTGAAGCCATTGTCGGAAAAACCCTGCGTCACCTGCCCGTCATCGGTGACCACCACCGGCCGCCGCACCAGCTGCGGGTATTCGCGCAGCAGTAACTTCCATTCGGCCTCGGAACCGGGCGCCTTGCGGTTGTCCGGCAGCTGCCGCCAGGTGGTGGACGACTTGTTGACCAGCGCGTCGAAGCCGCCGACCTTGCCGGCCCATTCCACCAGCGTCTCCGGGGCGGGCTTGTTGTCGCGGTAGTCGACGAAGGCATGGGCCACACCGAAGCGGTCCAGCCACTTGGTGGCCTTCTTGCAGGTGTCGCAGTTCTTGAGTCCATAGATCGTCGTCGTCATCGTCGTGGTCATGTCGTCAATGCTTCACTACCGGCAGTTCGATGTAGCTGGCCGCATCGGCCGAGTGGTGGATGGCGTTGTCGGCCACCACCGGTGCATCCTCGCTCTCGTTCGCGCCGCCGGTGTTGAGGTTGCGCGCGAACTTGGGGAAGTTGGAGCTGGTCACCTCGACGCGGATGCGGTGGCCCTTGCCGAACTGGATCGAGGTGGTGATCGGGGTCGGCTTCAGTGCGTACACCTGCCCCGGCTGCATCGGCGCCGGCGTGGCGTAGCCGTCGCGGTAGCGCGCACGCAGCATGGTGTCGCCGATGATCCAGGCGGTGCCGTCCGGCGCCACGTCCACCAGCTTGAGCGCGAAGTCGGTGTCCTTCGCGCTGGAGGAGACCTGCAATACCGCATCGACGAAGCCGGACACTTCCAGCGGCTGTTCCAAAGGCTCGCTGGTATAGACCAGCACATCGTGACGCGCCTCGATCGGGCGCTGGTCGAAGGCGCCGGCGGTCACCAGCCCGCCATTGCAGCAGTCGCCGCCACCGATGGTCTGCACCGGGTTGGTGGGGTCGTAGCGATAGGCGTCCTGCGGCTCGCCGGCCGCGGGGGCCTCGAAGCTCAGCCGTCCGTCGCCATACATCGAATTGGCGTTGCCGCCCGAGCGCAGGTACATGCGCACCGGCGTCGCCGCCTTCGGCGGCCATTGCGCGTCGGACTGCCAACGGTTGGCGCCCATCGTGAAATAGCGCACGTGCGGCGTGGAGGCCGGGAACGCCTTGGGCTGGTCCTTCAGCCAGCGGTCGAAGAACGCCCATATCTGCTCACCCACCGGGAAGCTGGCATCGCCCATGTCACGGTCGCCGACCTTGTAGTCCTTGCCCAGCTGCCAGAACCGGCAGTGCGGGTTGGGGCCGATCACCACGTACTGGTTGGCGCTGGCCTCGGGGTCGGAGTTCACCGTGCGCGCATGGTTGAACAGCGCCATGTTCGGGCCGATCGACACGTCGTACCAGCTGTTGAACCACAGCGCCGGCACGCCCCAGCCCATCGAATCGTGGTACAGCCCGCCCTGCTCCCAGAACGGGTCGGCCGGACCGCGCCCGATCATCGACTCGAACGTACCCGGCGGCTCGCCCAGCGAGGACAGCAACCCGGCGTACGGCAGGTGCCGGATGTGCTTCTGCCAGTCCACCTTGGGCTTGCTTGCGTCCAGGTCGTTGTATTGCGCCACGCGCGCGCGCATCGGCCCGGACAGGTCCTGCGGCAGCTCGGCGCGCAGGGGATTGTCCACGCCGTACATCCACACCGCGAACAGAGTGCGCGGCACGCCGCCGGTGTAGAAATTGCCCTGCTCGCGGAACGGGCCGACCTTGCCGATGCCGGCGCCGGCCGCCATCGGCACCATCGCCGCGTGCGCCGGGTGGTTCATCGCCGCCAGTGCCAGCTGCCATTCGGCCGAGGACGAGCAGCCCACGGTGCCGACCTTGCCGTTGGACCACGGTTGTTCGGCAATCCAGCTCAGTGCGTCGTAGCCGTCGGTCTGCGGGTAACCGAGAATCCGGTACTTGCCCTGGCTGAAATAGCGGCCGCGCTCGTTCTGCACGATGAAGGCGTAACCGTGGCGCACCGCCTCGATCGCCAGCCGCGCGGTGGTGCCGCGCGGGTTGTGCTCGTTGTACGGGGTCTTCAGCAGCACCGTCGGCAGCGGACCGGTCGCGCCCTTGGGCCGCCAGATGTTGGTGGACAGGCCGACACCGTCACGCATCGGCACCAGCACCGCGCTCTCGACGTCGGCGATGCCCGCAAGTTCGGCGCGCAACCCGTCTTCGCTGTAGCGGCTGAGGTCCTGCGCGGAAGCACCGGCAGCCAATGCCAGCGCCGTACCGAGCAGGAAGATGGGCAGCCTGGTGGCCACGGTGCGTGCCTTCATTGCATTCTCCCCGGTTTGATGTGGTGGAACCTGCCTCAGTCTGCCAGCCCGCGCAGCAGGTCGTTGACGCTGGTCTTGCTGCGGGTGCGGGCATCGACCTGCTTGACGATCACCGCACAATACAGCGAATGCGTGCCGTCCTTGCTCGGCAACGAGCCGGACACCACCACGCTGTACGGGGGGATGTAGCCATACGTCACCTCGCCGGTGGCGCGGTTGTAGATGCGGGTGCTCTGGCTCAGGAACACACCCATGCCGATCACGCTGTGGTGGCCGACGATGACGCCCTCCACCACTTCCGAGCGCGCGCCGATGAAGCAGTGGTCCTCGATGATGGTCGGGCTGGCCTGCAACGGCTCCAGCACGCCACCGATGCCGGCACCACCGGACAGGTGGCAGTGCTTGCCGATCTGCGCGCACGAACCCACCGTGGCCCAGGTGTCGACCATCGTGCCCTCGCCGACGTGCGCACCGATGTTGGTGAAGCTCGGCATCAGCACCACGTCCTTGCCGAAGTGCGTGCCGCGGCGGGCGATGGCGCCGGGCACCACGCGCACGCCGCTCTGGCGGAAGCGGGTTTCGTCGTAGCCGGCGAAGCGCGATTCCACCTTGTCCCAGAACGGTGCCGGCCGCGCCTCGACCACCGCCATGTCGTTGACCCGGAAATACAGCAGCACCGCCTTCTTCAGCCACTCGTTGACCTTCCAGCCACCGTTGCCGTCCGGCTCGGCGACGCGGAACTCACCGCTTTCCAGACCGTCGATGGCACGGTTGACCAGCAGCCGGGTGGAACCCTCGATCTCGTCCACGGTCAGCATGGCACGGCGCTCGAATGCGCTGTCGATGCCGAACTGCAGCTCGGCCACGCCCGGTGCCGGCGGCTTGCGCAGGCTGCGCGGGCCAACCGCTGCCGGCTTCTTTGGCTTGCCGGCAACAGCCTTCGCGGCCGCCGGCTTGGCGACCTTCCTCGCGGCAGGCTTGGGGGGGGCGGTCTTGGTTGCGGCCTTCTTCGGCTTGGTTGCCATCAGCGGGGGTCTCCTGGCGTTTTCTCGGGCTCCAGGCAGGCCAGCAATGCGATGCGCAAGGCCTGCCGGGAGGATTCGGTAAGCGGTTGGTCGTGGCGGTCGGTGAGCCGGAACTGGTCCTCGGCGCGCTCGCCGAACGTGGCAATGCGCGCATCCTGCACGCGCAGCCGCTGGTCGCGCAGCACGTGGGCGACGTCGGCCAGCAGGCCGGGGCGGTCCGGCGCGACCAGGTTCAGCACGGTGCGGCCGTGGTCGGCGCCGTCGATGAACTCGATGCGCGGGGCAAAGCGGAAGTGCTTGAGCTGCCGCGGCATCACCCGCCGCGCCGGCCGCAGGATCTGGATGTTGCCGGCCAGTGCCTTGCGCAGCAGTACCTCCAGCCGCGCGGCATCGCCATCGGCGAAACTGCCGGCCGGGGTCACCTCGAAGGTGTCGAAGATGGTGGCGTCGGGGCCGTCGAGCACCCGCGCGCGGTGGATGCCGTAGCCGGCGCGGTCCAGGGTCATCACGATCGCCGCGAACAGGCCGTCGCGGTCGGGCGAATGCACGAACACTTCCAGCGCGTCGCTCTCCGGCGCGATCCGCCGCACCTTGGCCAGCGTGCCGCCCTTGCGCACATCCATCAGCGAGGAGGCCTGCCATACCAGCTGCTCGGGGCGGAAGCGCACGAAGCTTTCGTCGGGCATCGCCGCGAACTGGCGCTCGATCACCACGTCGTCATGGCCGAGCAGGCGCATCTGCATGCGCACGTTGTCACGCGCCTCCTGCACCCGCTCGGCCTCCGGCAGCGCGAACTCGACCCCCTCCTGCAGCGCGCGACGGGTGGCGAAGTACAGGTCGGCCAACAGCCGGTCCTTCCACGCGTTCCACAACTTCGGGCTGGTGCCGGCGATGTCGGCGCAGGTCAGCAGATACAGGTAGTCCAGGCGCTCGCGCGTGCCCACCAGCGCGGCGAAGCGCTGGATCACCTCCGGGTCGGTGATGTCCTGCTTCTGCGCGGTCACCGACATGCGCAGGTGCTGCTCCACCAGCCATGCCACCAGCGCGGTATCGGCCGCGCTCAACCCGTGTGCAATGCAGAATTCACGGGCATCCAGCGCGCCGAGTTCGGAGTGGTCGCCGCCACGGCCCTTGGCGATGTCGTGGAACAACCCGGCCAGCAGCAGCAACTCCGGCTTGCGCAGCCGCGGCCACACTTCATGGGCGATGGAAAAGCGCTCGTCGGCGCGCGTGTTGGCGAAGATGCCGATGTTCCGCAACACCATCAGCGTGTGCTGGTCCACGGTATAGACGTGGAACAGGTCGAACTGCATGCGCCCGGACACCTGTGCGAACGCCGGAATCCACTGCCCCAGCACGCCCAGCCGCGCCATCCGCGCCAGCGTGTCCACCGCGCGCGGGCCACGCAGCAAGGCGATGAACTGCCCGCGCACCGCTGCGTCCACCTGCATGTATGCGGGGATTTCGTCCAGCATCTCGGCCAGGCCGCGCGCGGTCAGCGAATGCAGGCCGCGCACGGCCGGCGTGCGCGCCCAGCAGGCGAACAGTGCGAACAGGCGGCGGACGTCGCCATGCGGCCACAGCGGGTCGTCGGCGGACAGGTAGCCACGGCGCAGCGAGAAGCCGTCGCCGGCCGGCTCGGGCGCCGCTTCGCCATCGAACTGCTCCTCGAAGCGCTGCAGCAGGCGGTCGCTGATGCGGCGGATCACCGCGGCGCTGCGGTAGAAGCCCTGCATCATCTTTTCCACGCCCAGGCTTTCGGCATCGTCGGCGTAGCCCATGCGCTCGGCCAGCGCCTTCTGGTAGTCGAAGCGCAGCCGCTCCTCGGCGCGCTGCGCGACCAGGTGCAGGCCGAAGCGCAACCGCGCCAGCACCAGCCGCTCGCGCTTGAGCGCGGCGGCCTCGTCCAGGCCGAGGTGGCCCAGCCCGACCAGCGCGTCGATGTTGCCGACGCCGAAGGTGCGCAGCGCCATCCAGCCCAGCGTGTTGAGGTCGCGCAGGCCGCCGGGGCCGTCCTTGATGTCCGGCTCCAGGTTGTCGGCGGTGTCGCCGAAGCGCTGGTGGCGTTGCAGCAGTTCCTCGCGCTTGGCGAGGAAGTAGTCGCGCGCCGGCCAGATCAACGTCGGCGACACCGCCCGCGCCAGCCCCTGCACCGCGGCCTCGTCGGCGCACAGCGGACGCGCCTCGATCAATGCGGTCAGCACGGTCTGGTCGGCGGCGGCCTGCGCGCATTGCGCGGCCGAGCGCACCGCATGGCTGGCCGGCAGGCCGGCATCCCACAGCAGCGCGAACAGGCGCGCCAGTGCGGGTTCGTGCGCCTCCTGCACCGCTGGTTCGCCCAGCACCAGCAGGTCGATGTCCGAGCGCGGGAACAGCTCGCCACGGCCATAGCCGCCCACCGCGAACAGGGCCAGGCCGGCATCGGCCGGCAGGCAGCGCTGCCACGCGTGGCGGATCAACTGGTCGGCGCAACGCGCGCGCAGCGCCAGCAGGCGCTCGATGTTGTCGCCCTGCTCGAAGCGCCGGCACAACCGCGCATCGGCATGGGCCAGTTCCTGCCGCGCCTGCGCGGCCCATTGGGCATCGGCCGCGGGATCGGCCGGCGTGTCCGCTTCGTGCTCGAACGGGCCCGCCGGCAGTCGCGTCATGCCTGCGCGGAGCGTGCTTGTTCGGCTTCGGCCGGCGACAGCGTCAGCACTTCCACACCGTCCTCGGTCACCGCGATCATGTGCTCCCACTGCGCCGAGAGCTTGCGGTCCTTGGTGACCACGGTCCAGCCGTCGGGCAGCACCTTGGTGTGGCGGGTGCCCTCGTTGATCATCGGCTCGATGGTGAAGGTCATGCCCGGCTTCAGCACCAGGCCCTGCCCCGGGCGACCGTAATGCAGCACCTGCGGCTCGTCGTGGTAGACCTTGCCGATGCCGTGGCCGCAATACTCGCGCACCACGCTGAAGCGCTCGGATTCGGCGTATTCCTGGATCGCGTGGCCGACGTCGCCCAGCGTCGCGCCCGGCTTGACCGCGCGTATGCCGCGCCACATCGCTTCCCTGGTGGTTTCCACCAGGCGTTTGGCCATCACCGACGGCGTGCCGACGTAGTACATGCGGCTGGTGTCGCCGAACCAGCCGTCCTTGATGACGGTCACGTCGATGTTGACGATGTCACCGTCCTTGAGCACCTTGGCTTCACTGGGGATGCCGTGGCAGATGACGTTGTTGACCGAGGTGCACACGGTCTTGGGAAAGCCGCGATAGCCGACATTGGCCGGGATCGTGCCCTGCACGTTGACGATGTGCTCATGGCAGATGCGGTCCAGTTCCTCGGTGGTGACACCGGGGCGGACGTGTTCGCCGACGATGTCCAGCACCTCCGCGGCCAGCCGGCCGGCGATGCGCATCTTGGCGATTTCTTCGGGGGTTTTCAGGTTCACGCTCATGCCCGCCATTATCACCCAAGTGGCCCTGTCCCGGCACGGCGGGCCGCCCTGTCCCGGCCACCGCAGCCGGTCGATTTGCGCGAAGCCCCGGCCCCGCCTATAATCCCGCGGCTTCGCAGCCGGCCTTGCGGCCTGCGCGTACCGCCCACACCGGGCGTCACCGGTGAATCCACACCCTTCGCCCCCATCCGTGCCGGGGTGCCTCGCTTGCGAGGTTCGGCCACGGAGGCGTCGGGGAAGCCCAACCCCGGAACCCACCGCTTCAGTGCGGACCGCCCTAAATTCCACGGCGGCCGGTTCCCTGTCAGGAGTTCTGCAATGCCCCAGATCACCATGCGCCAGATGCTGGAAGCCGGCGTCCACTTCGGCCACCAGACCCGCTACTGGAACCCCAAGATGGCGCCGTACATCTTCGGTGCCCGCGGCAAGATCCACATCATCAACCTGGAAAAGACCGTCCCGCTGTTCAACGACGCGATGAACTTCATTTCGTCCGTTGCCCAGAAGCGCGGCACCATCCTGTTCCTGGGCACCAAGCGCAGCGCGCGCGAGTCCATCAAGGAAGAAGCCGAGCGTTGCGGCATGCCGTTCATGAACCAGCGTTGGCTGGGCGGCACCCTGACCAACTTCGCCACGGTGAAGAAGTCGGTGGCGCGCCTGAAGGAGCTGGAAGCCGGCGAGACCGACGGCACCTTCGACAAGCTGGTCAAGCACGAAGTGCTGGGCCTGCGCCGCGAGCGCGACAAGCTGGAAGCCTCGCTGGGCGGCATCAAGGACATGAACCGCCTGCCGGACGCGATCTTCGTCATCGACATCGGCCATGAAGACATTGCCATCAAGGAAGCCCGCAAGCTCGGCATCCCGGTGATCGCCGTGGTCGACACCAACCACTCGCCCGACGGCATCGACTACGTCGTTGCCCGGAATGACGTAGTCGATGCCGTCGGGCATCCGGGTCGTCGCCGTGGTCGACACCAACTACAACCCGGACCTGGTGGACTACGCCATCCCGGGCAACGACGACGCCATCCGCGCCGTGCAGCTGTACGCCCGCGCCGCCGCCGACGCCGTGCTGGAAGGCAAGGCCGCCGCCCCGAACGCCGCCTCGGTGCGCGAGGAAGAGTTCGCCGAAGGCGCCGCCGAAGAAGCCAAGCCGGCCCGCCGCGCCCCGGCCAAGAAGGGCGCCAGGAAGGGCGACGAGGCTTCGGCCTGACCCACCCGGGCGGGCGCCCCAGCGCGCCCGCCGTCCCTGCAGCTGCGCCCGACGGCGCCTGACAGGGCCACGTAACAACGGCCGGCAACCATTGCCGGCCTGCCCCTTTCTATAGTCGAGGTAATCCCAATGGCTGAAATCACCGCCTCCCTGGTCAAGGAACTGCGCGAGCGCACCGGCGCCGGCATGATGGAGTGCAAGAAGGCACTGACCGAAAGCAACGGCGACATCGACGCGGCGGCCGAGGCCCTGCGCAAGTCCGGCGCCGCCAAGGCCGACAAGAAGGCCGACCGCGTCACCGCCGAAGGCCGTGTCGGCGTCGCCAGCAACGGCGGCAAGGCCGTGCTGGTCGAAGTCAACTCGGAAACCGACTTCGTTGCCAACGACGTCAACTTCAAGGCCTTCGTCGACGCCGTCGCCGCTGCCGCGCTGGCTTCCGGCGCCGCTGACGTCGAGGCGCTGAAGTCGGCCAAGCTGCCGTCCGGCGAGAGCGTCGAGGAAACCCGCGCCACCGCGATCCAGAAGCTGGGCGAGAACATCCAGATCCGCCGCCTGGTCAGGATCGACGGCGGCAACACCGTCGGCACCTACGTGCACAGCAACGGCAAGATCGGCGTGCTGGTGGAACTGGCCGGCGGCAACGCCGAGCTGGCCTCGGGCCTGGCCATGCACATCGCCGCGATGAACCCGCCGCACAACAAGGCGGCCGACGTCCCGGCCGACTTCGTCGCCAAGGAAAAGGAAATCGAACTGGCCAAGATGAGCGAGAAGGACAAGGCCAAGCCGGCTGAAATCCTCGAGAAGATCATCAGCGGCAAGATCAACAAGATCATCAACGAAGTGACCCTGTACGGCCAGAACTACGTGCTGGACAGCGACAAGTCGGTCGAGGCCGTGCTCAAGGCCGCTGGCGGCGACGTCGTCGGCTTCCAGCGCCTGGTGGTCGGCGAAGGCATCGAAAAGGTGGTCGAGGACTACGCCGCCGAAGTCGCCAAGGCCATGCAGGTCTGATCCGTCCGGCGACGGAGGCAAAACGGAAAGCCGCGGGAAACCGCGGCTTTTTCATGGCCAACCGCAGGACATCCGCTTGCGTACGGGAGTGGGCCGGTCTGCAGCCCCACTCCCGTCCCCCGCCCTGTATTCTTGCAGCACTGTCGTCCTTCACCCCGTCATGTCCCCCGAGCTGAATACCGCCCTGTCGCTCTGCCGCAACCTGCCCTCGCCGGCGGGCATCGCCGTTCGCATCATCGAACTGGCACAGGACCCGGAAACCGACATCGCCACCGCCGCGGACGTCATCTCGATGGACATGGCGCTGAGCGCGCGGATGATGCGCATCGCCAATTCACCGCTGTATGCCAGCCGCCGCCGCATCGAGAACCTGGGCCAGGCGCTGACCATGCTCGGCCTGCACGCCACCCTGCAGCTGGCGCTCGGGTTCTCCTTGGCGAACATGCTGGACGGGGACGGCCAGGACCGGAAGCAGCTGGAGCGCCTCTGGCGCCGCGGCGCCCTGTGCGCGCTGGCCGCGCGCTACCTCGGCCTGGGCTGCGGCGTGCGCCGGATCGAGGAACTGATGCTGGCCGGGCTGCTGCAGGACATCGGCATCCTCGCGCTGCTGCAGGCGCGCCCGGACGCCTACCCTGCCCTGCTCGACGCCGCGGCCGACAACGACGACCTGCTGGCGCGTGAGCGGGCGCTGCTGGAATGCAGCCATGCCGACGTCGGCGCCCACCTGTGCGAGCAATGGCATCTGCCACGCTACCTGGCCAACGCCATCGGCGTCAGCGAGCCGCCGGGCGAACCGACCGACCTGTTCCAGCGCTGCGTGGCCCTGTCCGGTTGCGTGGCCGAAATCTGGCTGGCCGAAGCCGAAGACGCCGATACCGCCCGCAACAACGCCCTGCAGCAGATCCACCGCGAGCTGGGCATGGACAGCCAGGGTTTCGAGCTGATGCTGCAACGCATCGACCAGGCGTTGCCGGACCTGTGCGCCCTGCTGGACGTGGCCGTGCCCAACTCGGCGCGCGTGCGCCAACTGCTCGACCACGCCAACGAACTGAAAGAGCTGCGCAACCTGCGCGAGTTGCAGGACATGGCTACCGCGCGCCAGCGCGCCGAGGCCTTCGAATTCCAGGCCCGGCAACTGTCCGAGCAGGCGCACCTGGACGGCCTGACCGGCGTGCTCAACCGGCGCCAGCTGGAAACCGTGCTGCAGCAGGAGTTCTCCCGCACCCTGCAGCGCGACCGGCCGCTGTCACTGGCCTTCATCGACCTTGACGACTTCAAGAAGATCAACGACACCCACGGCCACCTGATCGGCGACCAGGTACTCAAGTCCTTCGCCGCCCACCTGCAGGAACAACTGCGCGGCACCGACACCGTGGCCCGCTTCGGCGGCGAGGAATTCGTGGTGCTGTTCCCCGACACCGACGAGCTGGAAGCGCTGACGGTGGTGCGGCGCGCGCTGCACACCATCGGCAACACGCCGATGGCCCACGTCCACGGCGACGCGTTACACGTCACGTTTTCCGCGGGCGTGGCCACCCACGGCGGCTACGAGCGCTTCGCCAACGTGCAGGACCTGCTCAAGGCCGCCGACGACGTGCTCTACCGGTCCAAGAGCCTCGGCCGCAACCGGGTCAATGCGCGCGCACCCGAGCCGCTGTCGGCCTCGGCCTGAACCGGGAATGGCCGCGGCGGGAAATTTTTGTCGCAGTGCAGCAAGAACGCTGCCCGGCAACCGGGCCATCCGGTAGAATCGCCGCGTTTTCCAGCCACCCGAGGTCGCCATGTCCCAGCTTGCCTATCACCGCATCCTTCTGAAACTTTCCGGGGAGGCGTTGATGGGAGACGAGGACTACGGCATCGACCCGAAGGTCATCAACCGCCTGGCTGCCGAGGTGATCGAAGCGCAGCAGGCCGGCGCGGAAGTGGCGCTGGTGGTCGGTGGCGGCAACATCTTCCGCGGCGCCGGCCTGGCCGCCGGCGGCATGGACCGGGTCACCGGCGATCACATGGGCATGCTGGCCACGGTCATCAACGCGCTGGCGATGCAGGACGCGCTGGAAAAACTCGGCGGCAAGGCACGGGTGATGAGCGCGATCAAGATCAACGACGTGTGCGAGGACTACATCCGCCGCCGCGCCATCCGCCACCTGGAAAAGGGCCGGCTGGTGATCTTCGCCGCCGGCACTGGCAACCCGTTCTTCACCACCGACTCGGGCGCGGCGCTGCGCGCCATCGAGATCGGCGCCGACCTGCTGCTCAAGGCCACCAAGGTCGACGGCGTGTATGACAAGGATCCGAACAAGCACGCCGACGCGGTCCGCTATGAAACGCTGAGCTACGACCAGGTCATCAACCAGGGGCTGGAAGTGATGGATACCGCCGCATTCGCGCTGGCGCGCGACAGCGACCTGCCGCTGCGCGTGTTCGACATGAGCCAGCCGGGCGAGCTGCTGAAGATCCTGCGCGGCGAGAACATCGGCACCCTGGTCAAGGGCCGCGGCACGCATTGAGCGCGCAGGTCGGGGTTGCATCCCCGACGCCTGATGCCGCATGCGCAGAGCATCGGGGATGCAACCCCGACCTGCGATCTGCCGCCCGTGGAAGCCGACATGCCGGCCGGCGAGGCTGTTCGCCTATAATCGGCCGATTCCAGCAACATCCAGGATTCCGGCGATGATCAACGACATCAAAACCAATGCGCAGGCGCGCATGGCCAAGAGCATCGATGCTCTGCGCCACACCCTCACCACCATCCGCACCGGCCGCGCATCGCCGGCCCTGCTGGACGGCATCAAGGTCAAGGCCTACGGCACCGACACGCCGCTGAACCAGGTGGCCAGCATCAGCGTGTCCGAAGGCCGCTCGCTGGTCATCACCCTGTTCGACAAGAACATGATCAAGGAAGTCGAAAAGGCCATCTACGCCTCCGACATCGGCATCACCCCGACCACGATGGGCACGGTGATCCGCCTGAACCTGCCGCCGTTGACCGAGGAGCGCCGCAGGGAGCTGGCCAAGTCGGTGGGCAAGGAAGGCGAGGAAAGCAAGGTCGCCATCCGCAACATCCGCCGCGACGCCAACCAGGAAGTGGCCAAACTGCTCAAGGACAAGAGCATCTCCGAGGACGAGGACCGCCGCGCGCAGGAGGAAATCCAGAAGCTGACCGACAAGGCGATCAAGGACGTCGACGACGTGGTCAAGCAGAAAGAACAGGAACTGATGGCGGTCTGACGGGTGCCATCCGCCATGCCCGGCGACACACCCGCACCGTACCTGCCGCGGCACGTTGCCATCATCATGGACGGCAACGGCCGCTGGGCGCAGCAACGGCGGCGGCCACGCATGATCGGCCACCGCGCCGGCGCGCGTGCAGTCAACCGCACCATCGACTTCTGCCTCGAACGCGGCATCGCCGCGCTCACCCTGTTCGCGTTCTCCAGCGAAAACTGGGGCCGGCCGCAGGAGGAAGTGGACGCCCTGATGAAGCTGTTCCTCGGCGCACTGGACCGCGAGGTCGACGAACTCGACCGCCGCGGCGTGCGCGTGCGCTTCATCGGCGAGCGCTCGCGCTTCGCCGCCGGTATCGCCCAGCGCATGGAAAAGGCGGAGCGGCGCACCGCAGGCAACATCGCGATGACCCTGAGCATCGCCGCCAGCTACGGTGGCCGCCAGGACATCGCCCATGCCGCGCGGCAACTGGCCGGACAGGTGGCCGCCGGCACCCTCGCACCGGAGCAGGTCGACGAACAGGCATTGTCGCGCCATGTCGCGCTGGCCGACCTGCCGGCCCCCGATCTTTTCATCCGCACCGGTGGCGACACCCGCATCAGCAACTTCCTGCTGTGGCAACTGGCCTACACCGAGCTGTGGTTCACCGACGTGCTGTGGCCGGATGTCGATGCCAGCCTGCTGCAACAGGCGCTGGACGACTACGCGCGGCGCGAGCGCCGCTTCGGCCTGACCAGCGCGCAGGTGGCCACCGCGCCCACGGAGAGCAATTCCCAATGACCAAGACCCGCGTCATCGCCGCACTGATCATGGCCCCGGTGGCCATCTGCGCGATCCTGCTGCTGCCCACCCAATGGCTGGCCGCCGCCGCCGCGCTGGTGTTCCTCACCGGCCTGTGGGAATGGCTCAGGCTCACCGGCGTGGACGGCCTGCCGCGCACCGTGCTGCTGGTGCTGAACCTGCTGCTGATGGTGCTGATCGTCTGGGCCTCCCCGGCCGACAACCCGGTGCTGTTCCAGCTGGCGACACTGATCGGCGCCGGCTTCTGGCTGCTGGCGCTGCTGTGGCTGCGCTACTACGGCTTCGGCGCGCACGAGGAAAGCGGAGCGCGCACGCTCAAGCTGGCCGCCGGCACCCTGGCCATCGTCCCGGCGTGGACGGCGCTGGTGCTGATCCACAACGGCGGGCCCAACGGCCACCGCTGGCTGCTGACCGCGCTGGCCATCGTCTGGGCGGCCGATTCGGGCGCCTATTTCGCAGGCCGTGCCTTCGGCAGGCGCAAACTGGCGCCGCGCATCAGCCCCAACAAGACCGTCGAGGGTCTGCTCGGCGGGTTGCTGGCCGGGCTGGTCGTCGCGCTCGGCTTCGGCTGGCTGGCCGGCGTCGCGGCCGCCGACGTCGGCTGGCTGCTGCTGGTGGCCGCGCTGGCGGTGCTGGCCTCGGTGCTGGGCGACCTGTTCGAAAGCCTGCTCAAGCGCCATGCCGGCGCCAAGGACTCGGGCAGCGTGATCCCCGGCCACGGCGGCGTGCTCGACCGCATCGACGGCGTGCTGGCGGCGCTGCCGGTATTCGCCCTGGGCAAGGAAATCTTCGGTTTCTGACATGAACACCGCGCAGGACATCCGCCGGGTCGCCGTGCTCGGCGCCACCGGCTCCATCGGCGCTTCGGCGCTGGACGTGATCGCCCGCCACCCGCAGCAACTGCAGGCCTGCGTACTGGCCGCCGGCAGCAACGTCGAGGCCCTGCTCGACCTGTGCCGCACGCATCGCCCGGCGCATGCCGTCATCGCCGACCCGGCGCTGTTCGCACGCCTGCGCGACGGCCTGCGCGAGGCCGGGCTGGGCACCGAGGCCCATGCCGGCGCCGCCGCCCTCGACACACTGGCGGCCGGCGATGCCTGCGACACCGTGGTGGCCGCCATCGTCGGCGCCGCCGGGCTGTTCTCCACGCTTGCCGCCGCCCGCGCCGGCAAGCGCCTGCTGCTGGCCAACAAGGAATCGCTGGTGCTGGCCGGCGAACTGCTGACCCGCGAGGCCGCCACCGCCGGCGCCGAGATCATCCCGATCGACAGCGAGCACAACGCCATCTTCCAGTGCCTGCGCTCGCGCGATGCCGGCCCCGAAGCCGGCGTGCGCCGCATCATCCTGACCGCCTCGGGCGGCCCGTTCCGCGGCCGCCGCCGCGCCGAACTGGCGACAGTGACGCCGGCACAGGCCGTGGCGCATCCGAAGTGGTCGATGGGGCCGAAGATCTCGGTCGACTCGGCCACGCTGATGAACAAGGGGCTGGAGGTCATCGAGGCCCACCACCTGTTCGGCGTGCCCGGCGCACGCATCGACGTGCTGGTGCACCCGCAGAGCCTGGTGCACTCGCTGGTCGAGTTCATCGACGGCTCCACCCTGGCCCAACTGGGCCTGCCGGACATGCGCACCACCCTGGCAGTGGGCCTGGGCTGGCCGCAGCGGATCGAATCGGGCGTGGCCGGGCTCGACCTGCTGCAACAGGGTCGGCTCGATTTCGAAGCCCCCGACCTGGATGCCTTCCCCTGCCTGCGTCTGGCCTGGCAGGCAATGGAGGCCGGCGGCAGCGCCCCGGCGATCCTGAACGCCGCCAACGAAGTGGCCGTTTCAGCCTTTCTTCAGGGCCGTACAGGCTTCCTGTCGATCCCTGCGCTGGTGGAACACGCACTGTCCACGCTGCCCCATGTCGCGGCCGATACACTGGACACCCTGCTGGCCGCCGACGCCCGCGCCCGCCAGATCACCGAAACCGCCATCGCCCGCCTGCCGCATGTCTGATCCCGACTTCCAACCGAGCCGCCTGCATGGCTGACTTCATCGGGTCCGTGTGGTGGATGATCGTCAGCCTCGGGGTACTGGTGACCTTCCACGAATTCGGCCACTACTGGGTGGCCCGGCGCTGTGGCGTGAAGGTGCTGCGCTTCTCGGTCGGCTTCGGCAAGCCGCTGTGGAGTCGCCGCGGCCGCAACGGCACCGAGTTCGCCGTCGCCGCCATCCCTCTGGGCGGTTACGTGAAGATGCTCGACGAGCGCGAGACCGAAGTGCCCGCCGGCGAGCGCATGGCCGCCTTCAACAACAAGAGCGTGTGGCAGCGCCTGGCCATCGTCTCCGCCGGCCCGGCCGCCAACCTGCTGCTGTGCATCGTGCTGCTGTGGGCGATGTTCGTAGTCGGCAACCGCGACTATTCGGCCACCGTCGGCCAGGCCGGCGGCATGGCCGCCAGCGCCGGTTTCGCCAGCGGCGACCGCGTCCTCGACGTGGACGGCCGCCCCGTCGCCACCTGGGCCGAGGCCGGCATGGCGCTGACCACCGCGGCGATGGACCGCAGCGACGCCCGGGTGCGCGTGCGCGACCGCCTGGACAACGAGCGTACCCGGGTGCTGCCACTGTCCACCCTGCCGGCCGGTTTCGACGAACGTGGCGTGGCGGCGCAGGCCGGGCTGGCATGGCAATTCCAGATACAGCCGGCGCGGCTGGATTCGATACAGCAGGACTCGGCCGCCAGTGGCGTGCTGCAGCCGGGCGACCTGATCCTGGCCATCGACGGCCAGGCCGTGACGAGCGCCGCGCAAGTGGCCCCACTGGTGCAGCAACTGGGCCGACGCGGCGGCCCGGGCATGATCGAGGTCGAGCGCAGCGGCCAACGCCTGGCACTGGAAATCACCCCGCGCCAGGCCAGCGACGGCCAAGGCCCGTGGCTGCTCGGCACCAGCTTCGCCAGCAGCCGCCCGGCCTACGACGCCCTGCGCCAATACGGGCCACTGGCGGCACTGCCGGCCGCCCTCCGCGAGACCGTCAAGCTTGCCGGCGACTCGCTGGGCATGATGCGGCGCATGCTCACCGGGCATGCTTCGGTCAAGAACATCTCCGGCCCGATCACCATCGCCCGCGTCGCCAACGCCTCTGCCGAACGCGGCGTGGACTGGTTCCTGTATTTCCTGGCGCTGCTGTCGCTGAGCCTGTGCATCATCAACCTGCTGCCCATCCCCGTCTTGGATGGGGGCCACCTGCTGTATTACCTTATCGAGTTGGTCAAGGGCAGCCCCTTGAGCGAGCGGGTCATGGCTGCCGGGCAGTACGTCGGCCTGGCACTGCTGGCCGGGCTGATGGGGCTGGCGTTCTACAACGACATCCTCGGCCTGGTCCTGCGATGAACTTTTCCCCACTGTCGTCGTCATACGCCGGCACCCACGCAACAATGAAATCGACTTCCTCCGGACGTGACATGACGCGACTTCTCCATCGCCGCCCGCTTGCCCTCGCCCTCGCCGCGGGCATGGCCCTGCCCGCGCTCGCACAGGCTGCCGAACCTTTCACCGCCAGCGACATCCGCGTCGACGGTCTGCAGCGCATCGCCTCCGGCACGGTGTTCACCTACCTGCCGGTGGAGCGCGGCGACACGGTCGACGACACCAAGGTCGGCGACACCATCCGCGCCCTGTACAGGACCGGCTTCTTCGAGGACGTGCAGCTGGACCGCCAGGGCGACATCCTGGTGGTCACGGTCAAGGAGCGTCCGGCGATCAACAAGCTCACCGTCACCGGCAACAAGGACATCAAGAGCGAGCAGTTGCTCAAGGGCCTGAGCGACATCGGCCTGAGCGAGGGCGGCACCTTCGACCGCCTGAGCCTGGACCGGGTGACCCAGGAACTGCGCCGCCAGTACAACGACCGCGGCAAGTACAACGTCGAAATCACCCCGACGGTGAGCCCGTTGGACCGCAACCGCGTCGACGTGGCCATCGCGGTCAAGGAAGGCAAGGCGGCCAAGATCCGCCACGTCAACCTGATCGGCACCGAGAAGTTCGAGGCCGAAAACATCCTCGACGCCTGGGAGTCCAAGGAGCACAACTGGGCCTCGTGGTACCGCCGCGACGACCAGTACTCCAAGGAAAAGCTGTCCGGCGACCTGGAGAAGCTCAATTCCTGGTACCTGGACCGCGGCTACGTGGACTTCAGCATCGATTCCACCCAGGTCTCGATCAGTCCCGACAAGCGCGACATGTTCATCACCGCCGGCGTGACCGAGGGCGAGCAGTACAAGATCTCCGGGATCAAGGTCACCGGCGAGACCATCCTGCCGCAGGAAGATGTCGAGCGCATGGTGTTCCAGAAGGCCGGCGACACCTTCTCTCGCGCGCTGCTGGAATTCAGCGCCGACGGCATTACCAACAGCCTGTCCAACATCGGCTACGCCTTCGCCAAGGTCAACCCGATCCCGACCAGCAACCGCGCCGAGCGCACGGTGGAAGTGAACATGCAGGTGGTGCCGGGCCCGCGCGTGGCCGTGCGCCGCATCGTGTTCAAGGGCAATACCCGTACCGCCGATGAAGTGCTGCGCCGCGAGATGCGCCAGTTCGAGAACGCCTGGTACTCGCAGGCGGCGATCGACCGCTCCAAGATCCGCCTCCAGCGGTTGGGCTACTTCGAATCGGTGGACGTGGAAACCACCCCGGTCACCGGCAGCAACGACCAGGTGGACGTGGTCTACAACGTCAAGGAAACCACTTCCGGCAGCTTCGTGTTCGGCTTGGGCTACTCGCAGTCCTACGGCATGACCACCTCGGTACAGCTGTCGCAGAACAACTTCCTTGGCGGCGGCAACCGGGTATCGGTCGAGGCCTCGCGCAGCAGCTACCTGCAGCGCTACGGCTTCTCCTACATGAACCCGTACTTCACCGACGATGGCGTGTCGCTGGGCTACAACCTGTCCTGGCGCGAACTGGACTACTCGGACTTCAACACCGCCCAGTACAACAGCACCAATGGCGCGGCGCAGGCGATCTTCGGCATACCGATCACCGAGAACGACAGCTTCTCGCTGATGTTCGGCATCGACAGCAACCAGATCACCACCTACAGCGGCTACACCCCGCAGTCGATCATCGACTACATCGATGCGATGGGCACGCGCACCTTCCATTCCTGGCGCACCGAGCTGGGCTGGGCGCGCGACACCCGCAACGACTACTTCATGCCGACCCGCGGCACCTACCAGCGCCTGGGCCTGGAGGTCACGCTGCCGGGCTCGACCGCCGAGTACTACAAGCTCAACTACCAATACTCCAGGTACTGGCCGATCATCCCGTCGCTGGTCATCAACACCCGCATCGAGCTCGGCTACGGCGACTCCTACGGCAACGACACGGTGCGCGACATCTGCTGGAACGACATCCCCGCCGTTCCCGGCACGCCGGCCGACGGCGACACTCCTGCCGTCCCGGGCACCCCAGCCACCACCGAGGTGGTGGACTGCGCCACCAACCCCACCGCCAACCACCGCCAGGTCAAGGCGTCGGGGCTGCCGTTCTTCGAGAACTTCTATGCCGGCGGCACCAACTCGGTGCGCGGCTTCCGCGACAACACCCTGGGCCCGCGCTCGGAGATCATCAGCGGCTACTACCGCGGCCAGCCGCTGGGCGGCTCGGTGAAGACGGTCGGCTCGATCGAAGCCTACTTCCCGAAGCTGTTCGACAGCCCGTCGGCACGCGTGTCGGCATTCGTCGACTTCGGCAACGTCTACAACGGCAGCGACGACTTCGATGCGGGCGAATTGCGCGCCTCGGCCGGTATCGCCCTGCTGTGGCGCGCGCCGGTCGGCCCGATCTCGATCAGCTATGCCTTCCCGTTCAAGAAGAAGGAAGGCGACGAGATCGAGCGCCTGCAGTTCACCTTCGGCGGACAGTTCTGACGAACTGCCCGCGCGCCCAAGGCCATGCCTTGGGCACCCCTGGTTTCGCGACGCGAAACCAGGGGCCGCGCTCCGCCCTTCCGATCCCCCCGCCTTCGGCGCGCCCCCTTACCAAGGGGGGCTCTCCTCCAGAACGCCTCCGTATGCTTCATGCCCACCCTCCGGTGCACGCACATGCGCGCCGGTAGTGCCCACCGTGTATGTTTTCCGGTCCGGCCGCATGACCCCACCACTTCCAGACGCTAAACTCCCGGCGTGAATACTTCGACCCATACCGCTCAGGAACTGGCCGACCGCTTCGGTCTGCAGGTCCACGGCGACCCGTCCGTGGCCATCCGCGGCGTGGCCACGCTGGCCCATGCCGGCCCGGGCCAGCTGACCTTCCTCGCCAACCCGCGCTACCGCGCGCAACTGGCCGACAGCCATGCATCCATCGTGGTGCTTCGCGCCGAGGACGCAGAGGCCGCACCCGGCACCGCTTTGGTGGCGAAGGACCCATACACCACCTTCGCCAAGATCGGCGCGCTGTTCGAGGCGGTGCCGCTGCGCGAACCGGGCATCCATCCGGGTGCCGTGATCGATCCCTCGGCGCAGGTCGCCGCCAGCGCCCACATCGGCCCGTTCGTGAGCATCGGCGCGCGCAGCGTGGTCGGCGAGAACTGCATCGTCGGCGCCGGCAGCATCATCGGCGAGGACTGCACGCTGGACGCCGGCTGCGAGCTGATCGCCCGCGTCACCCTGGTCACCCGGGTGAAGCTGGGCAAACGCGTGCGCATCCACCCCGGCGCGGTACTCGGCGCCGACGGTTTCGGCCTGGCAATGGACGGCGGCCACTGGATCAAGGTGCCGCAACTGGGCGGTGTGCGCATCGGCGACGACTGCGAAATCGGTGCAAACACCTGCATCGACCGCGGCGCGCTGGAAGACACCGTGCTGGAAGAAGACGTGCGCGTGGACAACCTGGTGCAGATTGCCCACAACGTCCACATCGGCGCGCACTCGGCCATCGCCGGCAGCACCGGCATCGCCGGCAGCGCGAAGATCGGCCGCTATTGCCTGCTGGGCGGCGCGGTCGGCGTGGTCGGCCACCTGGAAATCTGCGACCGCGTGGTCGTCACCGGCCGCTCGGTGGTACGCAATTCGATTACCGAACCGGGCGAATATTCGTCCGGTACCCCGTTGACCGACAACCGCACGTGGCGCAAGAACGCCGCGCGCTTCAAGCAGCTCGATGCGCTCGCGCGGCGCATCCTGTCTGTGAGCAAGGAGAAGGAATGAACGCACCGCAGTTGCCCATCGACGTCACCGCCATCCGCACGCTGATCCCGCACCGCTATCCGTTCCTGCTGGTGGACAAGGTGGTCGCGCTGGACGTGGACGCCCGCACCATCGTCGCGCACAAGAACGTCACCATCAACGAGCCGTTCTTCCAGGGCCACTTCCCGGCCCAGCCGATCATGCCGGGGGTGCTGATCATCGAGGCACTGGCACAGGCCGGCGGCGTGCTGACCCAGCTCACGCTGGGCCGCGATGCGCAATCCAAGCTGTTCTACCTGGTCAAGGTGGACAACGTGCGCTTCATGAAGCAGGTGGTGCCCGGTGACGTGCTGGAGCTGCACGTGCAGGTCAAGCGCGTGATCCGCAACATGGCCGTCTACTACGGCGAGGCCAAGGTGGACGGCGAAGTGGTGGCGCACGCCGAAGTGCTGTGCGCCGGCACCCGCGAATGACCCCCGGAGCCCGCGCATGAGCGACAGCGCCCCCCTGATCCATCCCACCGCGGTCGTCGACCCCGCCGCGAGGCTGGCCGACGACGTGCGCGTGGGGGCATTCAGCCTGATCGGCGCAGACGTCGAGATCGGCGCTGGCACCGTGGTCGGCCCGCATTGCAGCATCCACGGCCCGACCCGCATCGGCCGCGACAACCGCTTCGTCGGCCACGCCGCCATCGGTGGCGAGCCGCAGGACAAGAAGTACGCCGGTGAACGCACCGAACTGGTGATCGGCGACCGCAACGTGATCCGCGAGTTCGTCACCATCAACCGCGGCACCGGCGGTGGCGGCGGCATCACCACCATCGGCAATGACAACTGGATGCTGGCCTACAGCCACGTGGCACACGATTGCCACGTCGCCGACCATTGCGTGTTCTCCAACAACACCACCCTGGCCGGCCACGTCAGCGTCGGCAGCTGGGTCATCATCAGCGGCTTCGCCGGCGCCCACCAGTTCTGCCGCATCGGTGACCACGCCTTCCTCGGCATGGGCGCGCTGGTCACCGGCGACATCCCGCCGTTCACGATGGTCGGCATCGACGGCCACGGCCGCCCGCGCGGCATCAACAGCGAAGGCCTGAAGCGCCGCGGTTTCGATGCCGGGCGCATCAGCGCCATCAAGCGCGCCTACCGCACCCTGTACGTGGCCGGCGTACCGCTGGCCGAGGCCAAACAGCAACTGGCCGAGCAGGCCCGCGACAGCGACGATGTGCAGCAGATGCTGGATTTCATCGAACACGGCGAGCGCCCATTGCAGCGATGAATGCCGGGAACAACAGCGGGAACAGGGAACAGGAAACGGGGAATGATGGCGCCATGCCGGGCAGCCCCTGTGCTTCCTCCATTCCCCGCGCCCCGCGCGTGGTGCTCTGTGCCGGGGAAACCTCCGGCGACGGCCTCGGCGCCGGCCTGATCGTCGAGTTGCGCCGGCGTTTTCCCGATGCCGAGTTCGCCGGCATCGGCGGCGACGCGATGCGCAACGCCGGCTGCCAGACCTGGTTCGACGCCAGCGAACTGGCATTGATGGGGCTGGCCGAGGTCCTGCGCCACCTGCCGCGCCTGCTGAGGCTGCGCAAGGCCTTCCGCCAGCGCGTGCTGGACTGGCAGCCGGACGTGTTCATCGGCATCGACGCACCCGACTTCAACCTCGGCGTCGAGCAGTGGCTCAAGCAGCATGGCGTGCGCACCGTGCACTACGTCAGCCCCTCGGTATGGGCGTGGCGCGAGAAGCGCGCCGAGAAGATCGGGGCCAGCGCCGACAGGGTGCTGTGCCTGTTCCCGATGGAGCCGCCGATCTATGCCCGCCACGGCATCGACGCGCGCTTCGTCGGCCACCCGATGGCCGATGCGATCCCGCTGGAAAGCGAGCGCATCGAGGCCCGTGCCGCGCTCGGCCTGCCCGGCACCGCGCCGGTGCTGGCGGTATTGCCCGGCAGCCGGCTGGGCGAGGTCGCCCGGCTGGGGCCGGCGTTCTTCGAAGCAGCATGGCAGGCCTGCGAGCGCATGCCGGACCTGCACATCGTGGTGCCGGCGGCCAATGCGAAGTGCCGGCAGCTGATCGACCAGCAGATCGCCGCCTCGGCGCTGCCCGGCGCGCGCCTGCACGTGCTCGACGGCCGCGCGCGCGAGGCGATGGTGGCCGCCGACGTGGTGCTGCTGGCCTCGGGTACCGCGACGCTGGAAACCATGCTGGTCAAGCGGCCGATGGTGGTCGGCTACCGCGTGTCCGCCCTCACCGCGCACATTGTCAGGCTGCTGGGGCTGATCAAGGTCGACCGCTACGCCCTGCCCAACGTGCTGGCCGGCCGCGACCTGGCACCGGAGCTGATCCAGCAGGACTGCACGCCCGACCGCCTCGCCGCCGCCGTGCTGCAGTGGTTCGAGCACCCAGAATGCGTGGCCGGCCTGCAGGACGACTACCGCCGCCTGCACCTGGAGCTGCGCCAGGACGCCTCCGCCCGCGCCGCCGACGCGGTGGCGGAATTGCTGGAAGGCAGGGAACGAGGAACGGAAAACGGGGAACTGCCGGAAGCCGGCGCATGACCCCTCCCCGCTCCATCGGGAAGGCAACATCGGAACAGCCGTCGTTGTTTTCCCATTCCCCGCCCGTCGCTCTCCATTCCCCGCTCTACGCCGGCATCGACGAGGCCGGCCGCGGCCCGCTGGCCGGGCCGGTCGCGGTGGCGGCGGTCGTGTTCGACCCGCAGCGCCCGCGCATCAACGGGCTGGACGACTCCAAGGCGCTGACCGCCGCGCGCCGCGAGCAGCTGTTCGATCGCATCGTCGAACGCGCGCTGGCCCATTGCATCGTGATGGTGGACGTGGCCGAGATCGACGGCATCAACATCTTCCAGGCGACGATGCAGGGCATGCGCCGGGCGCTGGAAGGCGTGGCGCATGCGGCGCAGTTCGCGCGCATCGACGGCAACAAGGTGCCCAAGGGCCTGCACTGCCCGGCCGAGGCGCTGGTCGGCGGCGACGCCATCGACCGCGCGATCATGGCCGCCTCGATCCTCGCCAAGGTCAGCCGCGACCGCTACATGCTGGACCTGCACCAGCGCCACCCCGAATACGGCTTCGACCGGCACAAGGGCTACGGCACCCCGGTGCATCTGGCGGCGCTGCGCGCGCATGGCCCCTGCCCCGAACACCGGCGCAGCTTCGCCCCGGTACGCGAAGCCCTCGCGGCACACGCGCCCCTGTAGGAGCGACGTCAGTCGCGACCTGGGCATCACCGGGAAAGCGCAGGTCGCGACTGACGTCGCTCCTACAGGGCACGGGGCGATGTGCGAACGCATCCGGCTCCCGTCAAGCCTTGTTCGCTCCCGCCCCCGCCGCTACCCTGCCCTGTCACCGCAGTGATCCGGCATGAGCACTCCCCGCTTCGTCCATCTCCACGTCCACACCGAGTTCTCGATGGTGGACTCCACCATCCGCGTACCGGCCAAGCCGGACCAGGCCGATCCGAAGAAGGCCAAGCAGCCCAACATCCTCAGCCGCTCGGTGGAGATGGGCGCGCCGGCGCTGGCCATCACCGACCTGAACAACCTGTTCGCGCTGGTGAAGTTCTACAAGGCCGCCGAGGGCGTGGGCATCAAGCCGATCGCCGGCGCCGACCTGCTGATCGCCGAGGACGGCCACGCCCCGTGGCGCATGACCCTGCTGTGCCGCGACCGCGAAGGCTACCTGAGCCTGTCGCGGCTGCTGACCCGTGCGTGGATGGAAGGCCACCGCAATGAGGGCGGCGTCGCCGTGCACCCGCAGTGGCTGAAGGACGGCTGCCACAACCTGTTCGCGCTGGCCGGGCGCGAGAGCCTGGCCGGGCGGCTGGCCGCCGAGGGCCGCCATGACCTGGCCGAACAGCAGCTGGCCGACTGGCAGCGCGTGTTCGGCGACGGCCTGCACCTGGAACTGACCCGTACCAGGCGCGACGGCGAGGAGGCCTTCAACCAGTTCGCGCTGATGGCCGCCGGCCAGCGCGGCCTGCCGGTGATCGCCAGCAACGACGTGCGCTTCCTCGATGCGGCCGACTACGACGCGCACGAGGCGCGCGTGTGCATCTCCACCGGCCGCGTACTGGACGACCCCAAGCGCCCGCGCGAGTACAGCCGCGAGCAGTACCTGAAGACGCCGGAGGAAATGTGCGAGCTGTTCGCCGACATCCCCGACGCCATCGACAACACCCTGGCGCTGGCGCAGCGCTGCAACGTCGAGATGCGGCTGGGCACCTACTTCCTGCCCAACTACCCGGTGCCCGACGAGGAGACGCTGGACACGTGGATCCGGAAGCAGTCGCGCGAGGGCCTTGAAGAGCGCCTGCGGAAGACCCCGCTGGCGCCGGGCAAGACCCGCGAGGACTACTTCGAGCGGCTCGAGTTCGAGCTCGACACCATCATCAAGATGGGTTTCCCCGGCTACTTCCTGATCGTGCAGGACTTCATCAACTGGGGCAAGAACAACGGCGTGCCGGTGGGCCCGGGCCGCGGCTCGGGGGCGGGTTCGCTGGTGGCGTACGCGCTGGGCATTACCGACCTCGATCCCATCCGCTACGACCTGCTGTTCGAGCGCTTCCTCAACCCGGAACGCGTGTCGATGCCCGACTTCGACATCGACTTCTGCATGGACCGCCGCGACGAGGTGATCGACTACGTCGCGCGCAAGTACGGCCGCGAGCGGGTCAGCCAGATCATCACCTACGGCACGATGGCGGCCAAGGCGGTGGTACGCGACACCGGGCGCGTGCTCGGCTTCCCGTATGGCCTGGTGGACGGCGTTTCCAAGCTGATCCCGAACATCCTCGGCATCCACCTGAAGGACGCGCTGGGCCGCGGCAAGGAAGGCCCGGATTCGGAAATGGCCTCGGCCGAGCTGATCCAGCGCTACGAGACCGAGGACGACGTCCGCGACCTGATCGACCTGGCCCTGCAGCTGGAAGACCTGACCCGCAACGCCGGCAAGCACGCCGGCGGCGTGGTGATCGGCCCCGAACCGCTCTCCGAGTTCTGCCCGCTGTACGCCGAACACGACGAAGGCGGCCTCGGCAGGAACCCGGTCACCCAGTTCGACAAGAACGACGTGGAAGAAGTGGGGCTGGTGAAGTTCGACTTCCTCGGCCTGCGCACGCTGACCATCATCGACTGGGCGGTGAAGGCGATAAATCTGCGGCACGGGCGCGCCGGCATCCCGCCCATCGACATCGCCGAGATCCCGCTCGACGACGCGCCCACCTACACCGACATCTTCGCCAACGGCAACACCGGCGCGGTGTTCCAGTTCGAATCCTCGGGCATGCGCCGGCTGCTGAAGGACGCGCGCCCGGACCGTTTCGAAGACCTGATCGCGCTGGTGTCGCTGTACCGCCCCGGCCCGATGGACCTGATCCCCTCGTTCAACGCGCGCAAGCACGGGCAGGAAGAGATCATCTACCCCGACCCGCGCACCGAAGCCATCCTGAAAGACACCTACGGCATCATGGTGTACCAGGAGCAGGTGATGCAGATGGCGCAGATCGTCGGCGGCTACTCGCTGGGCGGTGCCGACCTGCTGCGCCGCGCGATGGGCAAGAAGGTGCCGGCGGAAATGGCCAAGCACCGCGAGATCTTCCGCGAGGGCGCGGCCAAGGGCGGCGTCGACGGCCCCAAGGCCGACGAGATCTTCGACCTGATGGAGAAGTTCGCCGGCTACGGCTTCAACAAGTCGCATGCCGCCGCCTACGCGCTGGTCAGCTACCAGACCGCGTGGCTCAAGCGCCATTACCCGGCCGAGTTCATGGCGGCCACGCTGTCCTCGGACATGGACAACACCGACAAGGTGGTCGGCTTCCTCGCCGAGGTGCGCAACCTCGGCCTGAACGTGCTGCCGCCGCGGGTCAACGATTCGGCCTACATGTTCGAGGCGTCCAGCGCCGACACCATCCGCTACGGACTGGGCGCGATCAAGGGCGTCGGCCAGGGCGCCTGCGAGGCGGTGGTGGCCGAGCGCCTGCAGGGCGGCGAATACGCCTCGCTGCTGGATTTCTGCACCCGCATCGAATCGGCCAAGCTCAACCGGCGCACGCTGGAAGCGATGATCCAGTGCGGTGCGCTTGATGGCCTGGGCAAGAACCGCGCCTCGCTGATGCTGCAGCTGCCCGAGGTGATCAAGGCCACCGAGCAGATGGCGCGCGAGAAGGCCTCTGGACAGAACTCCTTGTTCGGCGCACCCGACCCGGTCAATACCGCCGCGCAGCTCGACCTGCCGGAAAGCCGCGAATGGCCGGTGGGCCAGTTGTTGAACGGCGAGCGCGAGACGCTGGGCTTCTACCTCAGTGGCCACCCGTTCGACCCCTATGCCGACGACGTGAAAGAGCTGGTCGGCACCGACCTCGGCGCGCTGGACAAGCTGGTCGCCCCGGCTCCGCCGGCGCGCGACGGCGAGAAGCGCAGCTGGCGCCAGGAAGCGCAGGTGATCCTGGCCGGCATGGTCGTGGGCGTGCGCCGCAAGGGCGACAGCCAGGTGTTCGTGCAACTGGAGGACGGCAAGGGCCGGGTGGAATGCAGCGCGTTCTCCGATGGCCTGGCCGAGTTCGGCCAGCTGATGACCAAGGACCGCATCCTGGTGGTCAAGGGCGGCCTGCGCGAAGACGAATTCAACGGCGGCTACGCGCTGCGCATCCGCCAATGCTGGGACTTCGAACAGTTGTGCGCCGACCACGCGGTGCGGCTGTCGCTGCGCGTGGATGGCCGCGGCGGCCGGGTGTGGCAGCGCATCGAGCCGATATTGGCGTCCCACCGCCCCGGCCGCACCCCGGTCCGGCTGGACTTGCTGCTGCAGGGCCAGGACGGCGGCATCGCCGGCATGCTCGACCTCGGCAGGGAAGGCGCGGTGCGGGCCAGTCCGCAGCTGCTCGACGCCCTGCGTGAGGACCCGGCGGTGCGCAAGGTCAAGCTGGCCTACAGCCCGCCCTGGGCCAGCTGACCCACCGGACGGCCGCGTACGGGTTGCTGCAACCCGTTCGGCTACACTTTCCCACTTTCATTCAAGACGGTTTCCGATGAATCCGAATTACCTCGATTTCGAGCAGCCCATCGCCGATCTGGAAGCCAAGATCAAGGACCTGCGCAGCGCCAGCGCCGGCCCGGCGGTCAATGTCGAAACCGAAGTGCGGGCGCTGGAGGACAAGCTGCGCCTGCGCACCGCGCAGATCTTCCGCAACCTGTCCTCGTGGCAGGTGCTGCAGGTGGCGCGCCACCCCCAGCGCCCCTACCCGCTGGACTACATCGGCATCTTCTGCGACGAATTCCAGGAACTGGCTGGCGACCGCGCCTTCGCCGACGACAAGGCGATCGTCGGCGGCCTGGCGCGCTTTAACGGCGCCTCTTGCATGGTCATCGGTCACCAGAAGGGCCGCGACACCAAGGAAAAGATCCGCCGCAACTTCGGCATGCCCAAGCCCGAGGGCTACCGCAAGGCGCTGCGGCTGATGAAGATGGCCGAGCGCTTCAAGCTGCCGGTGCTGACCCTGATCGACACCGCCGGCGCCTGGCCGGGCATCGACGCCGAGGAGCGCGGCCAGTCCGAGGCCATCGCCCGCAACCTGATGGAAATGGCCGAACTGAAGGTGCCGGTGATCTGCACCGTGATCGGCGAAGGCGGCTCCGGCGGCGCGCTGGCGCTGGGCGTGGGCGACCGCACCCTGATGCTGGAATACAGCGTCTACTCGACCATCAGCCCTGAAGGCTGCGCCTCGATCCTGTGGAAGGACGCCGGCAAGAACAAGGAAGCCGCCGAGCAGCTGGGCATGACCGCCGCGCGCCTGAAAAGCCTGGGCCTGATCGACAAGGTGGTGCGCGAACCCATCGGCGGCGCCCACCGCAACCCCACGCAGATGGCCAAGCGCCTGAAGGCGGTGCTGATCAATGAGCTGGACGCGCTGGAAAAACTGAGCATCGACGAGCTGCTGGACAAGCGCTACAAGCGCCTGCGCGGCTACGGCACCTACGAAGCGGCCTGAAACCCGGCAAACCCCATGTAGGAGCGACGCAAGTCGCGATGGGGCCGTACCGGGAAAGCCTCTCGCGACTTGCGTCGCTCCTACGAAAAACTAAAGACGCAAGGCCGGCATTGCCGGCCTTGCGCGTGTTCAAGCCATCAGAACGGCTTGGCGATCACCAGCCACACCACCGCGATGAACAGCAGCAGCGGCAGTTCGTTGAACCAGCGCAGCGCGCGCGAGGATGGCAGCGCACGGCCGCTGGCCGCCCCCTTCAGCCAGCGCCCGCTGACGATGTAATAGACGAACAGCAGCACCACCAGCGTCAGCTTGGCATGCAGCCAGCCGGAGCCTTGCGCCACCATCGTCGGGAAATCCGGCAGCACCCGGTAGCCCAGCCACAGCACCAGCCCCAGCAGGAATGCGATACCGAACATCACGTGGCCGAAGCGGTACAGCCGCCGCCCCATCAGTTGCAGCCGCTCGGCCACCTGCGCCTGTCCGGCGGCTTCGGCGATGTTGACCAGAATGCGCGGCAGGTAGAACACCGCTGCCATCCATGCCACCACGAACACGATGTGTAAGGTCTTTACCCAGAAATAAGACTGCATGCGCTGGCTCCGTCGGCGGGCGTTAGGATGGTCGCCATTTTCGCCCATCGCCGACGCCCATGCAGGAAAAACACTACGACGCCGCCTACTTCCAGCGCTGGTACCGGCACGGCGACATCGGCGGCGCGGCGCGGCTGGCGCGCAAGGTGCAGCTGGCCGTGGCGACGGCCGAGTACTACCTCGAACGCCCGGTCCGCAGCGTGCTGGACATCGGCTGCGGCGAAGGCGCATGGCGCGCGCCGCTGCTGAAACTGCGGCCGAAGCTGCGCTACATGGGCTTCGACGGCAGCGAATACGCGGTGCAGCGCTACGGCCGCACGCGCAACCTGCACCTGGCCCGCTTCGGCGATTTCCAGTGGCTGCGCCCGTGCGCGCCGGTGGACCTGCTGGTGTGTTCGGACGTGATGCACTACGTGCCCGACCGCGAGCTGCGGCGTGGGCTGGAAGGGCTGGCCGAGCTGTGCGGCGGCGTGGCCTTCCTGGAAACCTTCACCACCGAGGACGACTTCCACGGCGACCACGAGGGCTTCCAGCCGCGCCCCGCGCGCTGGTACCGGCGTCGGCTGCAGGCCGCCGGCTTCCGCGCCACCGGCTCGCACTGCTGGCTGGGGCCGGCATTCGACGACGATGTGGCCGCGCTGGAAGGCAACGCAATTCCGTAGGTGTGGGGCTTGCCCCACACGGGCTTGCCCCACGCGGGCCTGCCCGGGCAAGCCCGGCAGTTACGGAGCAACCGTAGGTCGGGGCTGCGCAGGCTTAACTCCCCGCCTGCCGGTTTGCGCTATGCTGCATAGCGTCATATGACTGTACATATTGCCCGGCATGCTCTATCAACTGCATGAACTGACCCGCAACCTGATGGCCCCGTGGGTGCACCAGGCGCAAGCCAACGCGGCGTTCTTCAACAACCCCGGGCACTGGTGGTCGTCGATGCCGGGCGCGGACCGGCTGGCGGCGATGAACGAGCTGTTCCATCGCCTCGGCAAGGACTACGAAAAGCCCGAGTGGGACATCCACGAGCTGGAGCTGGATGGCGAAGTCGTCCCCGTCGCCCAGCTCACCGAGCTGGAAAAACCGTTCTGCAGGCTGCTGCGCTTCAAGCGCCACAGCAACGACAGCGCGCGCGTGGAGGAACTGCTGGCGCAGCCGGCGGTACTGGTAGTGGCGCCGCTGTCCGGCCACCATGCCACGCTGCTGCGCGACACCGTGCGCACCTTGCTGCAGGATCACCGCGTCTACGTCACCGACTGGATCGACGCGCGCATGGTGCCGGCTGAAGCCGGCGAGTTCGGGCTCGACGACTACGTCGAGTACGTGCAGGAATTCATCCGCCACCTCGGCGCCGACACGCTGCACGTGGTCAGCGTCTGCCACGTCATATCGGTATGCCAGCCCACCGTGCCGGTGCTGGGCGCGGTGTCGCTGATGGCCAGCCGCGGCGAGCCCACGCCGCGTTCACTGGTGATGATGGGCGGGCCGATCGACGCCCGCTGCAGCCCCACCGCGGTCAACAACCTGGCCACGCGCAACCCGCTGTCGTGGTTCGAGAACAACGTCATCCACAGCGTGCCCGCGCCCTACCCCGGCCAGGGCCGCCGCGTGTACCCAGGCTTCCTGCAGCACGCCGGCTTCGTGACCATGAACCCCAGCCGCCACCTGATGTCGCACTGGGACTTCTACACCGACCTGGTCAAGGGCGACCTCGACGACGCCAACGCCCACCGCCGCTTCTATGACGAATACAACGCGGTGCTGGACATGCCCGCCGAGTTCTACCTGGACACCATCCGCGTGGTGTTCCAGGAATTCCTGCTGCCGCGTGGGCAGTGGCACGTGCGTGGCGAGCGCGTGGACCCGTCGGCGATCCGCGACACCGCGCTGCTGAGCATCGAGGGCGAGCTGGACGACATCGCCGGCCTTGGCCAGACCGAGGCCGCGCAGGCGTTGTGTACCGGCATCCCGGCCGCGCGCCGCAGCCACTTCATCGTCGAAGGCGCCGGCCACTACGGCATCTTCAGCGGCCGCCGCTGGCGCGAGGTGGTGTACCCGAAGGTGCGCGACTTCTTCCATGCGCAGTCACAGGCGGCGCCAGCGAAGAAGGGCCGCAAGGCCGCCGCCGGCAACGTCACCCCGCTGCGCCGCCGCGCCCAGCGCTGAGAGGTGCCGGGCTTGCCCGGCACGGCGTCTTCCCGGTGAAGCCCATGCGGGGCAAGCCCCGCATCTACACGCGTTCGTAGGTGCCGGGCTTGCCCGGCACGTCCCCTCGCTTACAGCCGCACCAGCAGGTGCTTGGCCACCGCGCCGTGCAGTCGGCCGATGCCGCGCGCCAGGTGCAGGGTGGCGAACAGCAGCAGCACACCCACCAGCACCGTCAGCGGCCACAGCCAGAGCGTGCTGGCCACGTTCACGCCGTCGATCCAGATGCCGACCGGCTGGTCGAACAGCAGCTCCGCCAGCGGCGCGAAGACCAGGGCCAGCGACAACGACAGCAGGGTGGTGGCAATGCTGAAATAGGCCACGCCCAGCGGCAGCATCAGCAGGAAATACAGCATCGTCAGCCAGGTGCGGCCATCGGCGAACATCGCCCCGATCCGCGCCAGCCAGCCTTGGCTCCTGTCGGTGTAGGCCGGCCGCCGCGGCATGCGCACACCGAGCATGGTCTCGATAATGCGGCCTTCCACCAGCGACAGCACCCGCACCGAGCCGAGGAACAGCAGCAGCACCGGGATGCCGATGATCAGGATCAGCAGCGACACCGACAGCGACAGCCCGGTCACCACCCAGCTGAAGAAGAACGTGCCGGTGGCCAGCGACAGCAGCATGTAGAACAGCGCGCCATAGGTGTGCGGCTCCAGCGCCACGCCGAAGAAGCGTGCCAGCCACGACCGCGGCCTCACCGGCATTGCAGCGCCGGCCGCCGCTGTTGCCGCCAGCGCCGGGGCAACCGGGGCCGGCCGTGCCACCGGGCCGGGTGCGCGCAGCGCGCGGTTCACGGTCACCTCGGTCTCGCGGTAGATCTCGGCCACTTCCTCCGGCGCACCATAACTGCCGGCCACGCCGGCGATCACCTCGGCCTCGCTCTTGCCGGACTGCTCGGCCAACTCCGAGCGCAGGTATTCCTCGGCGTCGTACAGCGCGTCCTGGATCATCGCCGGGTCGGCACCGGCCAGCGCCGCGCGCAGTTGTTCCAGATACCCGGGAATCGTGGTCGGCAGTGGCCGCGCATGGATGTCGTTGTTCATCAGTTGATTCCCTCCAATACCGACTCGACCGAGTCACGGGTGGCAGTCCAGGCCGCGATCCACTGCCGCAGCGCGGCGCGACCATCGTCGTTGATGCGGTAGTAGCGCCGCGGCGGCCCGGCCACCGACGGCTCCACATGGCTTTCCAGCAGGCCGGCGCCTTCCAGGTTGCGCAGCACCGGGTACAGCGCGCTCTGCTTGCCGCTGAGCACGCCGTCGCCGACACGCTCCAGCTCCTTGGCGATCAGGTAGCCGTACATCGGCTCCGGCGCCTTGGCCAGCACCGCCAGCAGCGCCAGCGACACCGTGCCGGTACTCAGCTCCTTCTGGAACTTGCGCAGATGGACGTCGGGGTCTGACATGCCCTGTTCCTGCCAACTAGCCTGAAGCGAACACTATTGCGAAGTTCGCTATAGCGAATGTGCCGGTAGTCACCCCACCATGGTCATGCGCTGGCCGCCACCACCCGCATTCACGCAGAATCGGGGGCACCACCGCCAACGGACCCGCACCCATGACGCTCCGCCCACACCTGCTCGCCCTCGCCCTGCTGCTGTCGCCGCTGCCGCTGCTGGCCGCCGACGCCCCCGCCAAGTACCGCAGCGCGCAGGAAATAATCGACGCCGCGCCGGATGGCGACTGGCACACCCCGGCCGCCGAGAACCTGCTGTACATGGAGCTGGACGGCGGCCGCGTCATCATCGAGCTGGCCCCGCAGTTCGCGCCCGAGCATGCCGGCAACATCCGCACGCTGGCACGCGAGGGCTTCTGGGACGGCACCAGCATCTACCGCTCGCAGGACAATTTCGTGGTCCAGTTCGGTGATGCCGATGGCGAAGAAGCCGGCAAGGCCAAGCCACTGGGCAGCGCGAAGACCCACCTGCCGGCCGAGTTCCAGCGCGCGGCCGCCGGGCTGGATTTCACCACCCTGCCCGACCGCGACGGCTGGGCCGCGAAGACCGGCTTCGTCGGCGACTTCGCCGTGGCCGGCGATGGCGAACACGCCTGGTTGGCGCACTGCTACGGCACCGTCGGCGCCGGCCGCAACAACGCCGACGACAGCAGCATCGGCGCCGAGCTGTACGTCGTCACCGGGCAGTCGCCGCGCCAGCTCGACAACAACATCACCGTGGTCGGGCGCGTGCTCGAGGGCATGGAACTGCTGAGCACGATCAAGCGCGGGCCGCCGCCGATGGGCTTCTACGACGATGCCGCACAGCGCACGCCGATCCGCGCCATCCACCTGGCCAGCGAACTGCCGGCCGGCGAACGCGTGCCGCTGCAGGTGCTGCGCACCGACTCGAAGAGCTTCGCCGACGCGGTGGAAGCGCGTCGCAACCGCGTGGACGGCTTCTACAAGCGCGCGGCCGGGCACATCGACCTGTGCAACATCCCGCTGCCGGTGCGGGTGCTGCCCAACTGATACTGCGCCCCTTGCCGCGGCCGGCCATGCACCGGCCGCGGCCAGCGCACCGCACCACCGCGCTTCACACGCCCTTGCCCGGCGGCTACCCAAGCTGGCCCTCCCCCACACGCGGAGACCGCCATGTCCCTGCTGCGCATCCGCATCACCGGCAGCGCCGACGATGCGCTGGCCGTGAGCGACCTGCTGCACGGTCTGGAAGGCATCGAGCACGTCGAGGAAACCGACGACCTGATGACCCACATGGACGACGAGGATTCCAGCTCGGCGGGCCTGTCCGACGATATCGGCCCGGGCATCCACGAACTGGAAGTCGAGGTCGGCAACCCCGCCACCGCGCAGAAGGCGCGGCAGGCCGTGGAACGGCTGGCGCAGGAACGCGGGCTGGTCATCGAATACGAACACGACGAGGGCTGAGCCACCGCGGTGCCGGTTACACACAGCCGCACCCAGCCCCCCGGAAAAGCCGCGCCCGGAATGCACCGGCGCCGCCGACAGCCCCGGTGCCACGCCCCGGCACCGCTTGCGCCGATACCGCGCCGCCGTCAGCGGCCGGCGCCGTCGTAATGGGTCACGGTCAACGCATCAAGGTCCAGCGCCGGCACGCAGCGTAGGTTGACCGCCACCGTCGGCACGCCGGTACGCGGGTCCTGCGCCTCGCTGAAGGGTGCCACGCCGCACACGCGGCAATGGTGGTGGTCGATATGGCCGGTGTTGAAGCGGTAGCTTTCCAGCTCGGCCGGATCGCTCTTCAACTCGAATCCATCGCGCGGGCCGAACCACAGCAGCGAACCACGCCGCCGGCAGATCGAGCAATTGCAGGACAACGCGCCGCTGATCGGCTCGCCGGATTCGAACGCGAACGCAATGCGTCCGCAGTGACAACTGCCTTCGTAATGCATCGCCATGCTCCGTGGATACCTGCGGCGATGGTAAGCCAATGGCAGGGGCATCGAGGTGGCCGCCGGCCCATACTCGGCCTTTCCCCGCCACAACAGGATTCCCGATGCGCAAGCACCTGCTCGCCGCCGCCCTGCTCGCCAGCCTCGCCGGCTGCCAGAACAGCAACGCCCCGAACACCCCATCCACCGCCACCGAGCAGGCCGGCCAGAGCCAGGCCGATGCGCAGTTCGCCGAACTGTCGAAGAAAGCGCTGGACACGTGGATGCAGCTGTCACCGGTCGGCGCCACCCAGATCGGCGACCACCGCTTCGACGCCGGGATCGACGACCTCAGCGCCGCCGGCCAGCAGAAGGGGCTGGATGCCAGCAAGGCGCTGCTCGCCGAACTGGACAAAATCGACGTCGCCAAACTCAACCGCGAGAACCAGGTGGACGCGGCCATCCTGCGCAACCAGTTGCAGTCGGACATCTGGAACAGCGAAACCCTGCAGTCGTGGCAGTGGGACCCGCAGGTCTACAACGGGCTGGCCGGCAGCGCCATCTACGGGCTGATGGCGCGCGAGTTCGCGCCGCTGCCCGAGCGCCTGAAGTCGGCCACCGCGCGCATCGAGAAGCTGCCGCAGGTCTTCGCCGCCGCCCGCGCCAACCTCGACCCGGCACGCGTACCTAAGATCCACGCCGAAACCGTGGCCAAACAGAACAAGGGCATCCTCAGCCTCGTCGATACCTTCGTCACGCCCAACATCGGCCAGCTGGAAGCCGCCGACCAGGAACGGTTGAAGGCCGCCATCGACACGCTCAAGAGCGCCGTCGCCGAGCAGCAGGAATGGCTGGACAAGACCCTGGTGCCCAACGCCAAGGGCGACTTCCGCATCGGCGCGGAGCTGTACGACCAGAAGCTGAAATTCTCGCTCAACTCCTCGCTGTCGCGCGCCGAGATCGGCGAGCGCGCCCGCGCCGAACTGGCGCGCGTGCGCAAGGACATGTACGGCATCGCCCAGGTGGTGCTGAAGGACAAGCCGGGCGCCCCGGCGTTGCCGGCCGAACCCAGCGACGCACAGCAGCAGAAGGCCATCGAGGCCGCGCTGGAACTGGCCTACGCCGACAAGCCGGCGCGCGACAAGGTGGTGGAAGACGCCAAGGCCTCGCTGGCGCAGTCCACCGAGTTCGTGCGCACGCATGACCTGATGACCCTGCCCGACGCGCCGGTGGACATCATCCTGATGCCCGAATTCCAGCGCGGCGTGGCCGTGGCCTATTGCGACTCGCCCGGCCCGCTGGACAAGAACCTGAAGACCTTCTACGCGGTATCGCCGATTCCCGATGAATGGAACGACCAGCAGGTCGATTCGTTCCTGCGCGAATACAACAGCCGCATGATCCACCTGCTGTCCATCCACGAAGGCACGCCGGGGCATTACCTGGAAGGCTGGCACTCGGGCAAGTTCCCCTCCACCCTGCGCGCCGTGCTGCGCTCGGGCCTGTTCGCCGAAGGCTGGGCGGTCTATACCGAGCGCATGATGCAGGAACAGGGTTATCTCGATAACGACCCGCTGTTCCACCTCGTGCAGCTCAAGTTCTACCTGCGCACCATTGCCAACGCCATCCTCGACCAAGGCGTGCATGTGGACAACTGGAGCCGCGAGCAGGCCATGCAACTGATGACCCACGACGCCTTCCAGCAGGAAAGCGAAGCCGCCGGCAAGTGGGTGCGCGCCCAGCTGACCTCGGCACAGCTGCCGACTTATTTCGTCGGCGCGCAGGAGCATTTCGATACCCGCAAGGCGGTACAGGAGAAACTCGGCGACACCTTCGACCTGAAGGCCTACCACGACCAGATGCTGTCCTACGGCGCCCCGCCGGTACGATTTGCGCGGCAGCTGATGCTGGATCAGCCGATCGAGTAACTTCGCTTTTGTGCAGGCAGGATCGGGAAAAGGCGGGCTTCACCGCCGGATTCCGGTGATCTGCATGACGAAGGCCCGGGAAAACCCGGGCCTTCGTCGTTTCAGCTCTCATGGACCCCACTGCACCGCAGATGATTAGGCCACACCTTTGTCGGCGTAACCGTTATGGCTGCAATCCCGCGGCGTTCGCTCGAAGGCTCTGCGTCCCAGCATGCCTCCTCATCCTCGCCAAGCCATTGATCCTGCAACCATCACGGTGTCTTCACATTGGGGCCAGAAAGCGGGACACTTGGGCAAATGCCGCAATTAGGCGGCCGAATAGGCGTTAGGCCGCAGTGGGAAAAGGTTTGGGGCGGTTCCTGCTACGGCAAATTGGCTGGCAGTTTCCCGGTCGGCTCCGGCCACAGTTCTTTACCGTTTTCGGCAGCGGTAACTTTCCGGCTTCGGCCTTGGCGTTACGTTTTCCGCACTTGGTTTATTGCTGGCTTCGGGGGTTCCGCGCGGTAGGGTTTCCTGGGCAAGCTCCGCTCCCGCGGGCTGTGGCATCATCGACCTTCGTTGCGGTGTTCAAGCAGGCAGCGTTGGCCTTCGGCAAATCTCTCGGCCACTGCTGCCTAACAACTCATTCAAGCCGACGTGGCTATCGCCACGCGGCTTAATTCAGGCGTTAGGGCGCACATGCGAGAAAAATTGCCTCTGATGGTTCTTTGCTTAGCGGCTTTGACTGGCTGCACTTCCATGCCGCTTCCGGGCGACGTCTATCGCGGTGAGTACTTCTACAACTTTGAGACCGCCGCTTTCACGCCTGAAGGCGGCTCAGAGCGGTGGTGTGTTAACTCTGCCAAGCTCAAAGACGCTGAGGTTCCTGCCAAGGGTTCTCCCGGTGGCCCCCGGGGCACCGCCGATATAGTTGTACGGGGCACACTCAGCGCAGAGGGCAACTACTGCAATCTTGGGGCATACAAGCGTTTCTTGGAGATCACTGAGGTGATTAGTATCAGCAACAAGCGTAGGGTCACGCCGTGAGTGTGCGCCCTAACAATTCATTCAAGCCGACGCCGCTTCGCGGCGCGGCTTAATTCAGGCGTTAGGCTGCACAAACCATTGACTTCGCGAGTTCAATTATTCGCAACAGGGGGAGTAATCTTTGAAGACGTTGCGTAACGTTGTAGTTGCTATTGTGATATTTGTCGCAATAAAAGCATGCTTCTCACTCTCAAGCCATATGGCTATCAATTCCACCTTGGACTCAGGCCGCAGCGTAGAAAGCTCAAGGTCAACGGCAAGCCAACCTCGCGAACAAATTTACTCAGCACCTGCGAACCAACCTAATCAGCATGAACTGCTGAGGATGTTTGTGAATGAGTTTGTCATAAACAACAAGAGTTTCAGTTACCCGATAAAGGTAAACGAGCAGACATACTTGACCGGAAGATCCATAAAAGATGACGATGAAGGAATGTTTGTAGTTGAGGACTACAGAATAATCACGCCTGCCACACCTACTATTGGCGAGGTTATCGACACAGCAGAAGAGACCGAAAAACAAGTGGCAAAAATTTTCTGCGAAAGTCTTCAAGATCGAGACCATCTGTTTTCAGGATACTCATCTGTTGGAATCATCCAAAACATTGCGGATGCCAACGGAAATATTCTATTCAGCGTAAAAGTTGACAAATCACAGTGCTCCTAAGTTCGTCGGGTGCAGCCTAACAATTCATTCAAGCCGAACCCGCTTCGCGGGTCGGCTTAATTCAGGCGTTAGGTGCCATGGACACACCTCCTGAACCCAAAGAATTCCAGAAGCTTTGCGGCCGGGTCGGCTTAGCAATGATGCTTAGTCAAAAGGTGCAGTACGCTTTGGCTGGGTACTTCGCCACGCACTCTCGTGTTCATAGCGCAACGCCTCTTGATGAGGCTAAAGCCCAGCTTGAGCGTCATCTTTCAAAGCCCATGGGCGCTGTCATTTCCGATATCGAGAGGCTGGCTCCACTTCCGGATGAGTTGTGGAAAAAGGTCAAATCCTTTCAGGCGGAGCGTAACTGGTTGGCTCACGATTTTGACCAGGAAGCAACGCCATTTCTTGTTCGCAATGAGCATATTCCCGAGTACATCGCGCGGATGGAGTCAATTGCCAGTCTCGCCAATGAACTCATGCAAGATCTCAACGCACAGGGTGAGGCGCTTGTACCGGCTGGCACCTAACAATTCATTCAAGCCGACGTGGCTATCGCCACGCGGCTTAATTCCAGCGTTAGACCTTATGCCCAAGCATTCTCGCGCAGATGCAAAAAGCGAAGTGATGCGCGTCAGCTTTCGGGCAAGCGTCAAGTTTGAGCGCATCCTCGGCATCATGCGTAAGACATATGAGGCATCTGACCGTAAAGATGGCCTTTGTGTTCCTTACATCGTCATGTGTGCAGCTGCGCTTGAGGCAATACTCAATGATGCGCTACTTGAACATGCTGGGGCTAAATGGGGTAACGAGCAGAAGGACTATGCCAACTCCCTAATGTCCATGTCGTTTCGCAGCAAGTTAGATTCTCTAGCCCCGCTCCTTACCTCGCACCAGTATCGCTTTGATAAGAATCATTGGGTCTATCAAAGACTTGGCGCCCTCATAACCGAGCGCAACAATCTTGTACATCCAAAGCCTCAGGAGCATGCTGTACCAATAACCAAAGGGCCGCACCCGGCTTACGGAGGCACACCGCACTTCCCCATCTTTCCCATGGAGTACTTCGAGCTAGCGGATGACCTTACACTGGGCTCCGGCAAGAAATACTCGCCCCAGCAGTATCACGAAGCAATTGAGAAATTCGATAAGTGGTTCCTCCGCAGGCTTCCGGATCGGATCTCAAAAATTGCGTTGTTGGTTCCCAATGCAAAGGTCTAACAATTCATTCAAGCCGACGCCGCTTCGCGGCGCGGCTTAATTCAGGCGTTAGATCAATGGTTGAGGTTCATTGGACGGCTTATGTAACAGTTCTCACCGTGCCAGTCCTGGCTGCGGTTGGTGCTGTCATCGCCTATCGCCAATGGCGTACCGCGCAGAACAAGCTCAAGCTGGACTTGTTCGACAAGCGAATGCTCGTATATCAGGCTGCTCGTGACGCGCTTGGCTACATTGGATCCCACGGCAAGACGAGCCATGAGCAACAAATCGAGTACTTGACCGGGATCCAGACTGCCAAATGGCTGTTCGGACCCGAGGTTCATAGCTACCTCAGCGAAACTCTATGGCACAAGATCGTCGATCTAGAGCTCCATCAGTCCATGGTGTATGACGCTCCAAACGATCATCCGGACCGGTCTAAGCACATCAAACTCAAGGCGGAGACACTCAAATGGCTTATTGCGCAGTACTCCGTGCTGGACAAAATGTGCGCCAAGTACATGGTTCTCGGCCATTGATCTAACAATTCATTCAAGCCGACGCCGCTTCGCGGCGCGGCTTAATTCTGGCGTTAGGCCTTCAACAGCGCGGCCTTCTTTGCTCAAGCAGTTCTTCGCTTTTCCGACACTGCCCAGCATCAGAGCAGTGCTCGCCGGCCCGGACAAATCTTCAAGCGCATCTCGGCCTCGGCTGCCGGATCGGCTTCCGCGTAAATCAATTTTCCAAGGCGGCCTGTTGTTGGCATCCGGTGCAGTTGGCCCCGGGGCACGACCGCCACGCGCTTGCAAACCACGCAGCCCCAGGCTTAGCGTTGGCCTAACAACGTGCTCAAGCGGACGCCGGACCGCGGATCAGGCACAAATGACTGCTGCGGCCGGCGCCGCTTAGCTTGGGCGTTAGGCCTCACCCATGCCACCACGCTTCATGTACCTAAAGAACATGGGCTCACCAACCCGCTGGGACGTCGATCCGTATCTGGACTACCTGAGTGACATTCGAGCAGCGCTGCCGTCCGATCTACAGGACCTGACAACGCCCGACAGGTACCATCTACCATCAATGTCCGCCAGATCCATGTGGCACGCGGGCTTCAGCGAGATCCAGGTGCAATCGGCAAGCATTTTTCTTGCTGCGCGCAATGACCATGGCACGAGGCGATTCGAGTTCAGGTATAGCGGCGTGCTCAAAGTGCAAACGAGTTACCAGCGCCTCAGGGCGATGCCTTCTATCGTTGTGCAAGAGCTGATTAGGCTTCGCAATGGCGTTCTACGCCATAGCTTCTCCCATCTGGGTGGAGACATAACCACAATCCACGCATCGTCTATCGTTTTCTCCGACAGGCCGCTCAACTGAGGCCTAACCAATCATTCAAGCCGACGCCTTCGGCGCGGCTTAACTCGGGCGTTAGGCGTCACATGAAGGCTACTCGGAACTGGAAGTTAAAAGATTGGCTTGAGGCGGGTGCCTATGCCGTCGCTATTCTCGGCGCCTTGGCTGGAGCACTTGTATTTCTTGGCAACGCACGCTCCAGCGCGATCGACAAGAATCGATCTACTCTCGTGCGTGCATGGACCAACGAGGGCGATGTTCTGTCCAAGGAGACAAAGTTCATTGACCTCGTATTAGAAGATCACGATGGTGACGTCATTGGCACAATCGCAAGCCCGCGGCTGGACGAGCCACTTGACGTCCACGCTGACGTTGGATGGTTCTCAACCAGACTCACTATCACCCAGCTCCGGGGTCGCGCTGTTGCTCCTGTTGCCACCGTGCAAGTCAAGATCACAGGCAACGACAATCGTCTGTCGTGGCAGGCCCTTGATTTTCAGGTTCCGGATTACCTTCCAAGGGCGACAACGCTATGGCCGCACCCATTAGCTGCGCAGCGGTGACGCCTAACAATTCATTCAAGCCGAACCCGCTTCGCGGGTCGGCTTAATTCAGGCGTTAGGGCTCACACGTGACTTCATCGTTCATTTGCTCCACTTGCGGAGAAACGCACGAAGGATTGCCTACGGATCATGGCTGGAAGCTTCCGGATGACGTTTGGGCTATTCCGGCTGATGAGCGACCTGACAAGGCCAAATTCAACACCGACCTGTGCCAGTTGGGGATCCGCTTCTTCATTCGCTGCGTTCTCAAGTTGCCCTTCAACGAGCAGCCCGAATACTACGGCTGGGGCGTCTGGATAGAAGTGGCAGAGCCAGACTTCTACCGCTACGTCGAGCTATACGACAAAGACGGCAGCGCTGAGCCACCTGTGCAGGGCACTATCGCCAACTCAATCCCAAGTTATCCACCCACCCTTGGTCTGCCCGTAGTCGTGAAGTTCCAAGCCAGTACCAGCCGGCCCAGCGTTTCCGTATCGGCAACCGGTCACCCTATCGCTGCCGAGCAGTCCAATGGCATAGACAATCGGCGCTATCACGAGATACTTGCAGCCACGGGGTCGCTGGGTGGGCCCTAACAATTCATTCAAGCCGACGCCGCTTCGCGGCGCGGCTTAATTCTGGTGTTAGGCCTCATGCGAACCATCATCACTCTTTTGATATTCCTTGCGGTGATCCCGGCATGGTGCGGCGAGATCCCGTCGTCCGAGCTGAGCATTGGGGGCGTTGTATCGGGGGACACAGAGGCGAGTGTTCTTCGCCTCTTAGGTGAGCCATCACATCGAGTGGATACCGGCGAAGGAGTAGAGCTTCAATATCCCGGTTTGGTCGCTACGGTGGGCTGGCTTGAGCAACGCGGAACGGGGGCGCCCCGGCGCGTACTAGCGGTTCGCGGCATAGGTCCTAAGGCCTGCACGCCTCGTGGCCTTTGTCCAGGAATGCCGACCTCGGAAGTGAGTCGTCTGTATGGCCCTTCCGTTCCAGTCCAAAGAGACTACGGCACTTTCTTCGAGTATCAGCCAGTGGGAATCCACTGCTGGCCGCAGATATCGGCCCCCAGCAGTACAGTTGAAGGTGTGGCCGTGGCATGCCAGCCATGAGGCCTAACAATTCATTCAAGCCGATGCCGCTTCGCGGCACGGCTTAATTCCGGTGTTAGGGCGCAATGGAAAATTTCTGGTTATACCAAGGTTGGATATGGGCTGCCTCGCTGCTGATGATCTGGGCGACTCAACGCTTCTTCTGGCAGCGATACGCAAAGCCCAAAGCCCGCTCAGGTCTTATCCTCACCGGCTTCCTATCGTTTGGCCTCGGCGGAACACCGGCCGTGATGGCGTGGCACGCGTTAGCGATCGGAGAGGCGCCGTGCCGCCGTTGCAGCGCTGGTGTCTTCACGGTCGCCGACGCACCGCTTGCTTACTGGTTAACGGTTGCATTTATGTATTTAGCGGCAATCATGTTCTTATCTGGCCTTGCGTTCTCCGTACACGCATTCGTACGCTGGTCGCGTTATGCACCCTAACAATTCATTCAAGCCGACGTGGCTATCGCCACGCGGCTTAATTCAGGCGTTAGGTGCCACGGGAATTGTCATGGCGGCGAAAGACACACCATCAATGGCAAAGAACAAGATCAAGCGATCTTTGCTAGCCATAATCGACCCACACCCTACCTCTGCAGAGATCAATGAACTCTGGATGTACTTTCAGTCATCCTGCGCGTACTGCGGCACGGCTATCGCCCGCGATTCGCGCACCGGCCACGTGGATCATGTTGTTTCGTCAGCCTTCGGCGGGAGCAATTGCGTCCATAACCATGTCTTGTCTTGCGCTCGCTGCAACGGCGACGAGAAGCGTGAGGAATCCTGGGAGTCATTCTTGGCCAAAAAGATTCCTGACGCTGCCTTGGCGGCCAATCGGCACGCTCACATCTCGGCTTGGCTCGCGCGTAGTGCATCTGTACCCGTTACACCAGAGACTCGATCCCAGGCAGACGCTATTATCAATCGCGCTCTGGCCAGCTTTGATTCTGCCGTCAAGGAGCTTCGGGGGCTACGCAAGGGTGGCACCTAACAATTCATTCAAGCCGAACCCGCTTCGCGGGTCGGCTTAATTCAGGCGTTGGGCCGCAACCATTCTTGTTCGCAACTTGGGGGTCGAATGAAAAACAACGAAATTAAGTCGCTGACAGACACACAAGTTGACTTGATAAGAAGGCATTGGCACAAGAATTCCTCATTCATAGGATTTCCCAATGCGGAACGCGATTCAGAACAGGACAACTGGTATGACGATCTTCTTGTTCAACCAGATTGGTTCTCAAATGCAATCTCGAGTAGCACGACGGTAGCAGTCGCGCGCAAGGGGGCAGGTAAATCGGCTGTACGCCTAGCGAGCATAGAAAAGCGAAAGAAAGATTCGAAGACCCTAATAGTCAACGCTTCCGCTGATGAGCTCGCCACTTTTCACGCAGAACGTCTCGACAAAGCGACTGTGCGTGGCTACGGCGCTGTCGCCGACTGGATGCAGATCTATGCGGATCTCGTCGTCCGCCATCTCGCACGGGACATGAGCGGATCATTGCTGACGAACGATGACGAAATCGCAGTTCGCGCCTGGGCAAAAACAAACGGAATCACAGAGCGCGACTATGGTGAGCGCATCGTCGACGCGGTGAAAACATTGGTTCCATGGGCAAAGAAACTTGCATCGGAAAACAACGGCCAAGAGATCGAACGTGAAGAGAGAATCGCCCGAGTGGCCGCTGCGACGAATTTCATTCTCTACGTTGACGATTTCGATAACCTTCAGGAAAAAGGCGGCGCAACTAACATCCGACTTGTCCGCGATGCAATCGAGGCGGCCGATCGCATAACTCATAGCAATAAGAATGGAGAAGTACACCTGTTCATGCGGCAAGACTTGTGGCTTAACATCAACCCTGGCTGGCACTATTCGGACAAGGTAACTGGCGCAGTTCATCTGAACTGGGATGTTGGTGACTTAAAGCGCTGGACGCAGCAGCGTCTTCGCTACGCTATCGGCAAGGCTCTGGACACTTCTCCGCACCTTATCCGCGTGCCATTCGATGACATGTGGCACATTTTTTTTCCAAAGGAAATTCGACTGAAGAATAAGACGGAAAGCGACTCATTTAGCTATTTCGTCAGAAGATCTATGTACACCCCTCGCAGTTTGCAGAAAATGATCAAATTTGCACTTGATGGTACAGATCGACTCCCTGTGCCTGGGGCCATTATCGAAGAAGCCGAGTGGAACTACTCAACAGATCAACTTGAGTTCTTGAAAACTGAGTTTGGCTCGCTCTGTACCGGACTAGATATTTGCGTTCAATCCTTCACAGGCAAACCGCTCGAATGGATTGCATCTGACCTTTACAAGCATCTTCGTGGCCTAATCGGAAATGGGCAGGTCAAACTTCATGATGGCGTATCTTACGGCGAGCCCGACATAGCTCTAGCAAGATTTCTCTACCGCATTGGCTTCCTTGAGGTTCGATACCCTCAAGAGGTTCGATATGAGGTGCGTGATGTGATGCGCTACCCCGACCATTGGAAAAGCATCAGGACAGATGACGCAGTGCGCTGGGCTGTTCGAAGTGCTTTTTTTAACGGGCTTAAAGCATTCGGGCGTTGAGGTTTTGCGGCCCAACAATTCATTCAAGCCGACGCCACTTCGTGCGTTAGGCGGCAAGAGACAACTATGGCAGCTCAGGTTCAACTATCTGATGACGAGGCTTTGGTGCTCTTTGAGTTGCTTTCCTCTGGCAAGCTCGCGCCGGCTACGGACACAGCAGAAGCACATGCTCTTGGCGTGGTCCTCACCAGCTTAGAGAAGCAACTGGTCGCGCCGTTCGCTTCCGACTACACGAAGCAACTGGAGGCGGCAAGGTCATCCTTGGTGGCTCGCTATGGCGGCTAATCGCCCGGCAGTGCCGCCTAACAATTCATTCAAGCCGACGCCGCTTCGCGGCGCGGCTTAATTCAGGTGTTAGGCCCTCATGACGATGCCACCCCGCCTCTTTCGTTACGAAACGATCTCGTTACAGACTCTTCGCAACTTGAAGAATCAGGTTGTCTACTTTGGTGCGCCCCGAAACTTCAATGATCCGTATGACTGTGCCATTGCGGCTGCTATTGGCGACCTTTCTGATGATGGACTGAATCACCTAGTGGCGTACAAGTGAACGCTTCAGCAGTCCAGCTGAAAGCACTGTACAAGAACGCTGCGGAGAAGACTCTCTCAGAAATTGTCGAGTCATTCCTCAATAAGCGGGGCGTCTCATGCTTTACCGAGAAGAACGACAACCTTTTGATGTGGTCGCACTACGCTGACGGTGGGCGTGGCATCTGCTTAGAATTTGAAGCCTCCGACGCGCTGTTTGAGAAGGCAAAGAAGGTCAACTACGTTGAAAGCATTCCGCTTCTGAGTCTCGATAGGATGCTCTGTGACAAGAGCTACGACGATGTGATGGAACTGTTTCGTACAAAGTCGAAAGCTTGGGAATATGAGCAAGAATGGCGTGTTATGCATGAGAGTGCCGGAACCTCTTGGTGCTATGACTCGACAGCTCTTACAGGAATCTACTTTGGCCCATCAACTCCGGATGATTTGATTGACGTCATCTGCCTCATACTTGGCGGGCAGAACGAGCATGTGCAGTTCTATAGAGGTTCGAGAAACAGCGAACATTTCAGGGTTGACTTCACTAAGTTTAATTACACATCGCATTTGAACGCGATAAAACTTGGGCTAAAGGGCTGAGGGCCTAACAATTCATTCAAGCCGACGCCGCTTCGCGACGCGGCTTGATCCGGCAAACAAGACCGGAATCAGCGTCGGGCTGATACTCGCGGAAATGGAGGAAACAATGCGTTGGTGGACACTACTTCTCGTCGCGGCAGGACTGGCAGGCGCCTGCAATTGGTGGATCAAGCGCGCGCCGGCTACTGACATGGCGGTAACGACAGGGGCTGATGGGTTCATTCCGGTGGAAATGCCGAGCGGCATACCACGCAACATGGTGCTGGTGCTGGCGCCGCCCAATTGCCCTTCCGAGCAGGCGCAGCGGGCCGAGGCCCTCATCCGCGAACTGACCGACATCGGCATTCCGGTGAAGCGCGGCAGCTCCTTCGCTTTCGATCTCGAAAACCCCACCAGGGAGCAGCGCGCTGCCGTGGATCGTACCGTTAAGGTGTTCAAGCAAGGCGCACCGGCGGTTTTCATCAATGGCATGGGCATGTCCAACCCCTCGACGTCGCAGGTCGTGGCGGTCTATCGAAGCACCCGCCGCGGGTAGAAACCCGCAGGACTGACACCGCGACTGCCAGGCGGGCCGATCCGATGATCGGTTCCGCCTGCATTGCGGGGATTAACCCCACAAGCCGTGCATGACGGAGGGGGCCGGCCATACGGCATCATGTCCGCCGACCCCAATTGGGAGCGCTCCGGATGAATGCACGCGTGTTCGGACTGACCGCCTTCGCCACGCTGTGCGCTGCATCCGCTTCGACGGCAATGGCACTGGCGAGGGGTGAAGCGCCGGACACCCCGCTGATCGTGTCGTTGCCACCGGGCGGTTGCACGCTGCGGGTGTTCCCCGACGGCTCTGGGAACATCCACTACGGCGCGGCGCCGCGAATCGTCCGGGTAGCGGCGCAGGCTTTCGACTTTGGCCAGGTACTGCAATCACTGCGTTCGCGCATGCAGGGCCGAGGTGCGGAAACGCATGGCGACGCCCGGCCCGGTGCCGGCGTCGTCTTCCCCGGAACCAACGTGGCCGAGCGCTTCGACGATACGGCCCTGGTCCGCAGCCTGCTTGAAACCGGCTGGAAGTCGCGGCTTCCACCGGCAGGCACATGGCATGAAAACGATGATGCCCATGCCGTGATCAAGGGAACCTGCGGCTTCGATTGAGGCAGACGAGGCACTGTCCCATCCGATGAAGATGCGGGCCGGCCTCTTCCGCCAGCCCGTCCCCGGCCTCCTCCACCTGCCTTCAATGAAGCAGGCCGCGCCCCGTGACGGGCGTTACTGTTTCACCGGTTGCAGCAGCAGGTCCTGGAAGTCGAAGCTGAAGTCGGTCAATGACGAGATCGCCTGCATGCGCACCTCGCGCACCTTGCCGTCGGGGTCGAGGCTGAAGTTGACGAAGGCGTCGGCGTTGAGCGAGCGGTTGTCCCAGCGCACGATGAAGGTGTCGTGCTGCCAGTGCTCCAGCGTGCCCTGCAGGTCGGCGGTGGCGCCGAAGCGCAGACGCAGCTTGTCCTTGGCCTGTTCGACGGACACATCGCCGTACCACGCGTCGCGGTAGGTGCCGGCATAGCCGGACAGCGGCAGCGAGGGCCTGCTCTTCGCGTCGCGGGCGGCGACGTGCTTCTGCCAGCCTTCGTCGGCCTTGTCCTGCGCCTTGGCGACGGCGGCGGCGTAGGCGGCCACCCAGTCGTGCCCGGGCGCGCCCAGCATGGCGTCGAGCACGCTCAGGGTGATGGCGTTGAACGCCGCGCCCACTTCCTGGTTGGTCAGCACCACCACGCCCAGGTTCTGCCCGGGCACCAGGGTCAGGCGCGACACCTGTCCCGGCCAGCCGCCGGTATGCCACACCAGTTTCTGCCCGCGGTAGTCGCTCAGGCTCCAGCCTTCGCCGTAGCCGGCGAAGTTGGGCATGGCGTCGGCCAGCTCCGGCACCGACGGCTTGGCCACCACCTGCGGGATCTGCATCTGCCACATCTGCCGCTGGGTCTTGTCCGAGAACAGTGGCGTGCCGTCGGCGAGCTTGCCGCCGGCCAATTGCACGTTCATCCATTTGGACAGGTCGTGCACGCTGGAATAGATGCCGCCGGCGCCGGCGTTGTTGGACCAGGTCAGCGGCGCCACCGGACGCAGTTCGGTGTGGTCGTACCTGGCGTGGCCGATGGCGGCCTGGTCGCCCGGCCGCAGATGGTCGGCGTTGTAGCGGGTGCCGGCCATGCCGACCTTGTCGAAGATGCGCTGCTGCAGGAAGTCGGCATAGCTCAGGCCCGACACCTGCTCGATCACCTGCTGCGCCACCGCGTAGAGGATGTTGTCGTAGGCGTAGCGGTCGCGGAAGCCGCCCTTGAGCGGCACCTGCGCCAGCCGCGCCACCACCTCGGCGTTGCTGTAGGTGGTGGTGGGCCAGAACAGCAGGTCGCCGGCGCCCAAGGTCAACCCGCTGCGGTGCGAAAGCAGGTCGCGGATACGCATTTCGCCGGTGACGTAGGGGTCGGACATGCGGAACGACGGCAGGTGGTCGATCACCCGGTCGTCCATCTTCAGCTTGCCTTCCTCGGCCAGCAGGTTCAGCGAAGTGGCGGTGAAGGCCTTGGTGTTGGAAGCGATGGCGAACAGGGTGTCGGCCTGCACCGGCTCGGGTTTGCCGATCTCGCGCACGCCCCAGCCGCGCTCCAGCAGCACCTTGCCGTCCTTGACCACGGCCACGGCGATGCCGGGCACGTCGAACTGCTGGCGCACGCGTTCGACGGTGGCATCCAGCTGCTGCAACTCCGCCGGCACCCCGGCCTCCTGCGCGTTCGCCTGTACCGCCACGCTCATCGCGAGCATCAATCCGCTCCCCAGCCACTTGTTCAATGCACCACCCTCCGGTTCGGTAGCGGCCGATGGTAACGCGAGCGCCCTGCGGTTGTAGAAGCGACGTCAGTCGCGATGAGGCTTTACCGGTGAAGCCCGGTCGCGACTTGCGTCGCTCCTACAACGGCGTGGCGGGAAGGTTTCCGTGCGCCGCAACCGCGGGGACTTCGGCGACAATCCGCGCATGCCGAACGCCGCCACCCGCACCGCCCTGCTGCAAATCCACTTCTGCGTGCTGCTGTGGGGCGTGACCGCCATCCTCGGCAAGCTCATCACCCTGCCGGCGCTGCCGCTGGTGTGGTGGCGCATGCTGCTGGTGGTGGCGATGCTGGCGCTGCTGCCGCGCATGTGGCGCGGGCTGGCGGCGCTCAACCCGCGGCTGGTGCTGGGCTATTGCGGCATCGGCGCGCTGGTGGCGCTGCATTGGCTCACGTTCTACGGTGCGGTGAAGCTGGCCAATGCCTCGGTGGCGGCCACCTGCATCGCGCTGGCACCGGTGTTCACCGCCATCGTCGAGCCGTGGATCGCCAAGCGCCCGTTCCGGCCGCGCGAGCTGGCCTTCGGCCTGGCGGTGCTGCCGGGCGTGGTGCTGGTAGTCGGCGGCGTGCCCGACGGCATGCGCCTGGGCGTGGTGATCGGCGCGTCGTCGGCCCTGCTGGTGGCCCTGTTCGGCTCGCTCAACAAGCGGCTGGTCAGCCATGCCGATCCACTCACCGTCACCGCGCTGGAACTCGGCGCCGGCACGCTCACCCTCACCCTGCTGGCGCCGGCCCTGCCGTTGCTGCTGCCGGCGCTGGCCAGTCCGTTGTGGATGGTCCCGAACCTGCACGACGGGATGTTGCTGCTGGCGCTGTCGGGCCTGTCGGCATAAGGCTTGAATTCCGACAGGCCCGACAGCGGGCGGTTGAAGCTGGCGCTGTCGGGCCTGTGCACGCTGCTGCCGTTCGCGCTGGCGCTGGTGGCGCTGCGCCATTTGAGCGCCTACACGGTGCAGCTGGTGACGAACCTGGAGCCGGTATACGCCATCGTGCTGGCGATGCTGTTCCTCGGCGAGCAGCACGAGTTGACGCCGCTGTTCTACGTGGGCGTGGCGATCATCCTCGGTGCCGTGTTCCTGCACCCGCTACTCAATCGCGGGCGGGTGCAGGAGCCGTAGGGTAGGTCGGGGCTACGCCCCCGACGCTCCTGGTCACCTCGCCGGGGGGTAACCCCGGCCTACCTGCTCCTGCATCAGGGAGCCGGCGTCACCACTCCTGCTGCTGCGGCAGCAGCCCCCGCAGTTCCTGCTCGGTGAGGTTGCGCCACTGGCCCGGCTTGAGCGCGCCGAGCTTGATGTTGTCGATGCGCACGCGGCGCAGCTGGGTGACGCGGTAGCCGAAGGCGGCGGCCATCAGCCGGATCTGCCGGTTCAGGCCCTGCTGCAGCACGATGCGGAAGCCGAACTTGGCGATGCGGGTGGCACGGCAGGGCAGCGTCGTCTGGTCATGGATGCGCACGCCGCGCGCCATGCTGCGCAGGAACTCGTCGGTGACCGGCTTGTTCACCGCCACCAGATATTCCTTCTGGTGGCCGTTCTCGGCACGCAGGATCTGGTTGACGATATCGCCGTTGCTGGTCATCAGGATCAACCCTTCCGAATCCTTGTCCAGGCGGCCGATCGGGAAGATGCGCTGTTCGTGGCCGACAAAGTCGACGATGTTGCCCTTGACCGCGCTCTCGGTGGTGCAGGTGACGCCCACCGGCTTGTTCAGCGCGATGTAGACGTGGCGGCGGCCACTGCCCTTCTGCACCGTGCGGGCGCGCAGCGGCTGGCCATCGACGCGCACCTCGTCACCCTCGCCCACCACCGCGCCGGTGCCGGCGACGACGCCGTTGACGGTGACCCGGCGCGCGCCGAGCAGGCGGTCGGCCTCGCGACGGGAACAGAAGCCGGTTTCGGCGATGTGCTTGTTGAGTCGGGTCGTCATCGGCGGATTATCCGCCATCGCCCGCGCGCCGGACAGCGCGCGGGGTCAGATCACGTCCGGCTGGGTGCGCGCGTCGACCACGCGGTTGCGGCCGCCGCGCTTGGCCCGGTACATGGCGTTGTCGGCGCGGCGCAGCAGCGCGGCCATGTCGTCGCCCGGCTGCATTTCCGCCAGGCCGATGCTGGCGGTGATCACCAGCCCGTCGTGGCGCAGCTCCTGCGCCTGTTGCCCGATCCGGTCGCGCAATTGCTCCAGCCGCGGCAGCGCGCCGTCCACGCCGGCGCCCGGCAGCAGGATCAGGAATTCCTCGCCGCCCATGCGGATCACGTCGTCGCGGTTGCGCACCGCGCCGAGCAGGGCATTGGCCACCGATACCAGCACCTCGTCGCCGACGTCATGGCCGAAGCGGTCGTTGATCTGCTTGAACAGGTCGATGTCGAGGAAGCCGATAGCCAGCGGCTGTGCGTCCTTCCGGCTCTGCTGCATGTGCCGCTCGAGCTGGCGCAGGCCGGCGCGGCGGTTGGGCAGGCCGGTCAGCATGTCGGTGTGGGCAAGCTGGCGCATCTCGTCGCGCTGCCGGCGCAGCAGGTCCAGGCTGCGGTTGAGGCTGAAGGCGCTGATGATCAGGAACCAGCTCACCGCCAGCTGGATGATCTCGATGCGGTAGCGGACCAGCCACTCGGCATGGAACCAGTCGGCCAGCACCATCGCCAGCAACGGCAGCAGCGCGATGATGCCGTCCATCGCGTTGTAGTCGCGCCGACGCAGCAGCCACACACCCACTGCGAAGGACAGCAGGCAGGCCACCGCGAAACCGTGGTCCAGCCAGACCGCCACCACCGACAACGCCGCGAACGGCAACCACGGCGCCAGCAGCGCGATGCACAGCAGCAGCGCCGACAGCCAGCGCAGGCCGGCGCGCAGGACCGGAAGGCGCCGCCAGCCGCCGCAGATCCACCACATCAGCCAGACCAGCGCCGCGTAGGCCAGCGCCGACATCGCCACCAGCCATTGCGGAGCGGCGTCGCCGATGGGCAGCCACGGCCGGGGATAGCCGCTCAGGCCGCTGAACACCGCCTGCCACAGCATCATCAGCAGGCATACCAGCACATAGAACAGGAAATCGCGGCTGCGGGTGGAAAGGAACCCCATCACCGCCGACAACGCCAGCGCCAGCGCGATGGCCAGGCAACTGGTGCGCACCAGCAGCCGCGCAGTGTCGCGCTGCTGTACCGGGCTTGGCGCGCCCAGCCGCAGCACCGGGATCCAGCCGGGCTTGAGCGGGCGTTCCCACGCCACCCCGATCGGCGCCATGCTGCCGGCCGCCGGCACCGCCACCATGCCGGTGCCAGCGCGGAAACGCGAATCGCGGGTGCGCGCATCCTGCGCATGGCCGCACACGGTGCGCTCGCCCTGGTGGATCATCACTTCGCCGTGGAAGACGTTGAACACCTCCAGCGCCTGCGGCGCGCCCGACCAGCCGCCTGCCGGCGGCGGGATCTCGACGCGCTCGTGCAGGCGTTCAAGCATCTCCGGCGTGCAGGCGCGCACCGGCGCCTGCTGGTCGGTGGCATGGCCGAACAGCAGGTAATCCTTGCCGGCCTGCAATGGCGATGCGGACAGCGCCGGCACCACGGACAGCAGCAGCGCAGCCAGCAGCCACGCTCCCCAGCGCCATCCCGCGCAACCGTGCCCGACTCCCTGCCGCTCCGGCATCTGCTCCATCCGCTGTTCCCATGTCAGCTGGCCATTATCACATTGCCCGGCCTCCTGCCCGGCACTGCATCAAGCAAACAGTGGTTTCCAGATGTGCACCGGCCTCGGCCATGCCGGCCATGCACGGGCCTGCAACCGCAGGCCCGCCAAGGTTCAGCCGCCGCGCGGACCGCGCGGCTTGAAGCCATCGCGGTGCGGGCGCGCACCGGGGCCGCCGCTGCGCGGGCCACCGGGACGGCCGGCCGGCTTGGGACCCTTGCCGAAGCGCGGCTTGAACGCCGGCGCGGCGCCCTGCGTTTCGCCCGGCTCGACCCTGCGCATGCGCAACTGCTGGCCGGACACCCACACTTTCTGCAGGTGCTGCAGCGTGTCGGCCGGCATTTCCGCCGGCAGGTCCAGCACCGAGTGGTCATCATGGATGTCGATGCGGCCGATGAAGCGGCTTTCCAGCCCGGCCTCGTTGGCAATGGCGCCGACGATGTTCGCCGGCTTCACGCCATGCGCGTGGCCCACTTCGATGCGATAGGTCTCCATGCCGAACTCGGGCGCGCTGCGCGGCGGCATCTCCCGGCGCGGGCGTTCGCCGAACTCGCCTTCGCCACGCGGCGGCCGCGGGCCGCGCTCGCCGTCATCGTGGCGCGGGCCACGCTCGAAGCGCGGCTCGAAGCGCGAGGGACGTTCGCCGCGTTCTTCGCGGTGGCGCGGGAAGCCGCCATCACGCTGCGGGCGCTCGCTGCGACCCGCCTGCGGCTCGCGGCGCTCGCGTACCGGCGGGGTCAGCAGGAACGGGGTGTCACCCTGCAACAGCTTGGCCAGCGCGGCGGCGACGTCGATCGCCGGCACGTTGTGCTCGCCCTGGAAACGCTCCAGCAACTGCCGGTAGAAATCCAGCCCGCCCTGGCCCAGGGCGTCACTGATGCGCGCGGTGAACTTGTTGATGCGGTTGTCGTTGACCGCCTCCACGCTGGGCAGCTGCATTTCCTCGATCGGCTGCCGGGTGGCGCGCTCGATCTGGCGCAGCATGCCCTTCTCGCGCGGAGTCGCGAACAGGATCGCCTCGCCGCTGCGGCCGGCGCGGCCGGTGCGGCCGATGCGGTGCACGTAGCTTTCGGTGTCGTAGGGGATGTCGTAGTTCAGCACGTGGCTGATGCGCTCCACGTCCAGCCCGCGCGCGGCCACGTCGGTAGCCACCAGGATGTCGAGCTTGCCTTCCTTGAGCTGGCCGATCGTGCGCTCGCGCTGGGCCTGCTGCATGTCACCGTTGATCGCGGCGGCGGCCAGGCCACGTGCCTGCAGCTTGCCAGCCAGTTCCTCGGTGCCGGCCTTGGTGCGGGCGAAGATGATCATCGCATCGAACGGCTCCACCTCGAGGATGCGGGTCAGCGCGTCGAGCTTGTGCATGCCGCTGACCCACCAGTAGCGCTGGCGGATGTTGGCGCTGGTGGTGGTCTTGGAGGCGATGGTCACTTCCACCGGATCGCGCAGGTAAGTCTGCGCAATGCGGCGGATCTGCGAGGGCATGGTGGCCGAGAACAGTGCCACCTGACGGGTTTCCGGCAATTTCTTGAGCACGGCCTCGACGTCGTCGATGAAGCCCATGCGCAGCATTTCGTCGGCTTCGTCCAGCACCAGCGTCTTCAGCTCGGACAGGTCCAGCGTGCCGCGGTCCAGGTGGTCGATGACGCGGCCGGGGGTGCCAACCACCACGTGCACGCCGCGGCGCAGCGCCGACAGCTGCTGGCCGTAGGGCTGGCCGCCGTACACCGGCAGCACGCGGAAGCCGGGCATCGCCACCGAGTAGCTCTGGAAGGCTTCGGCGACCTGGATGGCCAGCTCGCGGGTCGGTGCCAGCACCAGTACCTGCGGCTTGCTGGCGTTGAGGTCGATGTTGGACAGCACCGGCAGCGCGAAGGCGCCGGTCTTGCCGGTGCCGGTCTGCGCCTGGCCGAGCACGTCGCGGCCGGCCAGCATCGCCGGGATGGTGGCGGCCTGGATCGGCGACGGGGTTTCGTAGCCGACGGCGGCCACCGCTTTCATCACAGGCTGGGAGAGGCCGAGATCTGCAAACAGCAGCGGCGCGGGGGATTCTTGGGACATTGGGGAACTCCGGGGGCAGCACCGCCGCGAACGGGCGGGCGCAAGTCGTCTATTGTGCGCCCTGGCGGGCCGGCTGTCGAAAATGCCGATGGGCTCCATTCAGGTGTGATATCCCGCCCCAGCCGGCGAATCACCCGCCAACTTCCCCGCAAAACCACCCATGCCGCCCGTTTCATCCCCTTTCGCCGAACTGCTGGAACGGCACCGCGGCATCCTCGCCAAGGTGGCCGGCAGCTATGCCCGGCAACGCGAGGACCGCGAGGACCTGATGCAGGAAATCGCCGCCCAGCTGTGGCGGGCATGGCCGTCCTACGACCCGGCGCGTCCGTTTTCCACGTGGATGTACCGCATTGCGCTGAACGTGGCGATTTCGCAGCTGCGCGGGCGGATGCGCGCACCGGCACTGGCTGAAACCACCGAAGGCGCGCTCGATGCGCTGGCCGACCCCGCGCCGCACGACCCCGAACGCAGCCAGCAACTAGAACGCCTGTACCGCTTCATCCACGCGCTGCCGCCGCTGGAGCGCGCGCTGATGCTGCTCTATCTGGAAGAACGCCCGCAACGCGAGATCGCCGAGGTGCTGGGGCTGAGCGAAACCAACGTCGCCACCAAGATCGGCCGCCTCAAGGCGCGGCTGCGCAACGAACTGTGAGGAGCACCGCAATGGAAACCGACGAACTGAAAGACCTCTGGCAGCAACTGGGCCGGCAGATGGAGCGCCAGCAGGCACTGTCGTTGCAATTGCTGCGCGAACAGACCGGCCGGCGCCTGCGCCACAGCCTTGCGCCGCTGCGGCTGGGGCAATGGCTGCAACTGGCGCTGGGCGTGGCGCTGGTGGTGCTGGGCATCGCCTGCTGGAAGCGCAACCTCGACGTCCCCGGCTATTTCGCCGCCGGCGTGGCGCTGCACGCGTTCGGCGTGGCGAGCGCGGCACTGGCCGGCATCAGCCTTGCCCTGGTCTCCCGCATCGACTACGCCGCCCCGGTACTGCGCATCGAAAAGCAGCTCGGGCTGCTGCGCCGGTTCCACGTATTCAACGGCATGCTCGCCGGCTGGCCGTGGTGGGTGATGTGGGTCGTGGTGGTGGTCGCCGTTGCCGGGTTGACGCAGGCCCCGGCTGCGGCGGGTGCGCAGACGTGGGTCTGGGCCAGCCTTGCGCTCGGCCTGCTCGGCTGGCTGGGCACCGCCTGTTTCCACCGCTGGGCGCGCAACCCCGTGCGGCCACGGCTGGCCCGCAGGGTGGAGGATGCCGTCACCGGCTACAGCCTGCGCAGGGCGCGGGCGCTGCTGGAGGAAGTGCGCCGGTTCGAGCGGGAATGAGGTTTGCCGCAACCACGACGGCCGCGGCGGGTGATAATCGCGTCCTTCTCCATTGCGTTGCCCCCATGCAGACCATCGACTTCGAACTGGACCGCGAGTACGTGGAACTGAAGCAGCTGCTCAAGCTCACCGACCTGGTCAGCAGCGGCGGCGAGGCCAAGACCATCATCGGCGAGGGCCACGTGCGCGTGGACGGCACGGTGGAACTGCGCAAGGCCTGCAAGATCCGCGCGGGCCAGCAGGTGGAGCTGGGCGAGGTGTGCATCCGGGTGCGTTGAAGCCAGGCTGAAGCAAGAAACGAATGAAGAGGAACGAGGAAAGAGAGAAGGCGGTAGCTGCGGGGCTTTGCCCGCAGAAGCTTTCGCCTTGAACCCCGTGCCGGGCACGCGCAACACCTGCGGACCTGATTTTGCTTTCACTCGTTTCTCGTTCCTCTTCACTCGTTCCTGGCTTGGGTCAGGTGCGCGGCAATCATCTTCCTGAACGGCGCCACGCCGTGCGCCACGCGCAGCGCGGCGTTGCGCAGCATCCGCGCCGGCAGGCGGCTGTCGTTGTACAGCGCGGCGATGGCGTTGGTGGCCTCGTACAGCGGTCGCGTCGCCAGCCGGTGGTTGCGCTCGTAGCGGGCCAGCAACGTGGCCGCGCCGATGTCACCGCCGCGCGCGGCCGCTTCTTCCAGCAACTTCGCCAGCCGCTGCTGGCTCTGCAGGCCGAAGTTGAAGCCGTGCGCGGTGACCGGGTGCATGCCCACCGCGGCATCGCCGAGCAGCACGTAGCGCGGCCCGGCAAAACGGTGCGCGTACACGCCCACCAGCGGGTAGACATGGCGCGTGCCCACCGGCTGCATGCGGCCCAGGCGCTGCTCGAAGAAACCGCCAACGGCCTCGCCGAAACGGTCCTCGTCCATCGCCATCAATTCCTGTATCTGCTGCGGCGGCAAGGTGATCACCGCCGAGCACTGGTCGCCGGGCAGCGGCAGCATCGCCAGCGTGCGGCCATAGCCGAACCACTCCCACGCCTCGTGCTGGTGCGGGCGCTCGTGGCGCAGCCGGCACACCAGCATCGACTTGCCGAAATCGCGCATCTGCGCGCCGATGCCCATCATCCGCCGGGTCGCCGAGAAACGGCTGTCGGCAGCCACCACCAGCCGCGCGGCAAGGCGGCGGCCGTCGTCCAGCAGCACGGCATTGGCCTGACCGTCGGGCTCGATCGCGGTCACCTTGGCGCCGTCGACCAGTTCCAGCCCCTCCTGCCCCTGCACCGCCTCCCATGCGGCGCGGCGGATCAGGTGGTTGGGGACCAGCCAGCCCAGTTCTTCCACGCCTTCCCTGGCCGCGGCGAAGCCGAGCGCGAACGGCGAGGCGCCGTTCATCACCTTGGCACTGCGCAGCGGCGACACCTGCGCCGGTTCGATGCGCTGCCACAGCCCGAGCGACTGCATGATCTGCCGCGAGGCATGGGTCAGCGCGATCTCGCGGCCGTCGAACGCCGGCTCGGCCAGCGCCGCCGCCGGCTGCTGCTCGACCAGCGTCACCGACAGCCCGGTGCCCGCCAGCCCGCGCGCCAGGCTCAACCCCGCCGGCCCTGCCCCCACAATCAATACATCGACATCGCGCATCTTCATGGCTCCCGCGTCATCAGTAATCGCCACAGCCTACGCAGCGGCGGCAGTGGCGGCCTTGATCCGGGTCAGGAACTCAGGTGCCGGCCTCGTGGCTGGCGACCGGGGCATCGGGCAGCGCGACCACCGGCGGCTCGGCCGGGGCCGGCGGCTCCAGCAGCGCGCTGCCCAGTTCCGACAGCGGGCTCTCGTCCGGGCAGGTTTCGTCGGGGAAACCGTATTGCTCCTTCAGCGCCTGCCCGCAGGTGGTGACCGCTTCCAGGTCGGCGCCCTCGTGCTTGCACTGGCGGTCGAAGGCGGCCAGGAAGGCGTCCTTGCGCCGCACGAAATCGTCGCCGCACTTGCGCATCTGCTTGATCCGCTCCAGGTCGTCCTGCACCGCGTTGGTGCCGTCCAGCCCGTACTGCTTGAGCTCGGCGTTGCTGAGCAGGCGCAGGCTGCGGTTGGGCACGGTCATCATCAGGTCGGCCACGCCCACCGCCACACCATTGCGCTGCAGGTAGTCCTTCACGTTGTCGTAGACCTGCTGCAGCTCCTTGTTCAGCTCGGCGCGCGAGGTGGCGGTGGAGCTGATCCGCATCATCCGGTGGATGCCGACCTTTCCGGAAATCAGCCGGTTGTCGCCAGCAGCCAGCACGAACACGCAGGCGCTGTGGCAGATCGAGCCTTCACGCACCCAGATGGTCCAGCCGGATTCGCCGATGCTGTCACCGGCGACGATCGCCGCCTCCACCTGGCCACCGCTGGAATCCAGGTCGAGGATGCGCCTGCCGATGTCCATCGCGTCGGCCACCACCGCCAGCCGCGACACCATCGCCGCGAACGCGGGGTTGACCTTGCCGACGTAGCGCACCCGCACCAGCCCACGCTCACGGCAGGGCTCCAGCGCGGCATCCAGGCTCTGCCGGTCCAGCGCTTCCAGCTCGGTGCCGTCGCCGGCCTCACCGGCGTAATCGGTATCACAGCCGATCCACGCCCTGCCGTTCTCCAGCGCCACCTCCGGCCACGGCCTGTCCTTGGCCGGCTGCACCGGCGCGGGCGGCGGCGGCGCGTCGGCGGCGTTGATCGACACCATGTGGTCGCCATCGGCGGCCAGCGCCGCGACCGTATCGGGCGTGGCCTGCGTCTTGTCCTGGCCGGCGGGGTGGCAGGCCAGCAGCCCGAGGCACAACAACGGCGACCAGCGGAATCTGCGCAGCATGGGGAACCATCGCTTGAGTGGGCCCCCAGTCTAGTTCGCCTTGCCGGCGCCCACCCGAATGTCACCTGCACGCGCGGCATTGATGTCCGGAAATGGCCAGTACGCCCCCATCACCGGGCCTAGACTGGGCCCCATGCAGCCCTCCATGCCCAGCCACGACCAATGCGAACAGGCGCGCCTGGCCCGCGATGCGCGCTTCGACGGCCTGTTCTTCACCGCCGTGCGCAGCACCGGCATCTATTGCCGGCCGGTGTGCCCGGCGCCGGCGCCGCGGCGCGAGAACGTCAGCTACTACCCCACCGCCGCCGCGGCAGCCGCGGCCGGCTACCGGCCCTGCCTGCGCTGCCGGCCCGAGCTGTCGCCTGACGACGCCAATTTCATGCAGGACCACACCCTGCACCGCGCGCTGGCGCTGCTGGATGAAGGCATCCTGCAGGAACGGCCGGCCGCCGCGCTGGCCGACGCGATGGAGCTGAGTGCGCGCCAGCTGCAACGCCTGTTCGTGGCCAGGCTGGGCGCCACGCCGGCACAACTGCACGCCACCCGCCGCCTGCTGCTGGCCAAGCAGTTGCTGACCGAAACCGCCTTGCCGGTCACCGAAATCGCGCTGGCCGCCGGCTTCAACAGCCTGCGCCGGTTCAACGGTGCCTTCCTCGAAGGCTGCGGCATGCCGCCCAGCGCGCTGCGCCGGCAGCATGGCGCGGTGCCCGGCGGCGAGCCGGTGCTACGGCTGGCGTACCGGCCGCCGCTGGATTTCGCGGCGATGCTCGGCTTCCTGCGCAAGCGCGCGATCCCCGGCATCGAGCGCATCGACGAGGGCAGCTACCAGCGCGTGATCGTCGCCAATGGCCGCGCCAGCCTGATCCGGGTCAGCGCCGACCCGAAGCGGCCGGAACTGCGCCTGCAACTGGGCACCAGTGATGCACGCGCGATCCCGGCGATCGTGGCCAGGGTACGGCGCGTGTTCGACCTCGATGCCGACCTCGCCACCGTCCACGCCTGCCTGGACCACGAACCGCTGCTGGCGCGCGGCATCGCCGAGCGCCCCGGCCTGCGCATTCCCGGCGGCTGGGACGGTTTCGAGATCGCAGCGCGCGCGGTGCTGGGCCAGCAGGTCAGCGTCGCCGCGGCGACCACGCTGGCGCGGCGGCTGGTGGACCGTTTCGGCGAGCACCTGCCCGGCCTGCCGGAAGGGCTGGACCGGCAGTTCCCCACCCCCGCCGCGCTGGCCGAAGCGCCGCTGGAAGGCATCGGCCTGCCGCGCACCCGCGCCGCCACGCTGCGCGCGGTGGCCCGCGCCTGCGCCGAAGGCCGGCTGGATTTCAGCCGCGCGCAGACGCTGGAGCAGTTCGTGCGCAATGCCACCGCCCTGCCCGGCATCGGCCCGTGGACCGCGCACTACATGGCGCTGCGCGCGCTGGGCATGCCCGACGCCTTTCCGGCCGGCGACCTGGTGCTGCAACAGGTGCTGGGCGAAGGCCGGCGCCTGAGCGAACGCGCCACCGAGGCCCGCTCGCAGGCATGGCGGCCGTGGCGCGCCTATGCCGTGCTGCATCTGTGGCATTTGAGCGAGGAACGAGTAAAAGCAACGGCACTGCCGCCATGACACCCCGCCTCCTCCGCAGCCCCGCTTTTGCCGTCTCTCGTTCCTCGTTCCTCGTTCCTCTTCACTCGTGCCTAGCCTTATGACCCTCCACTACGACCGCTTCAACACCCCCATCGGTCCGCTTACCGTGGCCGCCGATGCCACCGGCCTGCGCCACATCCTGTTCGCCGAGAACCGCCACGACGCGAAGGGCCGCGAGCACTGGCAGCACGACCCGGACGCGGTCGCCGAGCCGCGCCGGCAGCTGCTGGACTACCTGCACGGGAAGCGCCGCGATTTCGATCTGGTGCTGGCCCCGGTGGGTACCGAATTCCAGCTGCAGGTCTGGCACGCGCTGGCCGAAATCCCGTTTGGCAGCACCTGGAGCTACCGCCAGCTGGCGCAGCGCATCGGCCGTCCCGGCGCCACCCGCGCCGTCGGCGCCGCCAACGGCCGCAACCCGCTGCCCATCGTGCTGCCCTGCCACCGGGTGATCGGCAACGACGGCTCGCTGACCGGCTTCGGCGGCGGCCTGCCGACCAAGGCCGCGCTGCTGCACCTGGAAGGCGTTGGCAATGACGGCGCGCAGGTCGCCGACCTGTTCGGCTGATCCGGCCAGGTCACCTGCCAAAAGTCGTATGCGTGGCGTCATGGTCGGCCTCTATCATGGGCCGATGATTTCCTTCCGCCTTCCCGCCACGGCACTGGCCTGTGTTCTGCTCGCGGCCTGCGCCTCCGCCCCCCGGTCCATGCCGGCGGCACCGGCGCCGCCGACCGTCCTGCTGCTGTCCATCGACGGCCTGCGCGCGGACATGGTCGAGCGCGGCCACAGCCCGAACCTGGCGCGGCTGGCGCGCGAGGGCGTGCACGCCACCGGCATGCATCCGTCCTACCCGTCGCTGACCTTCCCCAACCACTACACCCTGGTCACCGGCCTGCGCCCCGACCGCCACGGCATCATCCACAACAGCATGAGCGCCGAGGACCTGGGCACCTTCCGCCTCAATGACCCACAGGCCGTGAGCAACCCGGCATGGTGGGGCGGCGAGCCGATCTGGGTGGGCGTGGAGAAGGCCGGCCACAAGAGCGCCACGTGGTCGTGGCCGGGCAGCGAAGCCCCCATCGGCGGCATGCAGGCGCGGCTGCGCCACCCGTATGACGAGTCGGTCGCATTGCCCGAGCGCATGCGGCAAGTGCTGGGTTGGCTGCAAGGCAAACCGGATGGACGGAAACCACGCCTGGTTGCCGCCTACATGGAACAGGTGGACCAGGCTGGCCACCGTTACGGCCCCGATTCGCCCGAATACGCCGCCGCGCTGCACGACGTGGACACCGCCATCGGCCAACTGCTCGACGGCATGGCGCGTAACGGGCTGTTCGACACCACCAACATCATCGTCGTCTCCGACCACGGCATGGCCACGGTCAAGGACGGGCAGGTCATCGCCACCGAAGACATGGTCGCGCCGGCCATCGCCAACGAAGTCTCGGTCGGCCAGTCGATCGGTTTTGCCCCGCAGCCGGGCCGCGAACGGGAGGCCGAACAGGCGCTGCTCGGTGCGCACCCGCATTACGACTGCTGGAAGAAGGAACGGCTGCCGGCGCGCTGGCACTACGGCACCCACCCGCGCATCCCGCCGATCGTCTGCCAGATGCACAAAGGCTGGGATGCCCTGACCCGCGCGGCGATCGCCCGGCGCACGCCGGGCAACCGCGGCTCGCACGGCTACGACCCGGCATTGCCGTCGATGCAGGCGGTGTTCATCGCCCGTGGCCCGTCATTCCGGCAAGGCATGCAGCTGCCGGCCTTCGACAACATCGATGTCTACCCGCTGCTGGCACGGCTGACCGGCATCGCCCCGGCGCCCAACGACGGCAACCCGCAGACCCTGCTGCCAGCACTGCGCGACAAGCCCACCCCGTAGGTGCCCCGCATCTACGGATGCGCGGCAGGCGGAGCGTGGGAGAGCCGGGCAAAAACAAAAAAAGCGGCGCAAGCGCCGCTTTTTCGCGAATGCCGGACCGGAATCAACCGGCCTTGGCCACCGTCTTCTTGGCAACGGCCTTCTTGGCCGGCGCCTTGGCAACGGTCTTCTTGGCAACCGGCGCTGCCGCGCCCACGGCCACCTTGCTCACCGAATGCGAGCGTGCGTTGCCGTAGCTGGCGTTGTAGCGCTTGCCCTTGGCGGTCTTGCGGTCACCCTTACCCATGTCGTCTAACTCCTCAAGTGTGAAATCCAGATTGCCCCGTACTGACACGGGTACGGCGAGGCCGCTGCAACAGCGCCCCCGCGCATGAAGCGCAAAGCCTAACATGCGCCCCTCAGTGTGCGCAGCTGGCGTCGTGCACGTGCTGGTGATTCAGGCGCAGGTTAACCACATGGGCCAGCCCTACCAACACCCCGCCCAGTGTCATCACCACCGCATGCGGCACCGGCGAATGATGCAGCCCGGAATGCAGCAGCCCGGCCCAGAGCAGGGCGAGCCCCGGGGCCAGCAGGGCCAGCGCATGCACCGCGTGGTGGCGGCGATAGCCCCAGATCAGGCTGAACAGGCCCAGGAAGGTGACGAAGACCACCACCGACTGCTCGACCCCGTCGCCCAGCCAGAACGACAACCCCAGCGACGGCGCCAATGCCAGCAGCGCCGGCAGCAGCGCGCAATGGATAGCGCACAGCAACGAGCCGGCGGCGCCGAAGCGGTCGAGGAAATGGCGGAACGGGTTCGGCTGCATGACTTCCAGCAGGGGCGGTGGAGCGTTATGGAATAATATAACATCGTCGCAGCACCCAGCCCCTCCTCCCGCTCATCCGCTTTCCACGGGTACTTCCCACGGGCACTGCCACGCCCCTCAATTGATATAAAGTAACAATCATGATCCGACCAACCGCTCCCCGCCCCGTCCGCCGCGCCCTGTTCCTGGCGCTCGCCACCGCCCTGCCCGCCGCGCACGCGGCCGATGCCACCGACAAGCAGAGCCACCACCTGACCGAGCTGTCCGCGGTCAAGGTCACCGCCTCCCCGCTGCAGAACGATGCCGAATCGCTGGCGCGCCCGGTTGCGATACTGGCCGGCGAAGAACTGGATGCGCGCAAGGGCGCCACCCTCGGCGACACCATCTCGCGCATGCCCGGCGTGCAGACCACCTATTTCGGCCCCGGCGTCGGCCGCCCGGTGATCCGCGGCCAGGAAGGCCCGCGCGTGGCGGTGGTCGCCAACGGCGTCGGCAACATGGACGCCTCCACCGTCAGCGCCGACCACGCCACCAGCATCGAGCCGTTCCTCGCCGACCAGATCGAAGTGCTGAAGGGCCCGGCGACCCTGCTGTTCGGCAGCGGCGCCATCGGCGGCGCGGTCAACGTGGTCGACGGCCGCATTGCCGGCGAGTTGCCCGACCGCCCCCTCAGCGGCCGTGCCGAGCTGCGCGGCAACAGCGCCAACGACGAGCGCAGCGGCATGTTCCGGCTCGATGGCCTCAACGCCGGCAACCTCGTGCTGCACGTCGATGGTCTGGTGCGCAACGGCGACGACTACCGCATTCCCGGCCATGCGATCGATCCGGCGGCGCTGGACGACGACCACGATCATGACGAGCACGACGATGAACTCGGCCCGCGTGGCCGGCTGGACAACAGCTCGCTGCGCACCCGCGCCGGCGGCGTCGGCGCCACCTGGTTCGGCGAAAACGGCTACCTCGGTGCATCGCTGGGCACCTACCGCAGCAATTACGGCATCCCCAACGGCGCCCACGTGCACGGTGACGACGAACATGACCACGACCATGACGACGACGATCACGACCACGGGGAAGAAGAAGGCGGCGAGCATGACGTGCGCATCGACATGGTGCAGAACCGCTTCGAGCTGAAGGGTGGCCTCAACGACCCGCTGCCGTTCCTGCAGAGCCTGACCGTGCGCGCCGCCTGGACCGATTACGAGCACACCGAACTGGAAGCCGGCATGCCGTCCACCCGCTTCACCAACAAGGGCATGGAAGGCCGCGTCGAGGCGGTGCAGCGCCCGCTGGCCGGCTGGAACGGCGCGTTCGGCCTGCAGTTCGGCAACAGCGACTTCGGCGCGCAGGGCGAGGAAGCCTTCGTGCCGAATACCGGCACCGACACGCTGGGCCTGTTCGTGCTGCAGGAAAAACAGTTCGGCCCGCTGAAGCTGGAACTGGGCGGCCGCCATGACCGGATCAAGCTCGACCCGGACGACGGCCAGCGCAACCGCGACTTCGGCGCCACCAACCTGTCCGCCGCCGGCATCTGGACACTCAGCGACGGCCTCGACCTGCGCTTCGGCATCGACAGCTCCGAACGCGCGCCGACCAACGAGGAGCTGTACGCGGCCGGCGCCCACATCGCCACGCGCTCGCTGGAAATCGGCGACGCCGGCATGGAAACCGAGCGCGGCCGGCGCGTCGAACTGGGCATGCACGCCCACAGCGACCGCATCGACGTGTCCGCATCGGTCTACCAGACGAAGTTCAAGGACTTCATCTACCTGGCCGACACCGGTGTGGTCGAGCACGGGCTGCCGGTGCGGGTGTGGACCCAGCATGACGCCACCTTCAAGGGCGCCGAAGCCGAGGCCATGTTCCACCTGATCCAGAGCGACAACGGTGGCGACTGGGACCTGCGCATCTTCGGCGACTACGTGAAGGCCGAACTCGACGGCGATGGCAGCCGCAGCACCACCATCGCCGTGCCGCACGGCGACCACAGCCACCACTACGACGTGGAACTGGCCAACGGCGGCTATCTGCCGCGGATCTCGCCGGCCCGGGTCGGCGCCGACCTGCGCTGGGCGCGCGACGGCTGGCGCGCCTCGGCCGGCGCCATCCGCTACGGCAACCAGAAGGACGTGGCGCAGGACGAAGCACCCAGCGACGGCTACACGTTGCTGGATGCGCACCTGGCCTATCGCTGGGACCGCAGTGGCGGCAACAGCTACGAGCTGTTCCTGGACGGCAGCAACCTCACCGACCGCGAGGTGCGCCCGCATACCTCGCTGCTGCGTGACTACGCGCCGCTGCCGGGCCGCGGCGTCGCCTTCGGCATCCGCGCCTGGTTCTGACGGGCATGGCCGCAGGAGTGCGGCACGCTGCGCTCCTGCATGCCTTCACGTCGCGCCCAAAGAGCTGCTACCCCGCGCACTCCGCGCACAGGCCATGCACTTCCAGCGTCTGCGCCTGCGGCTTGAAACCCAGCTCGCGGGCGCGGGCTTCGAGCTGGCGGACGATGTCGCGGTCCTCCAGCTCGACCGCGCTGTGGCAGCGGTCGCAGATCAGGAACGGCACCGAGTGCTGGTTGCTGCTGGGGTGGTGACAGGCGACGAAGGAGTTCACCGACGACAGCTGGTGGATGAAGCCTTCGTCCATCAGGAAATCGAGCGCGCGGTACACCGTGGGGGGGGCGTCGGCACCGACGCCCTTGCCTTCGCGCACCAGCTCCAGCAGCTCATAGGCCTTGACCGGCTTGCCGGCCTCGGCGATCAGCCGCAGCACGTTGGCGCGGATCGGCGTGAGCCGCAGGCCGCGCTCGCGGCACACCCGTTCGACCACCGCGATGAAATCCGCCGCGTCATCGACGTGGTGGTGGGGCGCGGTGCAGGTGTGCTCGTGTTCGGTCATGGCGGCCTTCCGGCGATCAGGCGGTCGGAACCTTTGTGAGTGCGGCGTCGATGCGTTTCAAGGCTTCGTCACGACCAGCCAGATACACGGTATGGGAAATGTCCGGGCTGACCTGGGTGCCGGTGATCGCCACGCGCAGCGGCTGGGCGACCTTGCCCATGCCGATTTCCAGCGCGGCGGCGGTGTCGTGCAGCGCCACGCCGACCGCTTCGGCGGTCCACTGCGGCAACGCGGCCAGCAGTTCGCGTGCCTTGCCCAGTGCCACCTCCGCGCCGGGCTTGAAGTGCTTGGCGACGGCGGCCCCGTCGTAGTCGGTAAGCGGCTGGTACCAGACCACCGCCTTCTCGGCCATTTCTTTCAACGTCTGCACGCGCTCGCGCAGGGCGACAACCACATCGGCCGGGGCCGGGCCGGCAGCCACGTCCAGACCCAGCTTTTCCAGCTGGTAAACCAGTTGTGGCGCGATCGCAGCCGGGTCTTCGCTCTTCAGGAAATGCTGGTTGACCCAGCCCAGCTTGGCCATGTCCAGGCGCGAGGCCTTCGAATTGCAGTGGGTCACGTCGAACAGGTCGATCAGCTCCTGGCGGCTGAAAATCTCCTGGTCGCCGTGCGACCAGCCCAGCCGCGCCAGATAGCTCAGCAGCGCCTCGGGCAGGTAGCCGGCGTCCTTGTACTGCATCACGTCGGCCGCGCCGGTGCGCTTGGACAGCTTGGCGCCGGCCTCGTCGAGGATCATCGGCATGTGCCCGAACTTCGGCACCGCCGCGCCCAGCGCCTCGTAGATGTTGATCTGGCGCGGGGTGTTGTTGATGTGGTCGTCGCCGCGGATGACCTCGGTGATGCCCATGTCCCAGTCATCGACGACCACCGCGAAGTTGTAGGTGGGGTAGCCGTCCGGGCGGAAGATCACCATGTCGTCCAGCTCGCTGTTGGCGATCTCGATGCGGCCCTTGATCAGGTCGTCGAACACCACGCTGCCGCCCTGCGGGTTCTTGAAGCGGATGACGCGGTTCGGATCATCACGGTACGGCAGGTTCAGCTCGCGCGCGGCACCGTTGTAACGCGGCTTTTCCTGCTTGGCCATTGCCGCCTCGCGCATCGCATCGAGTTCTTCGCGGGTTTCGTAGGCGTAGTAGGCCTTGCCGGCGGCGAGCAATTGCTCGGCCACTTCCCTGTAACGGGCAACGCGGTGGGTCTGGTAGACCGGGCCTTCGTCGTAGTCCAGACCCAGCCAGTCCATTGCTTCGAGGATGGCGTCGATCGCGGCCTGGGTGCTGCGTTCGCGGTCGGTGTCCTCGATGCGCAGCACGAACTCGCCGCCACGGTGGCGGGCCTCCAGCCAGCAGTACAGCGCGGTGCGGGCGCCACCGATGTGCAGGTAGCCGGTGGGACTGGGGGCGAAGCGGGTACGGACGGTCATGACGGGCGCGGAAGTGGGGATCGGCGCATTTTACCGTGTAGGTCGAGGCTATGCCCCCGACGGCATGAACCCCTGGCGTCGGGGACATAGCCCCGATCTACCCGCCTGCACAAGCATCAGGGCTTGCGCACCACCAGTTCGCCGTGCACCTCAGTGCCGTCGGAAAGTCCCAGTACCACCGGCACGCGCTGGCCCTCCTGCAATGGCGCCTTGCCATCCATCAGCATCAGGTGCAGGCCACCGGGCTTGAGCTCGGCATGCTGCCCGGCCGCCACCGGCAGGCGTTCCACTTCGCGCATGCGGCTGACGCCATCGACCAGCGTCGTCTCGTGCAGGGACACGTCCGCGAACGCTGCGCTGCGTACCGACGTCACCGCCACTTGCGCCTTGCAGGTGTTGTCGATGCGGCCGAAGCCGCCGGCCATGTGCGCCATTGCCGGGAAACGGATCCAGCCGTCGCTGAAGCGCACGCACGCGGCGGCCTCCGCCTGCACCGGCACCGACATCACCGAGGCCACCGACATCAACAGTACGCACGCGAATGGTTTGGTTATCATCGAAACATCGACTCCCTGCCGTATCCGAGGCCGCAGCATGACAACGCCCATCGAAGTGATCAACCACGGCCCCGTCCGCGAACTGCGGCTGGCGCGGCCACCGGTCAATGCGCTGGACACCGAACTGTGCCGCGCGCTCATCGTCGCCTTGAACCAGGCGATGGCCGACGACGTGCAGGGCGTGGTGCTGTCCGGCAGCGAGCGCATCTTCACCGGCGGCATGGACGTGCCATACCTGCTGCGCCACGGCGAGGACAAGCACAAGCTGCTCGACAGCTGGCAGGCGTTCTTCGGCGCGGCACGCACGCTGGCCGAAAGCCGCATCCCGATGGTGGCCGCGCTTACCGGGCATTCCCCGGCCGGCGGCTGCGTGCTGGCGCTGTGCTGCGACTACCGGGTGATGGCGCGCAGCGTCGATCCGGCCAAGCCCTACGTGATCGGCCTCAACGAGGTGCAGGTGGGGCTGGTCGCGCCGGAGGGCATCCAGCGGCTGCTGCGGCGCGTGGTCGGTACGCACCGTGCTGGCGTGCTGCTGGCCGGCGGGCAGCTGGTCAGCGCCGAGCGCGCGCTGGAAATCGGGCTGGTGGACGAACTGGCCGATGGCGCCGGCAGCGTGGTCGAACAGGCCATCGCCTGGCTGCAGGCGCAATTGAAGCTGCCGCGCCAGCCGATGCTGCAGACCCGTACCATCGCCCGCGCCGACCTGCACGAGGCCATGCAGCCGCAGCACATCCAGTTGGAACGCTTCGTCGAGGCCTGGTATTCGGCCGATGCGCAGGCGGCGTTGCAGGCGCTGGCGGCAAGACTCGGAAAAGCCTGACGGCAGGCCGGCACCCTCGCACGTCCGGCATTCATGTCGTTGCCGGCCAGCGGCCGGCACTACCGGGCGGTGGCGCCGACACCGCCCGCTATAATCGCCGCCTGTCGAAATCAGGCCCGTCCCCTTGTCCGCCAATACCGAACCCGTGGTTCCCGAACTGATCGACCTGCTGTCCTTGGAACGGCTGGAAGACAACCTGTTCCGCGGCCAGAGCCGTGACATCGGCACCAAGTACGTGTTCGGCGGGCAGGTGCTGGGGCACCACGTTGTCGCCGCCCAGGCCACGGTCGACAACGGCCGCCACGTGCATTCGCTGCACGCCTATTTCCTGCGCGCCGGCAACATCGACCACCCCATCGTCTACGACGTGGACCGCACCCGCGACGGTGGCAGCTTCTCGGTGCGCCGGGTCACCGCGATCCAGCACGGCAAGGTGATCTTCTTCTGCGCGGCCTCGTTCCAGCAGGCCGAGCACGGCGCCGAACACCAGCACAAGATGCCGGAGGTGCCGCAGCCGGAAGACATCGAACCCAACCGCCCGCTGGCGCCCGAGGTGCTGGAACGGCTGCCGGTGAAGGTGCAGCGCTGGCTCTCGCGGGGCGGTCCGTTCGAGTTCCGCCACGTCATCGCCCCCGGCGAAAGCCTGCGCGACGAACTCAACCCGACCAAGCGCCCGCCCTACCACCAGGTGTGGATGCGCCTGAGCGAGCGGGTCGGCGACGCGCCGGAGCTGCACCAGGCGCTGCTGGCCTACGCCTCCGACTTCCACCTGCTGGGCACGGCCACCTTCCCGCACGGCATCAGCTACTACCAGCCGCACGTGCAGATGGCCTCGCTCGACCACGCCATCTGGTTCCACCGCCCATTCCGCGTGGACGACTGGCTGCTGTATTCGCTGGACAGCCCCAGCGCGCAGGATTCGCGCGGGCTGGCACGCGGCCAGTTCTTCACCCGCGACGGCGTGCTGGTGGCCAGCACCGCGCAGGAAGGCCTGATCCGCGTCGTCCCCGGCGGCGAGGACTGAGGCATGCGCAAGATCTTCAGCAGCCAGCGCGTGGAGAATGCCGAAGGCGTGGCGCAGATGCTGCGCGAAGCCGGCATCGAGGTACGCCTCACCAATGGCCGCTCCTACCACAGCAAGCGCCGCGGCCAGTTCAGCTACCTGGACAACAAACTGGGCGACGACAAATTGCCGACGGTGTGGGTCGTGCGTGCCGACGACCAGACCCGCGCCCGCGAAATCCTGCGCGACGCGCGCCTGCTCGACACCACCCGCCGCGACCATCCGGTCGCCGAGTACGCCTTCCGTGAAGCACCGGGCGAAGGCAACGGCCGCCGTTGGGCATGGCGTATCCGCATCGCATTGCTGTTGGTGATCGCAGGACTGGTCCTGATGCTGGTGCTGCGCCACCGCGCCGCGCCCGTACCGCCACCGGTCGAACCCGAGCAGCAGGTTCAACCGGCGCAGGACGACGGCGAGTTCCGGGTGCGTGTGCAGCCGGCAAACTGAGGCCGGCGCCGGGCTTTCCCGGCACGGGGCGTGGCAGGGAAGGCTGCACGCGGGGTCAACCCCGTATCCACGGAATGGCAAGCGTGCGAGATTGCCGGCCAGCGGCCGGTACTACCGGTCACATCCGCTGGCGGCCTGCGTCATGGCCTGCATCCACACGGGAGCCGCCCCATGACCGCCACGACGCTCGAAACCATGCTGTACCGCGAACTGCCTGCCGCCCGCAGTGGCTGCACGCAGTCCTACGGCCGCATCGTCGTGGCCTGCCAGAACACCGTCACCGCCATCGCGCTGGCCATCACCCGCGACGTGCAGGCCAGCGAGGACATCGCCCAGGAAGCCTTCATCAAGGCCTGGCAGCAGCTCAACCGGCTCAACAACGCGGCCAGCTTCCTGCCCTGGCTGCGGCAGATCACCCGCAACCTCGCCCGTGACTGGCTGCGCGCCAACCGCAATCGCCCGCTCAGTGGCGAGGCGGCCGAAATCGCCATCGGCATGGCTGCCGATCCCGCACCCGACGCTGCCGAGGCGATGGCACGGGTGGAGGAAGAACTGGCCGCCGTGGAAATCATCTCCGCCCTGCCCGCGGACAGCCGCGAAACCCTGCTGCTGTTCTATCGCGAAGGACAAAGCTCGCAGCAGGTGGCCGCTCTGCTGGGCCTGAGCGACGCGGCGGTGCGCAAGCGCCTGTCGCGCGCCCGCGCCACGGTGCGCGAGGAAATGCTCAAGCGCTTCGGCGAATTCGCGCGCGGCAGCGCGCCATCGGCAGCGTTCGCGCTGGTGGTGGTCGGCGGGCTGGTCGGGGCGACCCCGGTGGCCAGCGCCGCCACCGTGATCGGCTCGGGCGTGCTCGGCGGCGGCCTCGGCAAGCTCGGCACCGGCGGCATTGGCGGCGGCATTGCCGGCGGTTCGCTGGGGGCGATCGTCCAGCACCTCACCGATCACCCGGTGGTCCTGCTGGGCATGCTCGGCGGCGTGCTTGGCGGCGTGGTCGGCTATGGCCTGACCTGGTGGTACCTGATGCGCTTCTGCGCCGGTACCCGCGAGCGTGCGCAGGTGCAGCGCTTCATGCTCCTCAACATGACGACCGGCACCACGATGCTGTTCTGCATCATGCTCGCGGTGGTACTCACCCCGGGTTGGCTGGTGACATTGGCGACCTTCGCCATCGGCATCTCCATCGTCAACTACCAGTACCTGGTCACGCTGCCGCGGATCATGGACCCGATCCTCGCTCGCGCCGACAACGCACGGCGCCGCCGCGGATACGCCTGGATGATCGGCAAACCGGCGGTGGTGGTCAGCACGCTGGTCGCGGGAGCCTGCCTGCTGCATGCACTGCACAACGCCGGGCGGTTGTAGCTCCGGTACCGCGACCAAGCGCAGGTCGGGGTTTCACCACCGGCGCACGGGACATCGGCATGCCGGTGTCGGGGGTGCAACCCCGACCCGTGATTGATCGCTCAACTCCGCAAGCCAGCCCCTCCCACCTGCGAGGAGGGGCTGTTTTCTCCCGCTTACTTCGCGGCCGGCGCCGGCGCACGCGGATCGCGCGGGCCGGCCTTGGCGCGGGCCGCATCCAGTTCGGCCTGGCTCAGCTTGCCATCCTTGTCGGTGTCGGCGTTGGCGAACCATTCGTCGCGACGCTGCTTGGCCCGGGCCTCGCGGTCGGCACGGTCGATGTAGCCGTCCTTGTTGACATCCATGCGCCCGAAGAAGGCCTGGTGTTCGGCGGCGCTGACGCGGCCGTCATGGTCGCTGTCCATCATCGGCATGAAGCCTTCGCCGCGATGGCCGCGGTGATGGCGGCCCATGCCGCGGTGGCCGTCGCCACCACGCGCATGCCAGCGCGGCAGTTCGTCACGCGAGAGCTTGCCGTCCTTGTTCTTGTCCAGTTCGTCGAAGCGCTGCGCCAGCCACGGCTGCGCGGCGGCCTCCTGGCGGTCGATCACGCCGTCGCGGTTGGCGTCCGGCCGCTGCACGGCGGGCTTCGGCTGCGGCGCGGTGGCGGCGGCCAGCGCAACGCCGGTGGTGGAAGCGGCCAGCAGCACGGCCAGCAGGATCAGGTGCGACAGGCCTGTTGATCGACATGACGGGCATGGCGCTCAACAGGCCCAGGAACACGAACAGCGGCACGGCCAGCAGGATCAGGGGTTTGCGGTGGGTCATGGGGTGGCTCCTGTAGTGGACGAAAGGTCGCAGTGCCTGCGCCTTGGTGACATCAACGCGCCACCGGTGCCGGCGTTGACTGCGCGGCGGGCGCATTCATCAACCGGACAGGCGCAGGTGCTGCGACCACGGGCGGCTATGCTTGCGCGCATGGCATTGCACAGCGACTCCAACGAAGAACTGCGCCTGTTCCAGACCGGCGAGCACCCTTGCGGCTATTTCCCCGGGCGGCAGGCGCGCGACCTGGTGCTCGACCCGCAGGACAGCCGCCTCGGCGAGCTGTACCCGATGGCACTGGGCTGGGGCTTCCGCCGTTCCGGCGACCTGGTCTACCGCCCGCATTGCCAGCAGTGCCGTGCCTGCGTGCCGGTACGCATCCCGGTGGCGCGCTTCATCCCCGACCGCAGCCAGCGCCGCTGTCTGGCCCGCAACGCCGACCTCGACTGCCGCGTGCTGCCGGCCGAACGCAGCGACGAGCAGTTCGCGCTGTACCAGCGCTACCTCGCCGCACGTCATGCCAACGGCGGCATGGACGACCACGGCCCGCACGAGTTCGACCAGTTCCTGGTCGGCAGCTGGTCGCACGGGCGCTTCCTCGAAATCCGCACGCATGCCGACCACGGCGCGCAAGGCCGGCTGCTGGCGGTGGCCGTCACCGACGTCACTCCGCTGGGCCTGTCGGCGGTCTACACCTTCTTCGATCCGGACGAACAGGCGCGCGGGCTGGGTACGCTCGCGATCCTGCAGCAGATCGCCTGGGCGCAGCGCGCCGGCCTGCCGCACCTGTACCTGGGCTACTGGATCAACGGCCACCGCAAGATGGACTACAAGCGCCGCTACCGGCCGCTGGAATATTTCGACGGCCGCAACTGGCGGGAAGATGCCGCGGACCGGCAAGCCGAAGCCGATTGCGCCGACGCACCGAGGCATGGCCCTGGCCGGCTGCCATGACGGTTTCATCATGCCGATGCGAAAATGCCGGCATGAACAAGCACATCCTGCTCCTGGCCCTGTCCATGCTCTGCGCTGCCTGCACCAGCACGCCCTCCACCACGCCGGCTGATGCCCCGGCGGCACCCCGGCTGCGGCTGGCCACCTACAACACCTCGCTGTATTCGGACGCCACCGGCGGCCTGATCCGCGAACTGCAGGGCGACAGCGCGCACGCGCGCAAGATCGCCGCGGTGCTGCAGCAGGTGCGTCCGGACGTGGTGCTGCTCAACGAATTCGACTACGACGACGCCCACCGCGCCGCCGACCTGTTCCAGCAACGCTACCTGGAAACCACGCAGCCCGGCGGCGGCGAACCGCTGCACTACGCCTACCGCTACCTGGCACCGGTCAACACCGGCGTGCCGAGCGGACTGGACATCGACAACGACGGCACGGTCGGCGGCGAAGGCCGCGCGCACGGCAACGATGCGTGGGGCTACGGCCTTCACCCCGGCCAGTACGGCATGCTGCTGCTGTCGCGCTACCCCATCGACGACGCTGCGGTGCGCAGCTTCCGGCTGCTGAAATGGAGCGCGCTGCCCGGCGCGATGCGCCCGCACGACCCGGCCACCGGTCAACCGTTCTGGAACGATGCGGTGTGGTCGCAACTGCGGCTGTCGTCGAAATCGCACTGGGACGTGCCGGTGCGGACCCCGCTGGGCACCCTGCACGTGCTGGCCTCGCATCCCACGCCACCGGCTTTCAACGGCCCGGAAAAGCGCAACGTCGCGCGCAACCACGACGAACTGCGGTTGTGGAAGGAATACCTGGACGGCGGCGACACGCCGTGGCTGTGCGACGACCAGGGCCGCTGCGGCGGGCTGGCCGACGATGCGCGCTTCGTCATCGTCGGCGACCTCAACAACGATCCGGTCGATGGCGATGGCCGCCACGAGGCCATCCTCGAACTGCTCGAACACCCGCGCGTGCTGCGCTACCCCACGCCCACCAGCAGCGGCGCCGAACAGACCAGCCAGGCCTACGCGGAAAAGGGCGTGGCCCGGCGCGGCGCCCCACAGCAGGCCACCGGCGATTTCGGCCCGCGTTCGGGCACCCTGCGGCTGGACTACGTGCTGCCGTCAGCCGGCTTCAGCCACCTCGGCAGCGGCGTGTTCTGGCCGGCCGATGGCAGCCCCGACGCCGGGATCGCCGATGGCAGCGACCACCACCTGGTATGGGTGGACGTGGAGTGAGCCTTGCCCGATGGCACGACGAAACGCCGGCATCCGCCGGCATTTTTCATTGCGCGCGGGGATGCATCCCGGTCAACGCAGCTCGATGCCGATGGCCGCGGCCGCCTCGCGGGCGATCGCCCGCGCCTGCTCCACGTCGGCCGCGCGCGCGAGGGTGACGCCGACCCGGCGGTGGCCTTCCACCACCGGCTTGCCGAACAGGCGCAGCGCGGTGTCCGGCACGCGCAACGCGGCGTCGATGTTGTCGAAATGCGGCACGCCGTGGCCTGTCGCCAGCAGTGCGCACGAAGCTGATGGGCCGTTGTGGCGAATGTGCGGGATCGGCAGGCCGAGGATGGCACGCGCATGCAGCGCGAATTCGCTCAACTCCTGCGAGGCCAGCGTCACCAGTCCGGTGTCGTGCGGGCGCGGCGAGACTTCGCTGAACCATACCTCGTCGTCCTTGACGAAGAACTCCATGCCGAACACGCCCCAACCGCCGAGATCGTCGGCGATGGCGCGGGCCACGTCCTGCGCACGCTGCAGGGCCGTGGCCGACATCGGCTGCGGCTGCCAGCTTTCACGGTAGTCGCCGTCCTGCTGCAGGTGGCCGATGGGATCGCAGAACGACGTGCCGCCGGCATGGCGCACGGTCAGCAGGGTGATTTCGTAGTCGAAGTCGATGAAGCCCTCGACGATGCAGCGGCCGGCGCCGGTGCGGCCGCCGGTCTGCGCGTAGTCCCACGCCGGGCCGATGTCGGCCGCGCTGCGCACGGTGCTCTGGCCCTTGCCCGAGGACGACATCACCGGCTTGACCACGCACGGCAGGCCGATGGCCGCCACCGCATCGCGGTATTCGGCCTCGGTGTCGACGAAGCGGTAGGGCGAGGTCGGCACGCCGAGGGTTTCGGCGGCGAGCCGGCGGATGCCCTCGCGGTTCATGGTGAGCCGCGCCGCGCGCGCGGTGGGGATCACCCGGGTCGCGCCCTCGGCTTCAAGTTCCTCCAGCGTGGCGGTGCTGATCGCCTCGATCTCCGGCACCACGATGTGCGGGCGCTCGCACTCGACCAGCGCGCGCACCGCCGCGCCGTCAAGCATGTCCAGCACGTGGCTGCGGTGCGCCACCTGCATCGCCGGGGCAGCGGCGTAGCGGTCGGCGGCGATGACTTCCACGCCGAAACGCTGCAGTTCCAGCGCCACTTCCTTGCCCAGTTCGCCCGAACCAAGCAGCAGCACGCGGGTGGCGGAAGGCGACAGCGGGGTACCAAGCGAGGTCATCGGACGGATCCAGGCAGGAACAAGGCCGCACATTCTAGCCGCGGCCATCCCCCTCACCCCTCTTGCATGTTGATATCAATTTGATATCTTTTATCTCAACCACCACGGAAGACGCGCCATGAAAGAGAAAGCCCTCGGTTCCCTGCCCGGTATCCCCTCCCTGCTGGGCTCGCTGCTGCTGATGCTGGCCGGCGCCGCCGCCCTCGTCTGCGCGGTGGTGCAGGCCAAGTCCGGGGCCGGCGGCGCCGGCCCGCTGGTCGTCGGCGGCCTCGCGCTGCTGGTCGCGGGCCTGCTCCTCAGCTGCGGCCTGTACATGGTCCAACCCAACCAGGCCGCGGTGCTGAGCCTGTTCGGCAAGTACGTGGGCACGGTCAAGGACAACGGCCTGCGCTGGAACAACCCGTTCTTCAGCAAGAAGAAGGTCAGCCAGCGCGTGCGCAATTTCGAGAGCGGCAAGCTCAAGGTCAACGAACTGGACGGCTCGCCAATCGAGATAGCGGCGGTGATCGTGTGGCAGGTGGTGGATGCCTCCGAGGCGGTCTACAACGTCGACGACTACGAGAGCTTCGTGCACATCCAGTCCGAATCGGCGCTGCGCGCGATGGCCACCAGTTACCCCTACGACCAGCACGAGGAAGGCCAGCTGGCACTGCGCAGCCACGCCAGCGAGATCTCCCAGCACCTGAAGGGCGAGCTGGCCGAGCGCCTGGCCGACGCCGGCGTGCAAGTGCTGGATGCGCGCATCAGCCACCTTGCCTATGCCCCGGAGATCGCGCAGGCGATGCTGCAGCGGCAACAGGCCAATGCGGTGATCGCCGCGCGCCAGCGCATCGTCGCCGGCGCGGTGGGCATGGTCGAGATGGCGCTGGTCGAACTGCAGCGCAGCGGCGTGGTCGAGCTGGACGAGGAACGCAAGGCGCAGATGGTCGGCAACCTGCTCACCGTGCTGTGCTCGGACCGCGGTACCCAGCCGGTGGTCAATACCGGCTCGCTGTATTGAGGGCATACCGATGGAGCACGTCATCGCCCCGCTCGTTCTCGCCATCAGCGGCCTGCCGGCGCTGGCCATCGCCGCCTGGAGCGGCCGCAGCGGCAGCGCCCACGCACGCGGCACCGGGTTGCGCTGGGCACTGATCGCGCTGTGCAGCTTCATCGCCGCCGTCGCTCTGTACCTGTCCGCCGGTAATCACGGCGCCGCACTGGCCATCGGCATCCTGTTCGTCGTGGCGGTCAACGCATTGGTGGTGTCGATGCTGCTGCACCTGCGCCGCGGCTATGACGGAGCGCCGCGCAAGTGAGCGAGAAGAAGGCCTACCCGCTGCGCATCAATGCCGAAGTGCTGGCGGCGGCGCAACGCTGGGCCGACGACGAACTGCGCAGCCTCAATGCGCAAATCGAATACGTGCTGCGCGACGCACTACGCAAGGCCGGGCGCCTGCCCAAACCGAAAACCGAGCCAAGGGAAGAGCCATGAACAAGCAATGGAAGTACCTCGTCGTCAAAGTGAACACCAGCGTGTTCGGCGGCTTCAAGATGGAGACGCTGCAGGAGGAACTGGACAAGCACGGCCGGCAGGGCTGGGAGCTGGTCAACGTGGTGCATTCCATGCCCGGCTATTCCTCGCCGACCCTGCTGTTCAAGAAGGAAGCCTGAGATGAAGCGGCTGCAAGCATGGATCGCCGCCGTGGCAATGATGATTTCGGCAACAGCTTCCGCCACCGACTCTCCCATCGTGCTGGCCACGCGCCTGCTCGACCAGCTCGATGCCGGCCAGTACGCCGCCGCCGAGGCGACGTTCTCGCCGCAGATGAAGGCCGCCGTGCCGGCCGACAAGCTCAAGGCGGTGTGGGAATCGCTGCCCGCGCAGCTGGGCGCGGCCGGAAAGCGCGGCGATGCGGCGACCGGCGAAACCGATGGCTTCCGCATCGTGGTCATTCCGTTGCACTACGCCCACGGCGACGTGCTGGCACGCGTGGTGCTGGACGGGAACGACCACATCGCCGGCTTCATGGTGCAACCGGCGCCGCCCCCGTCGCCCGCCGTGCCCGCCGATGCGCCCTTCACCGAGCAGGACATCACCCTGCCCGCGCTGGCCTCGGGCAAGCCGGGGCTGCCGGGCACGCTCACCGTACCCAGGGGACAAGGGCCGTTCCCGGCCATCGTGCTGGTGCACGGCTCCGGCCCGCAGGACCGCGACGAAACCATCGGCGCCAATCGCCCCTTCCTCGACATCGCCCGCGGCCTTGCCGTGCGCGGCATCGCCACGTTGCGCTACGACAAGCGCACGCAGGCCCGGCCACAGGATTTCACCCGCGAATCGGGCATCGATGACGAAACCACCGACGATGCCGTCGCCGCGGTCGCCGCACTCGCTGGCAACCCCCATGTCGACCGCAGGCACGTCTACGTGCTCGGCCACAGCCAGGGCGGCCTGCTCGCCGGCCGCATTGCCCGCAACAGCCACGGCGAAGTGGCCGGGCTGATCCTGCTGGCCGCGCCCGCACGCTCGATCCTCGACCTGCTCGGCGAACAGAACCGCTACCTCGCCAATCTCGACGGCAGCATCAGCGCCGCGGAACAGGCGCATCTGGATGCGCTCGACGCCGCCATCGCCAAGGTGCGCCACGACCCCGAAGCCACGCTGCTGGAACTGCCAGGGCGCTATTGGCAGCAGCTGGAAAGCGTCGATCCCGTCGCCGACGCGCGCGACAGCCAGCTGCCGATCCTGCTGCTGCAGGGCGGCCGCGACTTCCAGGTGGTCGACGCCGACTGGCAGCGCTGGCAACAGGGCCTGCACGGCCCGCGCTACCGCTTCCATCGCTACCCGGCGCTCAACCACCTCGGCATCGCCGGCGAAGGCAAGGGCACGCTGGACGAATACCAGAAACCCGGCCATGTGGACGCCACGCTGCTCGACGACATCGCCGGTTGGGTGGAGAAACGGCAATGACCCTGTCCTCGCCTGCGCCGTGGAAACCCGACCTGAAGCTGGCCGGCCTGCTGGGGCTGGCCGCGGCGCTGGCCACCGCCGCGCTGTTCCCCTACCTGATGCAGTTGATGCCGGACAGGCTGGCACGGATCCCGTTGCCCTTGCCGGTGGTGGTCGTGGCGCAGTCGCTGCAGGCGCTGGTGCTGCTCGGCGGCATGTCGCTGCTGGGCCTGCGCATGGGGCGCCGCGTCGGCCTCGGCGCACCGCTGCTGCAGGCATGGCTGGGCGGCACGCCAGTTGCGGCACGGCCACGCCCGCAGCCGTGGCTGGCGATCGCGCTGGGTGCGGCAACGGCGTTGCTGGTGGTGCTGGCAAGCCACTGGATCGACCCGCTGCTGCCGGCCATGCGCAATCCTCCCGCACATGCCGATGCCGCGGCCTCGGCATTGAACGGCCTGCTGGCCTCGTTCTACGGCGGCATCGTCGAGGAGCTGCAACTGCGGCTGTTCCTGATGACGCTGCTGCTCTGGCTGGTCGCCCGCGTGCGTGGCCGCATGCCCGGCAACACCACGTTCTGGCTGGCGATCCTGCTTGCCGCGCTGCTGTTCGGCGCCGGCCACCTGCCGGCGGCCATACACATCTGGGGGCTGGACGCGATCGTCGTGCTGCGCACCCTCGCCCTCAACGCGGTAATCGGCATCGCCTGCGGCTGGCTGTACTGGCGGCGCGGGCTGGAGATGGCGATGCTCGCCCACTTCAGCGCCGACCTCGTGCTGCACGTGCTGATGCCACTGCTCGGCAGCGGCACGCCCTGAACCGCAAGGAAGACCCGAGCCGATGACCACCGTGCCCGCATCGAAGTCCCATGCCGTCGCTCCCGCCTCGCCCTGGCTGGCGTTGTGGATATGGCTGCCGCTGCTGGGCGCCGGCATCGCGAACGCCTTCACCTCGCCGCGCAACGGACTGACCATTGGCGTCAGCCTGTTCGTGCTTGCGGTCGGCATCGTCCTCCACCGGGCCTTCAACCGCCGCCGCATCCGCGTGCAGGGCCGGCAGTTGGAGGTGGTTTCAACCTTCTACCGCAAGTGCGTGGACGTTTCCGGATTGCGGCTGGAACAGGCGCGCGTGGTCGATCTGGCCGAACACCACGAATACCGCCCCGGCTTCAAGACCAACGGTTTCGGCATGCCCGGCTTCCAGTCCGGCCACTTCCGCATGCGTGGCGGCGCCAAGGCATTCTGCCTGCTCACCGACCGCAGCCGCGTGCTGGTGCTGCCCCTGCGCGACGGCTCTATGCTGCTGCTTTCACCGGAACAGCCACGCGCCCTGCTCGACGAGCTGAAACGACTGGCGTAGGTCGGGATCACGCCTCGACGCTCCGTACTCCCGCCTCGTGCATCCCATCGCCTGGGGTGTAACCCCGACCTACCGAGGCATCGGCGATGTAACCCGGGCATTCACGCGCAGCACCACGAACGCCGGCCGGACATTAGACAGCCCAGCATCGATGCTCCAAGCTGCCCCCATGCGCAATGCCCCACACCTGCTGCTCAATACCGCCGACATCGAAATCTGGCCCGGCGGCCTGCTGCGCGCGCGCAGCAACCACGACGCACGCCTGCTTGCCCGCGCCAGCCATGTGCTGCGGCGCAAGCGCGATGGCCGCTATCTGGCCGTGCAACTGCGTGGCGGCCTGATGCCGCTGGTGACACGCCTGCCCGAAGAGCCCGGCGTCGAACCGGCACTGGCGCTGCTCGAGGCCCGGCTGTCGCAACCGGCACGCATGCCCCCGCCCTCCGCCCCGCTGCCGCTGGACGGGCTGCAGCAGCGGCTGGACCAGCTCGGCCTGGATGCCGGCGCCTATGCCGCGTGCACCGGGCTGCCACTGGTCGCCGAACCGGCATGCCTGCAACTGGCCGGCTTCGACCGCTACCGCCGCCCGCTGTGGCTCACCCGCGGCGCCGCGCGTGCATGGCAGCGCCTGCACATGGCCGCCGCAATCGACGGCATTGCGCTGGACGCGATCTCCGGCTACCGCAGCCACGCCTACCAACTGGGCATCTTCGAACGCAAGCTCGCCCGCGGCCTGGATATGACCGCGATCCTCACCGTCAACGCCGCGCCGGGCTACAGCGAGCACCACGGCGGCAACGCGCTGGACATCGGCACGCCGGGCGAGCCACCCGCGGAGGAATCCTTCGAGCGCGCCCCGGCCTTCGCCTGGCTGCAACGTCGCGCAGGCGATTTCGGCTTCCACCTGAGCTACCCGCGCGACAACCCGCACGGCATCGTCTACGAGCCGTGGCACTGGTGCTTCCGTGGCTGAGGGCGGCCTGCCAGGACTGGCCGACATCGAAACCCTGCTGGCCGCATGGCAGGCACTGCAACACGCGTACCGGCACGAAGCGGCAGACACCTTCTTCGCCCTGCTGGCATACCCACCGTGGTGCGACCCCGGCTACGATCCGGCCGCCGCTTGCAAAGCCACTGACGACCCGCAGCGGATCGAAGACGCCACGCTGGCCGAGCTGCGCCCGCTGCTGACCTGGTGCGAGCGCGGCGAACGCTTCAACGCCGGCCACCATGCCGCGCTGCTCGCCGATGGCCGCCTGCAACGCCTGATGCAGCGCCTGTCGCGCATCGCCGAAGCGATGGCGCAGCGGCAAGCGCACGCTCCCCTCGAACCGGTGGCCTATGCCGCGCTCAACAGCCGCCAGCGCGAAAACCACAACTTCCAGAAAGTCTCGGCACGGCTGGCCGACTACGGCTACGTCACCCTGCGCCTGAGCGACGACTGGCAGGGCGCCGACTTCATCGCCCAGCACATCGACGGCCGCACCTTCCTGCGCGTGCAGCTGAAAAGCCGCATGGGCGTGGCGCGCAAATACCGCCACCGCGGGCTGTGGCTGTGCTTCCCGCATGCGGGGCAGTGGTACCTGTGCCCGCACGACGGCCTGCTCGAATACCTGCTGGCCGAGTGCGGCATCGGCCATACCGTGTCATGGAGCGACAAGGGCGAATACACGCAATCCGCGCCCGGCAGGAAGCATCTGGACGACTACCTGCACCGCTACCAGCTGTGAACTTGCCCGCCGGAAGCGCCGTAGATGCGGGGCTTGCCCCGCATGAAGCCTTCCCGGTGAAGCCCCGTACCGGGCAAGCCCGGTACCCATGAAACGCAAGGCCACTCACGCGATACGAGAAAGCATCGCCATCGCCAGGAATGCGGCTCCCCTACCCAAGGAATCAATCCTGCGAACGGTTGGTCTTCGTACCACCGGCATCAGCGGCATCGGCGATCCGCCACAGATACAGGCTGGCCCAGGTGCGGTACGGCCCCCAGCATTCGCCACGGGCCTGCAGTTCCTTCGGCGTGGGCATGACGTCGGCGCCGTCCACGCGCTGGGCGCCCTTGCGGATGCCGAGATCATCGACCGGCAGGATGTCCGGCCGCCCGAGCCGGAACATCAGCATCATCTCCACCGTCCAGCGGCCGATGCCGCGGACCGGTACCAATGCCTCGACGATGGCGTCGTGGTGCATCCACGCCATCTGCCGGGTCGAGGGAATCTCCCCGGCCTGCTCGCGCCGGGCCAGGTCGCGCAGCGCCAGCGCCTTGTTGCCGGAGACGCCGCAGGCGCGCAGGCCGGCGTCGTCGATGCGGGCCAGCGTGTCGGCATGCAGGCGCGGGCTGCCGATGGCCGCCTCCACCCGCCCGACGATCGTCGAGGCGGCCTTGCCGCTGAGTTGCTGGAACAGGATCGCGCGCGCCAGCGCATCGACCGGATCGAACGGGCGGCGCCAGCCCGCCGGGGCTTCCAGCGGCCCCAGCCGGCGCATCCAGGCGGCCAGCCGCCGGTCGCAGCGCTGCAGGTGCGCCAGCGCCTGCCCGATGTCGAATCCGCGCGCGTAACGGGGCACGCCGCTACCGCCGCAGCGAGCCCAGCGCGAACAGCAGCCAGCCGGCGATCATCGCCATGCCGCCGACCGGGGCCAGCGTCGTCGGCCAGCCCGCCAGAACGCCGCCGGCCACGCTCCCGGAGAACAGCAGCACCCCCAGCAACAGCACGTACAGCGCCACCCGCCCGAACCCGTTCAGCGAAGCCGGGCCCAGCACCGCCAGCACCACGCCATGGCCGAAGGCATGCAGTGCGGCGGTTTCCAGCCGGGACTGCAACAGGGGATCGCCGACGCCATGCGCGGCATAGGCCGACAGTGCCACCGCGGCGGCAGCCAGCAATGCGCCGCAGAACGCCAGAAACGAAGGTTTGCGTACACGCCGTTCCAGACCCAGCATCGTCTTCCCTCGGGTTTTGCGGCCCGCCGCCGGGCCACGGTGGGGGCCAAAGAAAAACGCGCCGCAGGAAGCGGCGCGTTTTTCGTCGATCATTGCATTCGTCGCAACCGGTCGGTTACTTGATCGACCAGTACACGTCGTAGGTGCCGTCGGTGGTGAACGCCTTGTCCACGCCGCCCTTCCACGATTCGTACGGACGGTCGGTCACCTCGTTGCCGTTGGTGGTCGCCCACGCACGCAGCGCGTTGCGGGCCACGTCCAGGCCCGCCATGTGGCCGGTGTAGGACGCGAACGCGGAACGGTGCGGCGCAACGTGGCTGTAGGTGGCCGGGTTGCCGTCCGGGATCTTCACCTTCAGCTCGCCATCGGCGGCGGCGACCGGAGTGGCCTCGGCGGCGGCGTCCTTGTCGTCGTCCTTCTTGTCCTTGTCGGCGCCGCTCTTCTTGCGGACCGGCTGGACCACGTCGAAGGCGTACTTCTCGGCGCCGAAGTCGGTGGTGACGATGCGCACCGGGCCGGCGGCCTCAAGGCCGTTGGCCTCCATCGCGCGCTTGATCCATTCCTGGTTGTCCTGGATCGACTTGCGGATGGTTTCGTTGCTGCGGTCGATGTTGCCGGCGTTGACCGCCAGCAGGTCCTCGGCCGGCACGTCCACGATCTTCAGGTCGGTCAGCGGGGCTTCGGCGGCACGGTAATCCACGTTCGGCACCGAGGCCAGCATGTTGGCCATGCGCGACAGGCCCAGCTTCAGGTCGTCGCCGATATGGCGGCTGACGTACAGGCCGGCGTAGCGGCCGAACAGGTCGAAGCCGTACTTGACGCTGTAGTCCTGGGTGATCTTGACGTTGCGGTCGTTCTTGCCGGTCGGCTGCAGGGTGAAGGTGGTCACCTTGTCATGGCCGCGGGTCTGGTCCTCGATGGCGATGGAGACGCGCCGGTTCTCCTCGCTGTCGGTGATTTCCCAGCTGCCCTGGCCCAGCACGTCGTTCTTCGAATTGAATTCCAGGCGCGCGCCCTTGCCGGCGTCCGGACCCTTGAGCGTCAGCTCGACGGCGGGATCGCGCAGCACCAGCGGGTTCCAATCCTTGAAGCGGCGCAGGCTGTTGACCGTGTCGTACACGATCGTCATCTTGCGGTTGGTCTCGACGCTCTCGGTGATGTGACGCTCGCCCGGCAGCAGCACGCCGATGAGGACGAACAGGCCAGCCACGATCCCCAAGGCGATCAGGAACTCGATAATACGGGTCATTCAGGAGTCTCCGGGGCCGATCCCACGGCCGGGTTGATTGAAGCGAAGCCCCCATCCTATCAGGCTTTGCACGGGTTGTTGACAGGATTGGCGCACCGGTTTCCCTGCCGGCTGCGAAACGTCTTCGACGGGTTCCAAGGGTAACGCATCACCCCGGCCCCGGCAGCGTGGCCGCGGCGGTTTCCGCCTCCGGCCGGTCCCGTTCAGACCAATTGCAGCTCGAACGCCTTGAGCACCGCGCGGGTACGGTCGCGCACCCCCAGCTTGCTCAATATGTTGGAGACGTGGTTCTTGATGGTGCCCTCGGCCACGCCCAGCGAGTTGGCGATCTCCTTGTTGGAGAAGCCCGAGGCCATCAGCCGCAGGATCTCGGTCTCGCGGTCGGTCAGCGGGTCCGGGCGGTCGAGGCTGACGAACTCGTTGCGCATGTGCTCCAGCCCGGACAGCAGGCGCTGGGTCACCGCCGGCTGCACCAGCGAACCGCCCTCGGCCACGGTGCGGATGGCGCCGACCAGTTGCTCCAGGGTCACGTCCTTGAGCAGGTAACCCTTTGCCCCGGCCTTGAGCCCGGCCAGCACCAGTTGGTCGTCGTCGAAGGTGGTCAGGATGATCGACGGCGGCAACTGCCCGCGCTGGGACAGGGTCTGCAGCGCCTCCAGCCCGGACATCACCGGCATGCGCATGTCCATCAGCACCACGTCCGGCGCCACCTCGGGGATCAGCTCCACCGCCTGGCGGCCGTCGGTGGCCTCGGCCACCACCTCGATGCCGTCATCGAGCGCCAGCAGCGAGCGGATGCCCTGCCGCACCAGGGTTTGGTCGTCGACCAGGCAGACGCGGATCATCGGTTCACTCCTTGTGGCCCGGAGGCCAGCATCATGTTGGTTGCCACCGGCAGCCACAGGCGAAGGCGGAAGCCCCCGCCGCGCGGTGTCGACACGTCCAGGTCGCCGCCGTGCTGGGCCAGCCGTTCGCGCATGCCGCGCAGGCCATTGCCGGGCAGTATCCGCTCCACCTCGCCGCCAATGCCATCGTCATGCGCGTCGATGACGATGCGCTCGCGCTCCCGCCCCACTTTTATCCACAGGTTGCGGGCACCGGCATGGCGCACGGCGTTGGTGATGATCTCCTGGGTGCAGCGCAGCAGCACGTGGGCGCGCTCGGGGTCTTCCACGCTGAGCGGGTCGTCCATGTCCAGGTGGATGTGCAGCGAGGGCACCCGCTCGGCCAGTGGCCGCAGCGCCGCGGCCAGGTCGATCGCGCCGCTTTCGCGCAGTTGGCTGACCGCCTCGCGCACGTCGGTGAGCAGCAGCTTGGCCAGCGTGTGCGCCTGCCGCACGTGCTCCTGCGCCCGCCCCTCGGTGATGTGGCCGGCCACCTCCAGGTTCAGGCTCAGCGCGGTCAGGTGGTGGCCGAGCAGGTCGTGCAGCTCGCGGGAAATTCGGGTGCGCTCGTTGACGCGGGCGCTCTCGGCCAGCAGCAGGCGGGTGGCGCGCAACTCGGCGTTGAGCCGGCGCTGTTCCTCGCGGGCCTGGGTCTGCTGCCGCGCGACCAGGCTGGTCACGAAGATGAACATCGAGAAGCCGCCATACAGCAGCGACTGCATCAGCGCCTCGAACAGCGAGAAGCCCAGCATCAGGTACACCGGCAGCACCGTCAGCTGGCTCACCAGCAGCCAGAACACGCCCAGCCGCACCGGCAGCAGCCACGGGATCACCCCGGCCGCGACCATCATCAGGATGCTGCCCAGCCCCGAGCCGTTGAGGAAGCTGACCGCCAGCGCGCAGATGGTCAGCACCAGCAACAGCAGGCGGTCGTACCAGTGTGCGTGGCCGCCGCTGTTGAGCCGCCGGGTCAGCCAGAAATAGCAGCCGCCGAAGGCCATGTAGAGCGCGAACAGCCACAGCTCCTCGCCCGGCCGGCCGGGCACGGCCTCCTCGTCCAGCGTGTACTGGCTGTAGATCAGCGGCAGGCTGACGATGGCCCAGGTGAACAGGCCGGCCAAGCGCAGGACGCGGGTATGGCTGAGTTTTCCCAACATGCGTGCATGGTAAGGAGCCCGGCGCGTGCGCGCCCTCCCACGGAAGTCATGGCTCGCCGGGCTCCGGCCGGCCATGCGATAATCGCCGGCCTGCCCCCTTCCCCCCATCCGGGGCCGACTGTTTCACCCCACGGAGTCACAATGTCGATCGTCATCCGCGACGTGCGCGAGCACGAGCTCGATTCCGTCCTGGCACTGAACAACAACGCCGGCCTGGCCATCCTGCCGCTGGATGCCGCCAAGGTCCGCCGCTTCTACGAAACCGCCGAGTATTTCCGCGTCGCCGAACGCGACGGCAACATGGCCGGCTTCCTGGTGGGCTACGGCAGCGACAGCGCGCACGACAGCTGCAACTTCGCCTGGTTCCAGGAGCGCTATCCCAGCTTCTTCTACATCGACCGCATCGTGGTCGCCAGCCGCCGCCGCGGCGGTGGTGTCGGCCGCGCGTTCTATGCCGACGTGCAGAGCTACGCCGAGCTGCGCTACCCGCAGATGGCCTGCGAGGTGTTCCTCGACCACGGCGCCGACGCCGCCCTGCTGTTCCACGGCAGCTTCGGCTTCCGCGAGGTCGGGCAGAACACCATGCCGGAAGTGGACGTGCGCACCAGCATGCTGCTCAAGGACCTGTGCAGCCACGAATGGGTGAAGGAAACCTATGGCGACAACCTGCCCGACCTCCCGTGGGTGGGCCATGCACGCCGGCCCCTGCAGCAGCGGCCGACGGGAACCTGAGATGGCAGCGAATCCGGATTACGAACAGGCAGGCGATCTGAAGATCGGCCAGGTGGGCGTTGCCAACCTGCGCATCCGCACCCTCGACGTGGCGCGGCTGGTCCAGGAAATGCGCGAACGCGTGGCCCGCGCGCCCAAGCTGTTCGGGCGCGCGGCGGTGATCCTCGATTTCGGCGGCCTCAGCCACGCCCCGGACACCGCCACCGCACGGGCCCTGCTGGACGGCCTGCGCGAGGCCGGCGTGCTGCCGGTGGCACTGGCCTACGGCACCAGCGAGATCGAGCAGCTTTCGGTACAGCTCGGCCTGCCGCTGCTGTCCAAGTTCCGCGCCCAATATGAATCCGCCGATGCCACCCCCGTGGCACCGCCCACGCCGCGCCGCGCACCTGAACCGGCACCGCCGCCCGCCGCGACCGCCGCACCGGCGCAGCCCGGGCGCATGCAGCTGGGCACGGTGCGCTCGGGCCAGCAGCTGTATGCCGACCCGGCCCACATCCACGCCGGCATACAGCTGCTGAACCTGGAGCCCCTGGGCATTCCGGGCCAGCAGCTGTATGCCGAGAACTGCGACCTGACTGTCATCTCAACAGTGGGTGCCGGCGCCGAGGTCATCGCCGATGGCAGCATCCACATCTACGGTACGCTGCGGGGCCGCGCCCTGGCCGGCGCCAAGGGCAACGAAGGCGCGCGCATCTTCTGCCGCGACTTCCACGCCGAACTGGTCGCCATTGCGGGACGTTACAAGGTACTGGACGATATTCCCGACAACCTGCGCGGCAAGGCCGTGCAGGTCTGGCTGGAGCAGGACCAGATCATGATCGCCGCGCTGGATTGACGCGGCCCACCCGAACATTCAGGAGAAATCCTTTGGCTGAAATCATCGTAGTCACCTCCGGCAAGGGCGGCGTGGGCAAGACCACCTCCAGCGCCAGCATCGCCTGCGGCCTCGCGCGCCGCGGCAAGAAGGTCGCCGTCATCGACTTCGACGTCGGCCTGCGCAACCTCGACCTGATCATGGGCTGCGAACGCCGCGTGGTGTACGACTTCGTCAACGTCGTCCACGGCGAGGCCACGCTCAAGCAGGCCCTGATCAAGGACAAGCGCTTCGACAACCTGTTCGTGCTGGCCGCCTCGCAGACCCGCGACAAGGACGCGCTGAACAAGGAAGGCGTGGAGAAGGTACTCAAGGACCTGGCCGCCGACGGCTTCGACTTCATCATCTGCGACTCGCCGGCCGGCATCGAGAAGGGCGCGTTCCTGGCCATGTACTTCGCCGACCGCGCGGTGGTGGTGGTGAACCCGGAAGTGTCCTCGGTGCGCGACTCGGACCGCATCATCGGCCTGCTCGACTCCAAGACCGCCAACGCCGAGGCCGGCAAGAGCGTGCCGGCCTTCCTGCTGCTCACCCGCTACAGCCCGGCGCGGGTGGAGAGCGGCGAGATGCTCAGCATCACCGACGTGGAAGAAGTGCTGGGGCTGAAGGCGATCGGCGTGGTTCCCGAATCCGGCGACGTGCTCAACGCCTCCAACAAGGGCGAGCCGGTGATCTTGGACACCGAATCGCCGGCCGGCCAGGCCTATGAAGACGCCGTGGGGCGCATCCTCGGCGAAGAGCGCCCGATGCGCTTCACCACCGTGGACAAGAAGGGCTTCTTCAGCAAGCTGTTCGGAGGGTGACGATGGGCATTTTCTCCGACCTGTTCAAGAGCAAGAAGACCACCGCGGAAACCGCCAAGAACCGCCTGCAGATCATCATCGCGCAGGAGCGCAGCACCCGTGGCGGCCCGGACTACCTGCCGCTGCTGCAACGCGAGCTGCTGGAAGTGATCAAGAAGTACGTCAACATCGACGTCGACGCGGTCAAGGTGGACCTGGTCAAGGACGGCGAGCACGATGTGCTCGACATTTCCGTGGCCCTGCCCGAAGGCCCGCAGAGCTGAACCACCACGGGGCCGCCGACACGGCCCCGCACGTTTCCGCCCATGCCCTCCTCCTCCACCACCGTCAACGCCCCCGCCGTGCTGTGCGTGGGCGACATCCACTGGGATGACGCCGCCGCGCTGCTGGCCCGCCACGGCCTGCGCCTGAACCGCGTCGCCGATGGCGCCGCCATCCCCGGCAGCTACTGGGGCGAGCCGGAAGCCGGCATCATCGCCACCGACGTCCATGTGCGCGCCGACACGCCGGTGCATTCGATGCTGCACGAGGCCTGCCACCTGATCGTACTGCCGCCCGAGCGCCGCGCGCAGGTGCATACCGACGCCACCGACTCGGTGCCGGAGGAAGACGCCACCTGCTACCTGCAGATCGTGCTGGCCGGGCAGCTGCCCGGCGTCGGCAGCGCACGGCTGATGGCCGACATGGATGCCTGGGGCTACACCTACCGGCTCGGCTCGACACGGGCGTGGTTCGAGCAGGACGCCGACGATGCGCGGCGCTGGCTGGTCGAGCGCGGGTTGCTGCCGGGGTGACGGAAGCCCTTCTCCATCGGGAGAAGGGCATGCGTCATGGCAGCGAACTACCCATGTCCAGGGTGACGCGGGTGCCGCGCTCCGGGCCGGAATGGATGTCCAGCTTCCAGCCCAGGTGTTCGCACAGGCGGCCGATCAGTTCCAGCCCGATCCCCGTGCCCATGTTGCGCTCGCCACGGGCGACCTTGGCATAGGCCGCGGCCACTTCCTCCGGGTTCATGCCGTGGCCCGGGTCCTCGATCGTCACCACCGCGCGCGGCGCGAGCGTCATCCGGATCACGCCGCGGTCGCTGTTCTCCATCGCGTTGCGCAGCAGGTTGCCCACCGCCGCCTGCACCACCCCCACCGGCGCGAGGATCGTGCAGGCCGCCGGCGCCGCCGTTTCCACGACCAGCTCCTTGCCGACGGCCAGGTGTGCATGGTCGGCGACGATTTCCGGCAACAGCTGCTCCAGCGCCACCGGCTCGCTCAATGCAGCCAGCCGTGCCGGGTCCCGCGCCAGCATCAGCAGCAATTGGATCAACTGCTCCACCCCCAGTGCGGTGGTGCGCACGCGCTGCAGCTGCTGCTGCGCGCGCGGCGGCAGCCCCGGTTGCTCCAGCGCCAGCTCGGCGGCGCCGCCGATCACCGCCATCGGCGTGCGCAGCTCATGGCTGGCGGCACCGATGAAGGCCTGCTCGCGCGCGACGAAACGCTCGTTGCGTTCCAGGTAGTCGTTGACCGAACCGGCGATCACCTCCAGTTCCACACTGCCACGCGCATCAACCTGCAACCGCTGCCCGCTGCGCTCCGGCTGCAGCCGGGCAATGGCGGCGGCCAGGCTCGACAGCGGCCGCACCAGCCGGTTGGTGCCCACCCACGCCATCAGCAGGGTGACGATCGCCATCGCGATGCCGGCCAGCACCGCCCAGCGGGTGATGAAGTTTTCCAGCTCGGCGAAGTCGCCGATGTCCAGCGCCAGCACCACCCGCCCGGCATCGGGGGTGTTGCGCACCAGCACGACGCTGTTGCGGCCGTCCAGCTGCACGCCGTCGTGCAGACCCGGGGCCAGCCCGGCCAGCTCGTCGGGAACGCCGCGTGCATCGTGCGCGCTGAAGAAACGCAGGGTGTCCGAGTCCTGCCAGCGGTAGTCCGGGTCGGCACTCCGGCTGGCGACGATGCTGTCCAGTTCGGAGTTGAGCAGCGCGCGCCATACCGAGTGCTCGGCGCGCTCGTGCACGTAGTTGGCGGCACTGAACACCACCAGTGTCAGCAGGCCCAGGTACAACGCCAGCCAGCCCAGCAGCTTGCGGCGCAGGGTCGGGCGCGCCCTCACCGCGCTTCGTCCGCCACCGGCGCGCACAGCCGGTAGCCCACGCGCGGCAGGGTGTGCAGCAGTTTCTGCTCGAACGGGCCGTCGACGCTGCGGCGCAGTTCGTAGATATGGGAGCGCAGCATGTCGCCATCCGGCGGCTCGTCGCCCCACAGCACGTATTCGAGCTGGCTGCGCGGCACCGCCGCCGGACTGGCGCGCATCAGCACCTCCAGCAGCTTGCGGCAGGCCGGGTACAGGTGCAGCGGCTTGCCGGCGCGCTGCGCTTCCAGCGTGGCCAGGTCCAGCCGCAGGTCGTGCACTTCCAGCAGCTTGTGCGGGTTGCGGCCGCGGGTGCGCGCCAGCACCGCCTCCAGCCGCACTTCCAGCTCGGGCAGGGCGAACGGCTTGGTCAGGTAGTCGTCGGCACCGGCGCGGAAGCCGGCGATCTTGTCGGGCAGCTCGTCGCGCGCGGTGAGCATGATCACCGGCACCTCGCTGCGGTGTTCTTCGCGCAACCGCCGCAGCACTTCCGGCCCCTCCATGCGCGGCAGCATCCAGTCCAGCAGGACCGCGTCATGCGCCTGGCTGGCGGCCAGGTGCAGCCCGGTCACGCCGTCGGGCGCGACATCCAGCACATGGCCGCGCGCCTCGAAATAATCGAAAAGGTTGGCGACCAGGTTGCGATTGTCCTCGATGACCAGCAGGCGCATGCGCTCGCTCCGTGTCCGGCCATCCCGGGATGGGCAGCCGCGTGGCCATCGTAGCGGTGCGAACGTCGCAGGAACGTCGGAAACGGCGACAATCCGCGCTACGACATGCTTCCCACGGCGGGGAGGCGATGATCTTCCTTTTCCCAGGCAAGCCGCGCGTGCGTCCACCCAGCCCCCGCCTTTCGATCAAGTCCCCGTGGTTCCCGCTGCTGCTGGCACTGGTCGCCCTGAGCCTGCTGGCCGGGCTGGGCATGCGCCAGCCCTCGCCGCCGGACGAACCGCGCTTCGTGCTGGCCGCGCGGCAGATGGTGGAAACCGGGCAATGGCTGCTGCCGCACCGGGGCAGTGAGTTGTACGCGGAAAAACCACCGACCTTCATGTGGATACAGGCCGCCACCTACAAGGTGGTCGGCGACTGGAACCTCGCCTTCCTGCTGCCGTCGCTGCTGTCGGCGCTGCTGACCCTGTGGCTGACCTGGGACCTGGCGCGGCGGCTGTGGAACCGGCAGGTGGCGCGCCATGCGGTGCTGGGCCTGTTCGTCATCGTCCAGTTCGGACTGATGGCCAAGCGCGCGCAGATCGACATGGTGCTGGTGGGCATGACCACGCTGTCGCTGTGGGCGCTGCTGCGGCACCTACTGCTGGGGCCGGACTGGAAACTGCTGGCGCTGGGCGCATTCGCCGCCGGCCTCGGCACCGTGACCAAGGGCGTGGGCTTCCTGCCGCTGCTGGTACTGCTGCCGTGGCTGGCATGGCGCTGGCGCCACCCCGCCGCAGCCGGGCCGGGGCGCAGCTGGAACTGGTGGTTGATCCTGCCGCTGTTCGTCGCCGGTGCCGCGGTATGGCTGGCGCCGCTGGGCATCGCCCTGCTGCGCACCCCCGACCCGCACCTGCAGGCCTATGCCCACGAACTGCTGTTCAAGCAGACCGGCACCCGCTACGCCAACGCCTGGCACCACCACAAGCCGGCCTGGTATTACCTGCAGGTGATGGCCACGCTGTGGCTGCCGGGCAGCCTGCTGCTGCCGTGGCTGCTGCCGGCATGGTGGCGCCGCCTGCGCCGTGCCGACCCGCGCTACCTGCTGTTGCTGGGCTGGGCGCTGCTGGTGTTGCTGTTCTTCAGCGCCAGCCCCGGCAAGCGCGAGGTCTACATCCTGCCGATGCTGCCGGCGCTGGCGGTGGCTGCCGCACCGCTGCTGGCAGGCCTGCTGCGGCGCACCGGCGTGCGCTGGGCGCTGCTGCTGTACGTGCTGGCGCTGGGCGTTGCCACTGTGGCCATCGGCTACGGCGCGCTGCAGGGTGGCAGCTGGGCGCAGCAGCAGGCGGCCAGGCGGGCGATCGACGCATGGGTATTGCCGCAGGTCGGTGCGTGGCTGTCGGGCTTCGGCATCGCCGCGCTGGGGCTGGCCGCGTGGTTGCGGCTGCGCCGCGCCGGGCTGGCGGTGGTGCTGGCCAGCGTGCTGCTGTGGGCGATGTACGGCGTCGGGCTGATGCCGGCGCTGGATCCATACAGCTCGGCATCAGCGGTCATGGACAAGGTGCGCCAGCGTATCGGCGATGCCGAGCTGGGCATGGTCGCCTGGCGCGAGCAGAACCTGCTGCAGACCCATCCGCAGGCGGTGGACTTCGGCTTCAAGCGTCCCGTCGCCGAACAGTGGGAACAGGCCGCGCGCTGGGTGGCCGCCGCGCCCTCGCACCGCTGGCTGTTCGTGCGCGACACGGCGATGACGCCCTGTGCCGACCGCACGCAGGTGATCGACATCGGCAGCGCCAACCGCAACAACTGGCAACTGCTGCCCGGTACCGCGCTGGACACCGCCTGCGTGGCGCGCAACCACGGCGACGTGGCCGGCGTGGCGCCCATCGACGCGGACGAAGAAGACTGAGCAGGGGCCACGGCGCCACCGCCACGCGGCGCTTGCACGGGTGCCGCGGCTGAACCGTTAACACGGTTCGGACATACCTCCGACCCACCTCCGACAGCGGCATCACCACGATGCGCCCACCTTCCGTTGGCGTATCCGTTCCGTGTCCGTTTCGTTCCCTTCGTCGCAAGCGCTGCCCATCGCAGGTGGCCCCGTCCATCGGCACGGCTTCCTCGCCCGTCATCTGCTGCTTCCAGCCTTCGCGTTGACCGCCGCCAGCCTGCTGCTGATGGCCGGCAACGGCGACCAGTGGCTGGCCGACCTGCTCTTCCGCACCGAGGGCGGCCAGTGGGCGCTCCGGGATGCATGGTGGACCAGCCATGCGCTCCATCGCGGCGGCAGGCACCTGAGCAGCTTCGCCGCCGGGCTGGTGCTGCTGGCGCTGCTGCGCGCCTGCATCGACCGCCGCTGGAAGCCGCTGCGGCGGCCACTGCTGTACCTGCTGCTGGCGGTGGGCCTGTCCACCGGCAGCGTCGCCCTGCTCAAATCGTGGACGCAGATGGATTGCCCGTGGGATCTGCAACGCTACGGCGGCCTGCGCCCGTTCATCGGCCTGTTCCAGCCGCGCCCGGCCGCGCTCGGCCATGCCGCCTGCTTCCCCGCCGGCCACGCCAGTGCCGGCTACGGCTGGGTGGCGCTGTACTTCTTCGCGCTGCGGCTGCGCCCGTGGTGGCGCTGGCCGGCACTCGCATCGGCGCTGGCTGCCGGGTTGCTGTTCGGCTTCACGCAGCAGCTGCGCGGCGCACATTTCCTTTCGCACGACGTGGCCACGCTGGCGGTCTGCTGGACGGTGGCAGTGCTGCTCTACCTGACGATGTTCCCGCCGGCGCAGGCAGGCGCCACCCACGCAGGGGGTCGGGCATGAACGCCACCGCCCCGTACCTGCCGGCACCGGCCGCGCTGTTCGCGCGCCTGCGCCAGTGGCGCCCGTGGATCACCACCGAGACATTGATCCTGCTCGCCGGCGCCTTCTTCGCGCTGGCCTGCAACGGGTTGTTCTGGCGCAACGCGATGGCGACCAACCCCGGCAATCTGCCGTTCGCGCTGTCCCTGTTCGTACTGCTGGCGGGCGTGCACGCCTTGCTGCTCGGCCTGCTGTTGTGGCGCTGGAACGCCAAGCCGGTGCTGGCGGTGTTGTTCATCGCCACCGCCTTCGCCACCCATTACATGGACAGCTTCAACGTCTATCTCGATGCCGACATGCTGCGCAACGTGCTGGCCACCGACCACAAGGAATCACGCGAGCTGATGACGCCCGCACTGCTCCTGCCGCTGCTCGGCCATGCGCTGCTCCCATGCGCGCTTCTGTGGCGGTTGCGGCTGCGCAAGCAGGCGTGGGGCCGGGCGCTGGCGCAGCGGACAGTGTTCCTGCTCGGCGTGGCCGTGGTCACCGCCACCGGCGCGCTGGCCTCGTTCCAGGACGTGTCGGCCTTGCTGCGCAACCACCGCGAGGTGCGTTATCTCGCCACGCCGATCAATTATCTGGTCGCCCTGAAGCAGAACCTGTCCACCTCCAACCCGATCGGGAACCCGCCGAAACTGCCGCTCGGTACCGACGCCACGGCCACGCCGCGCGCAGCCGGCGGCAAGCCGCGCCTGCTGGTGCTGGTGGTCGGCGAAACCGTGCGCGCGCGGAACTGGGGCCTGAACGGCTACGAGCGCCAGACCACGCCCGAGCTGGCGCAGGCCGGCGTGATCAACTTCCCCGACATGCACGCCTGCGGCACCAGCACCGAAGTGTCGCTGCCGTGCATGTTCTCGCCGTTCGGCCGCCACGACTACGACGCGAAGAAGATCCGTGCGCACCAGTCGCTGCTGCACGTGCTCGAACACGCCGGCATCACCACGCTGTGGCGCGACAACCAGTCCGGCTGCAAGGGCGTGTGCGACGGGCTGGACATCCAGCGGCTGGGCGACGCCACCACCCCGGAACTGTGCGCCGATGGCCGCTGCATGGACGAGATCCTGCTCGACGATCTGCCCGCGCAGGCACGTACCAAACCCGGCGACCGCGTCATCGTCCTGCACCCGCTCGGCAACCACGGCCCCAGCTATTACCAGCGCTATCCGCTGCAATTCCGCCAGTACGCACCGACCTGCGACACGCCGGACCTGGGCAAATGCAGCCGCGAGGAGATCGTCAACAGCTACGACAACGCGGTGCGCTACACCGACCACTTCCTCGCCCGCACCATCGCCACCCTGCGCGGCATGGACGACTACGACACGGCGATGGTCTACCTCTCCGACCACGGCGAGTCGCTGGGCGAGAAGGGCCTTTATCTGCACGGCATGCCGTATGCGATCGCGCCGGAAGAACAGACCCGGGTACCGATGGTGATGTGGTTTTCGCCGCAATTCGCCGCCGGCCGTGGTATTGATCTGGCCTGCCTGCGCCAGCGCGCCACGCAACGCACCGACCACGACAACCTGTTCCCGTCGGTGCTGGGGCTGATGCAGGTCGGCACGTCGGTGTACGCGCGCGACCGCGACCTGTTTGCCGGTTGCAGCCTATGATGCGGGCGCCCTCCCCCGCACTTGCGGCGCATCGGCCCACCCTCTAGCCTTCGCCGGTCCATCACCACCGGGGAATCGCGTGAAACACCGTCATCTGTTGCTGGCCCTTGCCGTGAGCGCGGGCGTGCTGTCGCTGGGCGCCTGCAAAAAGGAAACCGCGTCCGAAACCGCTGCCACCGGCTCCGCCGCGTCCGCCCCGGCGGAAACCGCCGACCAGTTCATCGCCCGCGTCAACGCCGAATACAAGGCCATGTACCCGGAGATGACCTCGGCGCAGTGGTTGTCCTCCACCTACATCAACGACGATTCCGCGCGCGTGGCGGCCAAGGCCAACGAGCGCTGGCTGACCACGCTCAATGGCTGGATCGAACAGGCCGGCAGGTACGACGGCCAGCCGATGAGCGAGGACAGCAAGCGTGCCCTGCAACTGCTCAAGCTGATGACCGCGATGCCCGCCCCGCGCGACCCGGCCAAACTGGCCGAACTGGCCACCATCGCCACCAAGCTGGAAGGCGACTACGGCGCCGGCACCTACTGCACCGGCGAAGGCGACAAGCAGAACTGCCGCCAGCTGGGCGACCTGGAGAAAGTGCTGGCGCTCTCGCGCGACTACGACAAGCAGCTCGACGCATGGCAGGGCTGGCACTCCACCGCCGTGGCCTCGCGCAAGCCGTACCAGCGCTTTGCCGAGCTGGTCAACGAAGGCGCACGCGAACTGGGCTACGACGACGCCGGGCAGATGTGGCGCAGCGGCTATGACATGCCCGCCGACCAGGTCGGCCCGGAGACCGACCGCCTGTGGGAGCAGGTCAAGCCGCTGTACGAACAGCTGCACTGCTACACCCGTGCCAGGCTGGACAAGCAATACGGCAAGGACAAGGCTGAAGTGGGCGGCGGCATGATCGCCGCGCACCTGACCGGCAACATGTGGCAGCAGGACTGGAGCAACCTGTGGGACATGCTCGAGCCCTACTCCGGCGCCGGCAGCCTGGACATCACCGCCGCGCTGGAAAAACAGTACCAGGACAACCTGAGCGCGGCGCTGCGCAAGCTCGACGGCAATGCCGACGTCGCCGCCCGCTTCAAGGCCCAGCGCGAAGCCGAACTGGCCACCGCCCGGCAAATGACCGAACGTGCGCAGGATTTCTACGTGTCGCTGGGCATGCCCAAGCTGCCGCAGGGCTACTGGCAGAACACCCAGTTCATCAAGCCGCTGGACCGCAACGTGGTCTGCCACGCCAGCGCCTGGGACATGAACATGGGCGGCGATGGCAAGGACACCGGCGCGGACGTGCGCACCAAGATGTGCATCACCCCGACCGAAGAGAACTTCACCACCATCTACCACGAGCTCGGCCACATCTATTACGACCTGGCCTACAACCCGTTGCCGCCGCTGTTCCAGGGTGGCGCCAACGACGGCTTCCACGAGGCCATCGGCGATACCATCGTGCTGGCGATGACGCCGAAGTACCTCAACTCCATCGGCCTGGTCGGGCAGCCGCAGGAAAGCCGCGAGGCCACCATCAACGCGCAGATGCGCATGGCCCTGAGCGGCGTGTCGTTCCTGCCGTTCGGGCTGATGATCGACCGCTGGCGCTGGGGCGTGTTCGACGGCTCGATCAAGCCCGAGCAGTACAACCAGAAGTGGTGGGAGCTCAAGGCGCAGTACCAGGGCGTGGCCCCGGCCAGCGCGCGCGGCGAGGACTACTTCGACGCCGGCGCCAAGTACCACGTGCCGGGCAACACCCCGTACCTGCGCTACTTCCTCGCCCGCATCCTGCAGTACCAGTTCTACAAGGGCCTGTGCGACGCCGCCGGCCACACCGGCCCGCTCAACGAGTGCACCTTCTACGGCAACAAGGAAGCCGGCCAGAAGTACTGGGCCATGCTCAGCAAGGGCGCCAGCCAGCCGTGGCAGGCCACGCTGAAGGAACTGACCGGTGAAGAGAAGCTCGACGCCGCCCCGATGCTGGAATACTTCGCTCCGCTGCAGGCATGGCTGAAGCAGCAGAACGAGGGGCAGATGTGCGGCTGGCAGGCCGACGCCACGGCGCCTGCCCAGCCGACGGCGCCGTAACCGCCACACCACTGTTCAACGACGAAGGGCGCCATGATGGCGCCCTTCGTCCAACTGCGTCGCGGCAACGGGCAGGCCGCACCCCTGCGTACTTCGATCCAATCAGCCGGCTTGCGGCTCTTGCGGCTCGAGTGCGCGCAACAGGCCGCGCGCCTTGGCGCGGGTTTCGTCCAATTCCTTCTGCGGATCCGAATCGGCGACGATGCCGGCACCGGTGCGGAAGCCGGCGCTGTCACCGCGCACCTCGGCGGTGCGGATCAGGATGTTCAGGTCCATGTCGCCATCGCGGTTCAACCAGCCGAACGCGCCGGTGTAGGCCCCGCGGGCCTGTCCTTCCAGCTCGGCGATGATCTGCATGCAGCGCACCTTCGGGCAGCCGGTGATGGTGCCACCCGGGAACGTGGCGGCAATCACCTGCCCCGGCGTCACCTCCGGCTGCAGCCGCGCGCGCACGTTGCTGACGATGTGGTGGACATGGGCATAGCTTTCCACCGTCATCAGTTCGTCGACCTCGACGCTGCCGGGCGCGGCGATGCGGCCCAGGTCGTTGCGCTCCAGATCGATCAGCATCACGTGTTCGGCGCGCTCCTTGGGATGGCCGACCAGTTCGCTGATGCGTGCGGCATCGTCGTCACCGGCGAAGCGCGGGCGGGTACCGGCGATCGGCCGGGTCTGCACCACCCCGCCGCAGACCGATACCAGCCGCTCCGGCGAGGAACTGACCACCGCGCGCCCTGCGGCATGGAACAAGCCCGCGAAAGGCGCCGGGTTGGCCTGCCGCAGCTGCGCATACAGCGCAGCCGGATCGAGCGCCCGGGCGAAGCGCGCCTGCCAGCGGCGCGACAGGTTGACCTGGAACACGTCGCCGGCGCGCAGGTAATCGATGACCCCGGCCACGCCGTCGGTGAAGCACGCAGCATCGTCCTCGTCGACCCGCATCGGCGGCTGCCATGCCGGCAGCGGTGGCAAGGCAGCCGCGTCGTGCAGGTCGCGTTGCAATTGCCCGCACAACCCGGCGGCGGAATCTTCCAGCACCGCGAAGCAGCGGCCATTGTCGCGATCACGCAGCACCGCCGCCGAACACCGCAACGCCAACGCCCGCGGCAGGCCATCCTCGCGCATCGGCAGCGACAGCACCGGCTCGACCTGCGCGGCCAGCTCGTAGTCCAACAGCAATGCCCAGCCGCCACGGAACGGCACGTCGCCCGCCTCCGTATCGCGCGGCAGGCGCAATGCCTGCCATTCACGATCCAGCGCGGCAAGGAAGTCGCCTTCGACCAAGGTGCCATCCTCGCGCCGGACCCGGCCATCGGCATCCAGCCGCAGCTGGCCGCCATCAGCGACCAGCAGCATGTCCCAACGGCCCTGCCGGCCGGCGGCGGTGGATTCGAGCAGCAGCGGGTAGCGCTGCGGGGCGAGCCGGTGCAGCGCCAGCAGGTCGATGTCGGCGTGCAAGGGAAGGAGATGGGTCATCGGCCGGATATGTCGGAAGTTTCCTTCTCCCTCCGGGAGACAGTTCGGCAGGATTGCCGAACTGCACGGCGAAGCCGCCTGAAGGGTGAGGCACAGGGATGTGCCGAATGCAGGTGCCCGAAGGGCGGATGGGGGTTCGGGCGAAGCCTCGTGCAATCAGACATCGCAGGGCTTCGCCCCCTCTCCCCAACCCCTCTCCCGGTGGGAGAGGGTCACGAGCAAAAGCGGGTGTCAGATGCGCTTGAACACCAGCGTGCCGTTGGTGCCGCCGAAGCCGAAACCGTTGGACATCACCACGTCCACCTTGGCCTGGCGGGCGACGTTCGGCACGTAGTCGAGGTCGCAACCTTCGCCCGGCTGCTCGAGGTTGATGGTCGGCGGGATGACGCCGTCGCGCAGCGCCAGCACCGAGAAGATCGCCTCCACGCCGCCGGCCGCGCCGAGCAGGTGGCCGGTCATCGACTTGGTCGAGCTGACCATCATCTTGTAGGCGTGCTCGCCGAAGGCGGCCTTCATCGCCATCGTCTCGCCGAGGTCGCCCAGCGGCGTCGAGGTGCCGTGGGCGTTGAGGTAGCCCACCTGCTCCGGGGCCACGCCGGCGTCCTTCAACGCCGCGGCCATGCAGCGCGCGGCACCCTCGCCGTTCTCGCTCGGCGCAGTCATGTGGTAAGCATCGGAACTGGCACCGAAACCGGCCAGCTCGCAGTAGATCTTCGCGCCGCGCGCCTTGGCATGCTCGTATTCCTCGAGGACCAGGATGCCGGCACCGTCACCCAGCACGAAGCCATCGCGGTCCTTGTCCCACGGCCGCGACGCCTGTTCCGGCGCGTCGTTGCGGGTGGACATCGCCTTCATCGCGCAGAAGCCGCCCACCGCGGTCGGCGAGGAACCGCGCTCGGCGCCGCCGGCGACCATCACGTCGGCATCGCCGTACTGGATCATGCGCATTGCGGTGCCGATCGAATGGTTCGAGGTGGCGCAGGCGGACACCGCCGAGAACGACGGCCCCTTCAGCCCGGCGATGATGCTCAACTGCCCCGGCAGCATGTTGATGATGGTCTTGGGCACGTAGAAGGGCGAGATCTTCTTGCCCTCGTGGAACTCGATGGCCTGTTCCTCGATGCCCAGCAGGCCGCCGATGCCGGCGCCGACGATGGCACCGATGCGCTCGGCATTGGCCTCGGTGACTTCGTCCCCTCGGGCATCGGCGGCCTGCCCCGCATCGAAGACACCCAGACCGACGATGACGCCGATGCGCTCGGCATTGGCCTCGGTGATCTCCAGCCCGGCGTCGTGCAACGCCATGAACGCCGCGCCCAGGCCGTAATGGATGAACGGGTCCATCTTCCTGGCATCCTTGCCGCTGACCCGGTACTTGCCGAACTGCGCATTGTCGGCGGTGATGTCGAAGTCCTTGACCTCACCCGCGATCCTGGTGGTGAAACGCTCCAGATAGGCGTCTGCAATATTCGTCAGCGGGCCAATGCCCGAGCGGCCATTGATGATGCCTTCCCAGCTGCTGGCCAGGTCATTGCCCAGCGGCGACACCATGCCCAGGCCGGTAACGACGACACGACGACTCATTGCGGATTCTCCTGGTCCCGTTCACGGGGGACGTTCCCGGGGATTGGGGTTTGAAGCGGAAATACACGGGGCCGCATTTCGCGGCCCCATGAATGCTGCGCGGCCCGGCCCCAGGCCCGGCCACGCCTGCGTCAGGCGTGGATCAGGCCTTGACGTGGGCCTTGATGTAATCGATGGCAGCCTGCACGGTGCTGATCTTCTCGGCCTCTTCGTCCGGAATCTCGCACTCGAACTCCTCTTCCAGCGCCATCACCAGCTCGACGGTGTCCAGCGAGTCTGCGCCCAGGTCATCGACGAACGATGCGCTGTTGGTGACTTCCTCTTCCTTGACGCCAAGCTGTTCGACGACGATTTTCTTGACGCGTTCTTCGATGGTGCTCATTGGATATCGCTCCAGATGGAGTAGTGGTTCAAAAGGCGCCATCGGATTGATGGCCGTGGGATAGTGTAGTGGAAACCGCCGGAGCCATGCATTCTGGCAAAAAGCCACGGTGATCAACCACTTGGGCGCAGTCCCTGCGCCACACGCTTACGGCATGTACATGCCGCCGTTAACGTGGAGGGTTTCGCCGGTGATGTAGCTGGCCGACGGGCCGGCCAGGAACGCCACCGCGCGGGCAATGTCCGCCGGCTCGCCGAGGCGGCCCAGCGCGATCTGGCCGAGCATCGCGGTCTTGGCGTCCTCGGGCAGATCCTTGGTCATGTCGGTGTCGATGAAGCCGGGCGCGACGACATTCACGGTCACCCCGCGGCTGCCGATTTCCTTGGCCAGCGACTTGGAGAAGGCGATGATGCCGGCCTTGGCCGCGGCATAGTTGGCCTGTCCGGCATTGCCGGTGACGCCGATCACCGAGGCGATGTTGACGATGCGGCCGCGGCGCGCCTTCATCATGCCGCGCATCACCGCCTTCGAGGTGCGGTAGACGCTGGTCAGGTTGGTGTCGAGGATGGCCTGCCAGTCCTCGTCCTTCATCCGCATCAGCAGGTTGTCGCGGGTGATGCCGGCGTTGTTGACGAGGATGGTGATGGCACCGAACTCCTTGCCCACCGCGTCGATCAGCGCGTCTACCGCACCCGGCTCGGTCACGTTCAGCGCGCGGCCGTGGCCACCCTGCGCAGCCAGGCGCGCGCCGATGGCGGCGGCACCGGATTCGGTGGTGGCGGTGCCGATGACGGTCGCGCCCTGCGCGGCCAGTTCGTCGGCGATGGCTGCGCCGATGCCGCGGCTGGCGCCGGTGACGAGCGCGATTTCACCCTGCAATGGCTTGCTCATGCATTTTCCTCGATGACGGGCGGCCGAACGGCCGCCAGAGGCGATGCGGCACGTTCGTGCCCCATCGCGGCTCACGTTGTTTCAGTGGGTCCACGCGTCCAGCGCGGTGTCGAAATCGGCGGGCGTGCCCATCGGACGAGCTTCCAGCGACTTGTCGATGCGCTTGACCAGCCCGGTCAACACCTTGCCGGGGCCGCATTCGGCCACCCCGGTGACACCGCGCGCGGCCAGCGCCTGCACGCATTCGCTCCAGCGCACCGGCAGGTACAGCTGGCGCACCAGCGCATCGCAGATGGCCTCGATGCTTTCGTGCACCTGCGCATCGACGTTCTGCACCACCGGCAGCGCCGGCAGGCGCCAGTCCAGCCCGGCCATTGCCCCGGCCAGACGATTGGCGGCCTCGCGCATCAGCGGCGTATGCGAGGGCACGCTGACGGCCAGCTTGACCGCCTTGCGCACGCCCTTCTCGGCCAGCAACGCCAGCGCGCGATCAACCGCGGCGGCATCGCCACCGATGACGATCTGGCCGGGCGAGTTGTAGTTGGCCGGCACCACCACCTGGCTGCCCGACGCCAGTTCGCAGACCTCCTGCACCAGCACATCCTCGGCACCGAGCACAGCCGCCATCGCACCGACACCGGCCGGCGCGGCCTCCTGCATCAGCTGCCCGCGCAGGCGCACCAGGTGCGCGCCCTCGCGCAACGACAGTGCGCCAGCCGCGACCAGCGCGGTGTATTCGCCCAGGCTGTGCCCGGCCAGTACCAGCGGGCGCTGCACGCGCTGCCCGGCCCACAGGCGCCACACCGCGACGCCGGCCGCCAGCAGCGCCGGCTGGGTGTATTCGGTCCGATTGAGCTGTTCTTCCGGGCCACCCTGCGACAGGGCCCACAGGTCGACGCCGGCACCGTCGGAGGCCTCGGCGAAAGTCTCGCGGACCTGCGGGTGCAGTTCGGCCAGTTCGGCCAGCATGCCCAACGACTGGGAGCCCTGGCCGGGGAATACGAAAGCGAGTCGGGAATCGGTCACGCGGTCATTCACTGCATGAATCAAGACCGGGAATGATAAGCGCGAACACCGCCACGCGTCTGTACTGCGGCGTATGCGCACCATCTGCGCCCCGGAAATCCATGCCCTGAAACGCGAAAAGCCACGCAATGCGCGGCTTTTCGACGATGTACGGCATCGGCGAGCTCAGTAGCGCAGCAACGCCGAACCCCAGGTGAAGCCGCCACCGAAGGCTTCCAGCAGCAGCAGCTGGCCGCGCCCGACGCGCCCGGAGCGGATCGCCGCGTCCAGCGCCAGCGGCACCGAGCCGGACGAGGTGTTGCCATGCTTGTCGACGGTGACGATCACCTGCTCCATCGGCATTTCCAGCCGCCTGGCGGTGGCTTCGATGATGCGCAGGTTGGCCTGGTGCGGGATCAGCCAGTCCAGGTCGGCCTTGTCCAGGCCATTGGCGTGCAGGGCCTCGTCGACGACCGAGTCCAGCGCCTTGACGGCGTACTTGAACACGTCGTTGCCCTTCATCAGGATCTTGCCGGGCTGGTCCAGACCGGTGGAGACGCCGATCGGGTTCCACAGCAGCTCCTTCTTGCTGCCATCGGCATGCAGGTGGGTGCTGAGGATACCGGTTTCCTCGTCGGCCTTGAGCACAACGGCGCCGGCGCCATCGCCGAACAGCACGCAGGTGGTGCGGTCGTTCCAGTCGACGATGCGGGTCAGGGTTTCCGCGCCGATCACCAGCACATGCTTGCAATCACCGGAGCGGATGAATTTGTCGGCCGTGCTCAGCGCGAACAGGAAGCCCGAGCATGCCGCGTTGACGTCGAACGCCGCCGCGCCGGCCGCGCCGAGGCGCGCCTGAATCAGGCAGGCGGTGGACGGGAAGATCAGATCCGGCGTGGTCGTGCCCACGATGATCATGTCCAGCTGCGACGGCTCGATGCCGGCCGCTTCCAGCGCGCGCAGGGCGGCGTTGTAGCCGAGGTCGCCGGTGGTCTCGCCTTCGGCGGCGATGTGCCGCTCGCGGATGCCGGTACGCGACTGGATCCACTCGTCGCTGGTGTCGACGATCTTGGTCAGATCATCGTTGGTCAACACCTTCTCGGGCAAATAGCTGCCGGTGCCCGCGATCCTCGAGTAGATCCGCTTGCTCATGCTGGTTCCTGTTGCGCGGGCCGCCGCAGGCGGCCCTGAAGAAACGAGTGAAGCCGCCACCCTTGCGGATGGCGGCTTTCACCGATCAATCTTCTTCGACGACCGAGGACTTGGTCGTGATCACCTTCTTGCCGCGGTAGAAGCCGTCGGCGGTGATGTGGTGGCGCAGGTGCACTTCACCGGTGGTCGGATCGGTGGACAGCTGCTTGGCGCTCAGCGAATCGTGCGAACGGCGCTGGCCGCGGCGGGACGGGGTAACACGGGATTTCTGCACAGCCATTGGGATTGCTCCAAACTTCGGTTCGTTTGCTTCGTCGTTGCAGTGCATGCGGACGCCAATGTCCGGCACTGTTTTTCGCTTTCGCCGCAGCCGCCGACGACAACCGGCCGCTATTGTTTCTTCAATGCCGCCAATGCCGCGAACGGATTGGCCTTGTCCAACTCTTCACTGGTCGCGGAGAAGTCGCGCTCGACCGCCTCGCTTCCCGGCGCCAGCGGTACCACGGGCACCGCCAGCACCAACTCGTCCTCCACCAGGTCCAGCGGCCGCAGGTTGCCGTCCTCGGGCACCAGCAGCGCTTCGTAATCCGGCGGAAGCGCCTGTTCCTCGTCTTCGTCGCGGATCAGGCCCAACCGCTGCACCAGCGACACCGGCAGCAGGAAACGCTGCATGCTGCGCTGGCAGGTCAACGGCAGCGCGGTTTCGATGGTCAGTTCGACATAGGGTACCTGCAAAGCCTCGTCGCGACCGAATTCCAGTGCATACGCGCACTCCCCTTCGGTATCGGCGACCAGCCCCTGCAGGCGCTCCAGTCCGGACAACGGCACCCGGCCGTCAAAGCGCCTGTGCGCTGCGACCATCCGCCAAGCATCCAGCAATTCGGGCACGTTCGCGGACATAAGCCGCAGAATGTTAGGGCCCGCCCCGGCCGCTGTCAAACCCACCCCGGCCGCCGTTGCCATGCCGGCAACCGCGCCGCAGACTCGGCGGCGCCCTCACGCCGGGATTTTCGCATGTCCACCCTCGTCCTCGCCTCCACCTCCCGCTACCGGGCCGAACTGCTGGCACGGCTGCGGCTGGCGTTCGACTGCGCCAAGCCCGAGGTGGACGAGACGCCACTGCGGGGCGAGGCACCCCGCGCCCTGGCCGTCCGCCTGGCCCGCGCCAAGGCAATGGCGGTGGCCGCGCAACATCCCGGCGCCTGGATAATCGGCTCGGACCAGGTCGCCGAACTGGACGGCCGGCCCCTCGGCAAACCCGGTAGTCGCAATGCCGCCAGCGCGCAGCTGGCGGCGATGTCCGGCCGTGAAGTGGCGTTCCATACCGCCGTGTGCGTGGCCGGCGCGGGCATGCAACGGGAAGCCTGCAACCTGACCCGGGTGGCGTTCCGCCGGTTGCGGCCGGAAGAGATCGAACGCTACGTCGATGCCGAGCTGCCACTGGACTGCGCCGGCAGCTTCAAGTGCGAAGGCCTCGGCATCACCCTGTTCGAGGCGATCCACAGCCAGGACCCCACCGCGCTGGTCGGCCTGCCACTGATCGCCACTGCCGGGCTGTTGCGCGAGGCCGGCTTCGCCCTGCCGTAACCCTGCCCCCGTCGATTCGACTCCTGCACGCGCCGCGGAACCGACGCCGGGCGCTTCCAAGCGACGGCCGATGCAATGGAATGCACCACGGCAAGCGCACGGATGCGCGCGACCATTTGCCAGAACGGGACGGCCCCACTCTGCACCTGCATCGCCCGGCACCTTGCGACATGCCACGGCAAGCGGCATCGGATTTCGCGGAAATCATTCGCGGCAACGCTTGTTTCCAGGCATCCCGGCACACGACGAAAATTCGCGGAATACCACGCGCCGCATCGCGTGATTTGAGCCGCAAGGCCGAAATCCGTAGAATTCGCACCCTTCCACTCTCAAAACCTGGGCCGGCATGCCACGCATGCCCTCGACCCTCGGTCTTCCTTGCCCAGTGTTTCCCGCGCTTCAGCAGAAGCGCCGTCGCGCGTCCTCGCAGGTCGCCGTGGCATCCAACCGGGCAAAGGAGCCATGCAGAAAATCCGCATAGAACACCTCACGAAAATATTCGGGCCACGCCCTGCCGAAGCGCTGGCTTTGCTCGAACGCGGCAAGAGCCACGCCGAAATCCGTGAAACCGGGCATGCCGTCGGCATCGCCGACGTCTCCTTCGACGTCGGGGAAGGCGAGCTGCTGGTGATCATGGGCCTGAGTGGCAGCGGCAAGTCCACGCTGCTGCGCTGCCTCAACCTGCTCAACACGCCGACCGGCGGCAGCATCTTCATCGACGGCGAAGACGTGACCCGCTTCGACCGCACTCAACTGCTGGACCTGCGCCGCCGCAAGATCAGCATGGTGTTCCAGCATTTCGCGCTGTTCCCGCGCCGTACCGTCGCCGAGAACGCGGCATACGGGTTGGAAGTGCAGGGCGTGGACGCGACCGAGCGTCGCGCGCGCGCCGTGGAGGCGCTGGAGCTGGTGGGCCTGAAGGGCTGGGAAGATGCCCTGCCCACGCAGCTCAGCGGCGGCATGCAGCAACGCGTGGGGCTGGCCCGCGCATTGACGGTGAAGTCCGACATCCTGTTGATGGACGAGGCATTCAGCGCGCTCGATCCACTGATCCGCCGTGACATGCAGCAGGAACTGGCGTCGCTGCAACGCAAGATGAAGAAGACCATCGTGTTCATCACCCATGACCTGGACGAGGCGCTGGAGATCGGTGACCGCATCGTGCTGATGAAAGATGGCCGCGTGGTGCAGATCGGCACGCCGGAGGAAATCCTGAACCATCCGGCGAACGCCTACGTCGAGCGTTTCGTCGAGCACGTGGACATGTCGCGGGTACTCACCGCGAAGTCGATCATGGGCCGGGCGCGTGACGTCGCGCGCCCGGACGACGGCCCGCGCACGGTGCTGCACAAGATGACCGAGGGCAACGACACCAGCATGCTGGTGGTCGACCGCGATTACACGCTGGTCGGCACGGTGACGCTGGACGCACTGGACGAGGCCGTGCGCGCGGGCAAGCAAAGCATCGCCGAACTGATCCAGCGCGACGTGCCGACGCTCGCGGCGGAAACGGCCTGCACCGACATCATCAACCTGATGGCCGAATGGCCATACCGCCTGCCGGTGGTGGACGACGAGCACAAGCTGCTGGGCGTGGTCACGCGCCCGCGCCTGATCAACGCACTGGCGCAAACCCGATCGGCGGCGACACCGCCACCGGCCACCGCACCTGCCGGAGATGCCGCATGATGCCCGCGATCCCGCGCCTGCCGCTGGCGCACTTCATCGACGTCGCGCTGGACTGGCTGACCACGCACATCGCCGGCGTGACCAAGGGCCTGAGCCATATCGTGTCGGCGCTGATCGACCACATCGTCGACGGCCTCACCTGGCTGCCGCCGTGGGTGGTGATCCTCGCCGTCGCGCTGCTGGCCTGGCGCGCGGCCGGCTGGCGCGTTGCGCTGGGCAGCACGCTGGGCCTGCTGCTGTTGTGGAACCTGCGGCTGTGGACCGCCACGGTGGAGACATTCACCCTGGTGCTGATTTCCACGCTGATCGCAGTCGCCATCGGCCTGCCGCTGGGCATCGCCGCGGCCCTGTCCCGGCGCGCCTCGCGGGTGGTCATGCCGGTGCTCGATTTCATGCAGACCATGCCGGCGTTCGTGTACCTGATACCGGCGATCCCGTTCTTCGGCCTCGGCGCGGTATCGGCCGCGGTGGCCACGGTGATCTTCGCCACGCCACCGACGATCCGCCTGACCGCGCTCGGCATCCGCCAGGTGCCGAAGGATTTGATCGAAGCCGCCGACGCATTCGGCTCCACGCGGCGCCAGAAGCTGTTCAAGGTGCAGTTGCCGATGGCGGTGCCGACGATCATGGCCGGCGTCAACCAGACCATCATGCTGTCGCTGTCGATGGTGGTGATCGCGGCGATGATCGGCGCCGGCGGCCTCGGCGGCGTGGTGTGGAGCGCCATCCAGCGCCTGGAACCGGGCAAGGGCTTCGAAGGCGGCATCGCCATCGTCATCCTGGCGATGATCCTCGACCGCGTCACGCAACGCATCGGACAACACCCGGCAACCAGGGGGGGACAATGAAACACGCCATTGCAACATCGCTTCGGGGCCGCCTTGCGCGGATCGCAATGTTCACGCTGCTGGGCGGCGCCCTCGCCCTCGCCGGCGGCTGCTCCGCACCGGCCGGTGGCGACGCGGACGGCATCGCCACGGGCAAGTCGAAGACGATCCGTCTGGTCCACGTCGAATGGGCAGATTGCACGGCGGCCACGCACGTGGTGCAGGCCGTGCTCGAGGCACAGGGCTACAAGGTCGAAGCGCTCCCGGTCAGTGGCGCGGCGATGTACAGCGCCATCGCCCAGGGCGATGCCGACGCGACGGTATGCGCCTGGCTGCCAAGCACACACGAGGGCTACTACGCGCGCACCAGGGACAAGCTGGAGAACCTCGGCGCGAACATGGAAGGCACGAAGATAGGCCTGGTCGTGCCCGACTACGTCACGATCGATTCGATGGACCAGCTCGCCAGCCATGCCGGGAAGTTCAAGGACCGTATCATCGGCATCGATCCCGGCGCCGGCGAGATGCGCATCGCGCAGCAGGCGATCGAGGAGTATGCGCTGCCGCTCAAGCTGATCGACGGCAGCGACGCGACGATGGCCGCCGCGCTGAAGGATGCGATCGACCACCGCGAGTGGGTCGTCGTCACCGGCTGGACCCCGCACTGGATGTGGGCGCGCTGGCCGCTGAAGTACCTGGACGATCCGAAGGGTGTGTTCGGCGCACCGGAAAGCATCGACACGCTGGTGCGCAAGGGCTTCGCGCAGGAACGCCCCGAGGCCGCGCGCATCCTTGACGCGTTCGCGTGGACGGCGGCGGACATGCAGCAGGTGATGGACGCCGACAGTGTGCAGGGATCCGACCCGGCGGCGAACGCGCGGGCCTGGGTCGAGGCGCACGCGGACCAGGTGCAGTCGTGGCTCGCGCCCGCAACGGCGCCATGAGGCGGATGCCCCGTTGATTCGAGCAGCGCCCCGGTCCGGCCGGGGCGTTCGCTTTTCAGCAGGCCGGCTTGCCGCGGACCGGCGCCCCATTGGCGACGTGGTACGGCGCGGCCGAGCGCGGCAATGGATCACGCCCGCGCAGGGCGTCGGCGAGTTTCTCGGCCATCATGATGGTCGGCGCATTCAAGTTGCCGCTGACCACCTGCGGCATGATCGAAGCATCGATCACGCGCAGCCCTTCCAGACCATGTACGCGGCCGAAACCATCGACCACGGCCATCGGATCCGAGGCCGGCCCCATCTTGTTCGAGCACGACGGGTGATAGGCGGTTTCGGCATGCCGGCGCACGAACGCATCGAGCTGGGCGTCGCTGACGCATTCCGCACCCGGGCTGAGCTCGCGCCCGGCATAGGAGCGCAGCGCCGGCTGGGCGAAGATCTCTCGGGTGATGCGGATGGCGGCGCGGAATTCGCGCCAGTCCTGCTCGCTGGACATGTAGTTGAACAGGATGCTCGGGTGCGCATGCGGCGAGCGCGAGGCGAGGCGAACGCGGCCGCGGCTGGGCGAGCGCATCGAGCCGACATGGGCCTGGAAGCTGTGGATGGCGATCGGCGCGGTGCCGTTGTAGTTCACCGCCGCCGGCAGGAAGTGGTACTGGATGTTCGGCCAGGCGAATTCCTCGTGGGTGCGGATGAAGCCGCCGGCCTCGAACTGGTTGCTGGCGCCGATGCCGCTGCCGAGGAACATCCATTCCGCACCGATGCCCGGCTTGCGGTACCAGCGGTTCGCCGAGGCCAGCGTGACCGGTTTCCTGCAGGCGTACTGGATGTACATCTCCAGATGATCCTGCAGGTTCTCGCCGACGCCGGGCAGATCCAGCACCACCGGGATGTCGAATGCGCGCAGTTGTTCGGCCGCGCCCACGCCCGAGCGCAGCAGCAGCTGCGGCGAGGCGATCGCCCCCGAGCACACCAGCACTTCGCGCCGTGCCCGCGCCCGCCGCTGGTCCCGGCCGCGCAGCCAGGCCACGCCCGTCGCACGGCGGCCCTCGAACAGCACGCGGTCGGTCACCGCGCCGGTGACGATGGTGAGGTTCGGGCGCGACCGGGCGATGTCCAGGTAACCGCGTGCGGTGCTGCAACGGCGGCCGGACGCGGTGGTGGTGCGGTCCATCGGGCCAAAGCCCTCCTGCTGGTAGCCGTTGAGGTCGTCGGTACGCGGGAAGCCCGCTTCGACGCCGGCTTCGACCAACGCCTGATGGAGCTCGTTGTTGCCGGTCTTCGGCGTGGTGACGTGGAGCGGCCCGGAATCGCCGTGATAATCGTTGCCGCCGATGTCGCGGGTTTCGGCCTTGCGGAAATACGGCAGGCAGTCGGCATAGCCCCAGTGCTCCAGCCCCGGCGTTCGTGCCCAGTGGTCGTAGTCCAGCGCATTGCCGCGGATGTAGCACATGCCGTTGATCAGCGAGGAACCGCCCAGCCCCTTGCCGCGCCCGCAGTCCATGCGCCGGCCGCCCATGTGCGGTTCCGGCTCGGTGCGGTAGGCCCAGTTGTAGCGCCGCCCCTGCAGCGGGTAGGCAAGCGCGGCCGGCATCTGCGTGCGGAAATCCAGGCGCCAGTCGCGGCCGCCGGCTTCCAGCAACAGCACCGTGGTATCCGCGTCCTCGGTCAGGCGTGCGGCGAGCACGGCGCCGGCCGAGCCGGCGCCGACGATGATGTAATCGTAGGTGTCATTCGCGTGGGGCATGGATGTTTCCTGAAAAGCGCGCTGCGCCGGCAAGCCGCGCGGCGCTTGCGCGGGCGGTGGTTCAGAACACCGAGGCGAAGTCGCCCAGTTCCACCTGCACCGATTTCACCCGCGTGTAGTGGTTGAGGGCCTCGATGCCGTTCTCGCGCCCGATGCCGGAATGCTTGAAGCCGCCAACCGGCATTTCCGCCGGCGATTCGCCCCAGGTATTGATCCAGCAGATGCCGGCTTCGAGACGGTGGATAGCGCGATGCCCGCGCTGGATGTCGGTGGTGACGACGCCGGCGGCAAGACCGTAAGAGGTGTCGTTCGCACGCGCGATGGCCTCGGCCTCGCTGTCGTAGGCCAGCAGGCTCATCACCGGGCCGAAGATTTCCTCGCGCACGATGCGCATCCCGTCGCTGCAATCGCTGAATACCGTGGGCGCGACATAGGCGCCATGTGCCAGCGCCCCCGTCGTGATGCGGGCGCCACCGATCAGCAGGCGCGCGCCTTCCCGGCGACCGGATTCGATGTAGTCGAGCACCTGTTGCATGTGGGCGAAGCTCGCCAACGGCCCGAAATTCGTCGCCGGGTCGAGCGGGTCGCCGATGCGGATGCGGTGCACCCGCTCCAGCACCGCCGCCTCGAACGCGGGCAGCATCGGGCGTGGCACGAATACCCGGGTGCCGTTCGTGCACACCTGCCCGGCGCTGAAGAAATTCGCCATTACCGCGATGTCGGCGGCGCGCGCGAGATCGGCATCGTCGAACACGATCAGCGGCGACTTGCCGCCCAGCTCCATCGTCACATCCTTCAGCGTGGAGGCGGCTGCGCTGGCCATCACCCGCTTGCCGGTGGCGATGCCGCCGGTGAACGACACCTTGGCGATGCCGGGGTGTTCGGTGAGCCACGGCCCGACCACTTGCCCCGCGCCCTGCACGACATTGAACACGCCGTCCGGCAGCCCCGCCTCGGTATAGATTCCGGCCAGTTTCAGCGCCGTCAGCGGCGTCACTTCACTCGGCTTGAAAATCATCGCGTTGCCGGCCGCCAGCGCCGGTGCGGACTTCCACAACGCGATCTGGATCGGGTAGTTCCATGCACCGATGCCACATACCACGCCCAGCGGTTCGCGCCGGGTGTAGAAGAAGCTCGATTCGCGCAGCGGCACCTGCGTACCCTCGATCGCCGGCGCCAGCCCGGCGTAGTACTCCAGCACGTCGGCCCCGGTGGCGATGTCCACGCTCGCGGTTTCGCCGAGCGGCTTGCCGGTGTCCAGCGTCTCCAGCCGCGCAAGCTCGTCGTTGCGCACGCGCAGGATGTCCACCGCGCGGCGCAGGATCCGCGAACGCTCCATCGCGCCCAGCGCGGCCCACGCCCGCTGGCCCTCGCCCGCACTTTCCACCGCGCGATCGATCTCGCTGCGGTCCGCGCACTGCACCGTGGCAAGCACGTCGCCGGTGGCCGGGTTCACCGTATCGAAGGTGTCCGCATCGACGCGGACGGGCACACGGGCGCCGTGGATATAGCTGGTTTCAACGGGAAATTTCATGGTTCTCCGGAAGTCCGGGGGTGCGTGCCAATTGCTGGTCGAGATAATCGCGGGCGATGCGACGCACCTGTTCGAGATCGATCGCGTCCTTGCCCAGGCAGCCGCGCAGCCACAGGCCATCGATCATCGCGGCAAGTCCGGTCGCGGCTTCGCGTGCGTGCGCGGCATCCATCACCCGCCGGAACTGCACGCACAGGTTGGATTGCAGGCGCCGCTCGTTTGCCTGTTGCAGGCGTTCGAGTTGCGGGTCGTGCAGGCTCGCCGCCCAGAACCACAGCCAGGCGCGCGCCGAGGCATGGTTGATCTGGCCCTCGTCGAAGTTGCCATCGACGATCGCCAGCAGTTGCGCACGCGGCGACGCATCGGCGGCACGGCGGCGCGTGGCGATCGCATCGCGCAGGTTGCGCAGCAGGTAACGCATCGTCGCCTCGATCAGGCCGCTCTTGTCGCCGAAATAGTGGCTGACGATGCCGGTGGACAGGCCGGCGGCCCTGGCAACGTGCGCCAGCGTGGTTTCGGCCAGACCCAGGCGGTCGATCGTGGCGAGCGTGGCGCGGATCAACTGATCGCGCCGGATCGGCTGCATACCGACCTTGGGCATGGGGAACTCCGAACAGGATGCGCCGATACAGGCGGCCATTTTACGCATTGTTATTTGAACGATCAATCAACATCCAATAGACTCCGACCCCGGTTGTGGCGCCGGAACCCTCGTTCCGCCCCGGACAAAGCCCCCGCGTGATGCGGCATCGCAGAGTCCGGGATTCGCATTCGCGCAGTCCTTCGGGCCGCGTGCGTAGCCACGGTGAAGGCGCTGGCCTTCGGCAGGGGGCAAATCCAGATCCTCGTGGCGCTGTCGCAGCCATCTCGTCTCCGGGCGACACCACCTTTCCTTTCCACTACGGAGAACACCTCATGACGAAACCATCCTCGTGCGCATTGACCGTGGCGCTCGCGCTTGCACTGGCGGCGCCGGGTACGGTCCATGCCGCCGACGGCTGGAGTGGCGACCTCGCGCTCACCTCGCGTTACGTCTCACGCGGCTTCGTGCAGAGCTGGGACAAGCCGGCCGTGCAGGGCGGCGTGCAATACGACCGGCGCGGCTTTTTCCTCGGCACCTGGGCCTCGACAGTCAGCAAGTACTTCATCGAGGACGCCAAGGTCGAATGGGACCTTTACGCCGGCTACGCTGGTGAAGCCGGTAGCCTGCGCTACACCGGCAGCCTCAATTACTACCAGTATCCCGGCGCGGAAATGAGCGCGACCGGCACCCGCTACGACTACGGCGAGGTCATCATCGGCGCCGGCACCGGGCCGGTGGACGTGTCCTATGCGGTGACCTTCACCCGCGACTACTTCGGCTACAACAGCGCCACGCTGGGCACCGGCGTCGACAAGCACTCGCGCGGTTCGGGCTACCTGTCGGTGGATGCCGCGTTCCCGCTCGGCGAGCAGTTCTCCCTCGGCCTGCATGCCGGCAAGCAGTCCGTGCGCAACTTCAACGAAGCGAACTGGAAGGACGCGAAAGTCTCGCTCGACACCACGCTGGCCGGCTTCGGCTGGTCGCTGGCCTGGACCCGTGGCTGGGACAAGCACGGCTACTACCGCAACTACAGCACCGGCGTGCCGGATGGCGCCGGCCGCGTGCACGTGTCCGACCCCATCAAGAGCCGGGTGACGCTCACCGTCAACCGCGCGTTCTGATCCAGCCCGCCCCATCCATCCACGGGAGAAACCCCATGAACATCTTTCCTCGCCCGCGCCACGCGCTCGGCACCGTTATGGCCAGCCTCGCGCTGAGCCTCGTCCTCACCACCAGCGCCTTCGCCGCCAACGGCACCAAGGTCGGCCTGTGTGCACCGAACTGGCCCGGCGAACTGGTGAAAGCCGAAGTCGCCAGCCAGATCCTCGACGCCGCCGGCTACCAGAGCGCGGTCACCCACGCGAGCTGGATCATCTGCCTGAAGGCTGTCGCCGATGGCGAGCTCGACATCGACATGGCGCTGTGGCGGCCGACCCAGAACTCCGTGCTGAACCCGATGCTGGAGTCGAACAAGGTCAAGCTGCTGACCACCAACGTGGAAGACGCGCTGTACGACCTGGTCGTGCCCGACTACGTGTATGACGCCGGCGTGCACTCCATCGCCGACCTGGCCCGGCACGCCGATCGCTTCGGCGGCAAGATCTATGGCATCGAAGCCGGCAACGACGGCAACACGCTGGTCCTGGATGCGATCAGCGACAACCAGTACGGCCTCGGCGACTTCCGGTTGGTCGAATCCAGCGAGGCGGCGATGCTGTCGCAGGCCGGCGATGCCATCAAGCACAAGCGCTGGGTAGTGTTCCTGGGCTGGAAGCCGCACTGGATGAACATCATCTACAAGCTCAAGTACCTCGACGATCCCGAGCTGATGTGGGGCGGCGCCAGCACCGTCAATACCGTCGTGCAGCCCGATTACGTCACCCGGCAACCGAACGTCGCGCGCTTCTTCCGGCAGATGACGATTCCGTCCGAAGTGCAGAGCAGCTGGATCTACGACTACGGCTACAAGGAAGAGCCGCTCGAACAGGTGGCCGCGCGCTGGATCAAGGCCAACCGCGAACTCGTCGGCCAGTGGCTGGAGGGCGTGACCAGCGCCGATGGCAGGCGCAGCGCACTGGATGCGCTGGTGGCAGCCAAGCGCATCGACGCGACAAAGTGATGCATTGTCCCCGCGTGCCGCGAAACCGGCGCGCGGGGGTTCTGGGTGCGCACCCGGACAGGATGCGCCCCGCACATGGCAGCCACGTCATCCACGGATCGGTGCATCAACGCGCCGGAACCTCGAACGGTTGCTCCTCCCAGTCCTCCACACTGCCATCCGCACCATGCAGGCGCAGCCCGAGCCAATGCTTGCCGGGCGCCAACGCGGTGGTATCGAAACGGGCGGTGAAGCCGGTTTCGGGATGGTTCGGATCGGTGGATATCTTCCAGTAGCCGGAGACGTCGTATTCGGCGCCGTAGTCGGCCGTGGCCATCACCCGGCCATCCACCAGCACTTCGATGCCACTCAGGCCCACGCCGTCCTTGAAGGCCCAGCCCTGCATCTCGACGACCCCGCCCACCACCGCGTGCGGCAACGGCGTGTTGATCCATGCCATCGCCGGCGTCACACAGGGGCCGGGCTGCCTTTCTGCCGGCAGCCGGAACAACAGGAAACGCTGGTTGCCGTGGTCGAGCGCCACTACCCGTGGCGGCGGCAACGGCCCGACCAGATCGCAGACCTGGTGGTAGCGCTGGAGCAGGTCGCGATAGCGCTGGTCACCCGGCGCGAGCACCAGCAGCCGTGGCGCCGAACGCTTGCCATCGCTGACCAGCCCCCACAGCGCCAACTGCGCGGTGCGCCCGTGCTTGTCGTTCAGCGCATGCGGCAACACCTCGATGGAAGCATCGCCCAGCCGGAAGCCGAGCTCCGCGCCGATCTTGAAATTGCCGGCCAGCACCCGGGTGTCGGCCGGCATGTCCGCCAGTTCCTCGCGCACCGCCACCGCCAGCGGCCGCCAGCCGGCGAAATTGCGCGGGTAGAACTTGTTGCCGGCCAGTTCCTCGCGCAGCGACGATGTTCCCGCCATCGCGTAATAGCCAAGCGCCAGCAGCAGGCCAACCGAGGCCAAGCCCCAGGTGATGCGGCGCCAACGCCGTGGCCAGCGGCTCAGTACCACCGGCGCGGCCACCAGCAGGGCGAAGTAGCCCGGCAATGGCCAGTGGAAACTGATGCGCTCCACGTCGGTGAAGAAACCGAACAGGAAGATCGCCAGCGTGGAAATACCGCCCACCAGCGCGAAATAGCGCCATTGCACCCGGTAGGTGTCGCCATGATTCGGGCGGAACCCGGCCACACCCACCTGCCACATCGCCAGGCACAGCAACGGCGTCACCAGCAGCGGCTGGATCACCAGGAACCACAGGCCGGTAGCCTGGAAGGACCACGGGTGGCGCTCGACCAGCTGGAAACGCAACCCGGCATCCTGGTTGCCCAGGTTCCAGGCCAGCAACGGCAACCAGGCGACGATGCCGACCGTCAGCGCCATCCACACCCGCGCGTCGCGCAGCATCCGCCGTCCCTCCGGCAACAGCAGCAAGGCGATGAAGCCGAAGCCGATCACGCCGATGAAGCGGTAATGGCTCAACGCCCCGAGCAGCAACCCGGCAGCCAGCAGCAGCGCACCACCGGCATCGACGTTGCGCAGCAGCTTCGCCCCGGCCCACAGGCACAGCACCGAGGCGAATGCCATCGGCACATCCGGCACCGCGAGAATGCCCAGCGTCGCCGACAACGGCATCAGCAGGGTCAGCGAGCCGGCCAGCCAACCGATCCTGCCCCCGAACCAGCGCGCGGAAATCCGCACCACCATCCACGGCAACAGCGCGCCCAGCAACAGGAACGGCAGGCGCAGGCCCAACCGGTGGCCGCCGCCGATCTCCACGCCCAGCCGCGTCAGCCACGCGGTCAAGCCCGGCAGGTCCGAATAGGCTGCGGCCAGATGTTGCCCTTCCTGCCAGTAGAACGCCTCGTCGACGAACAACGGCAGCCGCCAGGCCACGAATGCCTTGATCGCGGTGACAATCACCCACAGCGACAGGAAGATCACCCGCGCCCGCTGTTCGCCCTGCATTGCCACTTACACTCCTTCCGGATATTCCCCTGCGAGACACCACATGTCCCCGGCATCCACCGAAATGCTACCCGAAGTCACGCTGCAGGCCTTGCAGCGCGCGCAGGCGCAGGTCAACGCCCTGCTGCTGGGCAAGGCCGACGAAGTGCGGCTGGCCTTCGTCGCCCTGCTCTGCGGCGGCCACCTGCTGATCGAGGACCTGCCGGGGCTGGGCAAGACCACCCTCGCCCATGCGATGGCCTCCGCGCTGGGGCTGCAATTCCAGCGCGTGCAGTTCACTTCCGACCTGCTGCCGGCCGACGTATTGGGCGTGTCCATCTACGAAGCGGACAGCCGCAGCTTCCGCTTCCACCCCGGCCCGGTGTTCAGCAACGTGCTGCTGGCCGACGAGATCAACCGCGCGCCACCACGCACGCAGAGTGCACTGCTCGAAGCGATGGCCGAACAGCAGGTCACCCTGGACGGCACCACCCACGCCCTGCCCGATCCGTTCTTCGTCATCGCCACGCAAAACCCGGTGGACCTGTCGGGCACCTTCCCACTGCCTGACTCACAGCTGGACCGTTTCCTGCTGCGGCTCACCCTCGGCTACCCCGACGCCGCCACCGAACGCACCCTGCTGGCCGGCAGCAGCCGCCGCGAGCTGATCGCGCAGACGCTGCCGTGCCTGTCCGAGCAGGACATCCGCACCCTGCGCGCGGCGGTCGAACAGGTGCATGCCAGCGACGCGCTGGTCGATTACGTGCAGCGTCTGCTCGCGCGCAGCCGCCAGCATCCGGGCATACGCGTGGGCCTGTCGCCGCGGGCCGGCATCGCACTGCTGCGCGCGGCGCGGGCGCATGCGCTGCTGGCAGGTCGCAAGCATGTGTTGCCGGACGACGTGCAGGCGCTGTTCGTCGCCGTCGCCGCACACCGGTTGGTGGCCGAGGCCGAGGCCACCGCCGCACCGGCGCTGGCCCAGGCCATCCTGCATGGCGTGCAGGTCGATTGAGATGCCCGGCTGGCTGCATGTCCAATCACGGAGGCTGCAGTTGCTGGCGCGTCCGCGCCGGCCCGAGGCGCTGCCGGTCACGCTCGACCGCCACCGCATCTACGTGCTGCCCACCGGCTTCGGCCTGTTTCTCGGCGGACTGCTGGCGGTGATGCTGCTCGGCGCCCTGAACTACAACAACAACCCGGCGCTGCTGCTGGCATTGGTCTTGGCGACCAGCGCACTGGCCAGCGCACTGCATGCACACCTGCAGCTGTCCGGCTTGCGCCTGCACGCACTGTCCGCCGAACCGGTGGCCGCCGGCACACCGCTGCGGCTGCGGCTGGCCCTCGCCCGCGACGATCACCGCCCGCGCCGCGGCCTGCAGTTGTCCTACGGGACGGCCAGCGCCTGCGCGCACCTGCTGCAAGGTGAGCAGGTGGAAGCCGACCTCTGGCTGCCCACCGAGCGGCGCGGCTGGCTGCCGTTGCAGCGCATCCGCCTGTCCACCCTGCAACCACTGGGTCTGGTACGCGCCTGGGGGTGGGTGTGGCCGGCCACTCCGGTGCTGGTCTATCCCGCCCCCGAGCGCGATGCGCCGCCACTGCCCGATACCGGCAATCCCGGCACCCGCACCCGCCCCGATCCACTCGGCGACGAGCTGCAGCAGCTGCGCCCGTACCGCCACGGCGACGCCCGCCGCGCCATCGCGTGGAAACATTCCGCCCGCCGCGACAGCCTGCTGGTGCGCGAGCACGAACGCGCCGCCGGCAATGAACTGCTGCTGGACTGGCACGCCCTCGGCCCGTTGCCGCACGAACGCCGCATCGCGCGGCTGGCGCGCTGGGTCGACGATGCCGAACGCGAGGGCCGCCGCTACCGTCTGCTGCTGCCGGGGCAACCGCCGTTCGGCCCGTCCATCGGCGACGCCCACCGCCACCAGTGCCTGCGCGCGCTGGCGCTGATGCCCGCCGCATGAAAAACGACAGGACAGCCGTTTTCCACGGCGAAGCCGCCCGAAGGGTTGCGCACACGGATGTGCACCATGAAAAACGGCAGGGCGAGCGTTTTTCACGGCGGAGCCGCCCGAAGAGTGACGTACGGGGAGGTGCGCAATGAACACGCCCCCCCCCCTGCCAGCGACCGCGCGCGGCTGGCTGCTGCTGACCACCGCGCTGGCCCTGCTGCCGCTGCTGCTGCAACTGCCGCGCGTGCTGGCCGCCGTGTTCGCCGCCAGCGCGCTCGCAGTCGGCGCACTGGCGTGGCGGCGCGTGCTGCCTGCGCCATTGCGGTTGCTGCTGGTCGTCGCGCTGCTGGCGGTCATCTACTGGCAGATGGGCGCCACGCCCGGCCGCGACAGCGGCTGCGCGTTGCTGGCGGCGATGCTCGCGCTCAAACCCGGCGAGCTGCGCACGCTGCGCGACGCCCGCAGCCTGCTCGGCTTCGCCCTGTTCGCCCCGTTCGCCGCCTTCCTGCTCGACCAGGGGCCAAGCTCCCTGCTGCTGGCGGTGGCCGCGGTGATCGCCGCCCTGCTCGCCCTGCAACGGCTGGCCGACGCCGACACCGGTACCGCACCACTGCCGGCACCGCGCCAGCTGCACACGGTCAGCCGGTTGATGCTGATGGCGTTGCCGCTGGCGTTGTCGGCATTCTGGCTGGTGCCGCGCCTGCCCACGCCGCTGTGGGGCATCCCGCAGCGGGCCGTGGCGCTGCCGGGGTTGTCGGACACGATGCAGCCGGGGCAGTGGCTGGACCTGATGACCGACGACAGCCCGGCGCTGCGCGTGCAGTTCTCCGGCGCCGCACCGGCAGCGGAGCAGCGCTATTGGCGCGGCCCGGTGCTGACCCGTTTCGACGGCCGCCGCTGGAGCCGCCTGGACTACCAGCGCGGCGCGCCGCCCCCCCCCATCAGCACCGGCACGGCGCAGTGGGATTACCAGGTCGAATACGGAGCCAGCGAGCGCCGCGAACTGGTCGTGCTGGACCTGCCGCTGGCCGCCCCGGCCGAAACCCGGCTGGACGCCGACTACACCCTGACCAGCAACCGCCCGCTGACCACGCTGACCCGCCTGCAGCTGCGCTCGGCGGCCCCGGTCCGGTTCCAGCCGGAACTGCCCGCCCTGCTGCGGCGGCAGGCCCTGCAACTGCCGCCCAGCTTCAACCCGCGCACCTTGGCGCTGGCCCGGCAGTGGCGCCATGACGCAGGTGACGACGATGCCGCCATTGTCGAGCGCGCGCTGCAATGGATCAGGCGCGACTTCAGCTACACCCTGAGCACGCCGCTGCCGGGCCGGCATGGCGCCGACGAATTCCTGTTCGACTGGAAGGCCGGCTTCTGCGAGCACTTCAGCTCGGCCTTCGTGGTGCTGATGCGTGGCGCCGGCATCCCCGCGCGCGTGGTCACCGGTTATGCCGGCGGCACCCGCAACCCCTATGGCGACTACTGGCTGGTGCGCAAGATGGACGCGCATGCCTGGGCCGAGGTGTGGCTGCCCGAGCGTGGCTGGACCCGCGTCGATCCCACCGCCGCGGTGGCGCCCGAGCGCATCCGCGACACGCTGGAAGACCGGCTGGCGCAGGCCCGTGCCGGCGGCGGCACGCTTGACCTCGGCACACGCTGGTTGCAGGTGGCGCAAGTGGGCGACTGGCTGCGCAGCAACTGGAACGGCATGGTGCTGTCCTTCGACGCCCGTCGCCAGCAACAGCTGCTGCGCGCGTTCGGCGTCGAGCGGTTGCAGCCGGCGCAACTGGTCGGCCTGTTCGCCGCCTTCGCACTGCTCGCCATCGGCATGATGGCCTGGCTGCTGGCGCGCGGCGAACGCGAGCGCGACCCGCTGCTGCGTGCCTGGCACCGGCTGGACCGCCGTTACGCCCGCCTCGGCCAGGGCCGCCTGCCGCACGAAACCGCCTGCCACTGGGCCGCGCGCGTGGAAGCGGCCCAGCCCGACAGCGGCCTGCCTGCGCTCAGCCGGCGTTTCAGCGATGCACGCTACGCTGGCGCCGGTCTGGACAGCACATTATTGTCGGACCTGCGCAGGCATCGCCCCCAACGCGGAGCACGAACCGGAGCATGACCATGAACATCCGCATTTTCCTGACCCTCGGCGCCAGCCTCGCACTGGCTGCCTGTGCCACCGCCCCCAAGCCGTTGCAGGGGCAGTTCAGCACCGTTTCGCCGCGTGATTCCGTCGCGCAGCAACAGACCGGCACACCGGTGCGCTGGGGTGGACGCATCATCGAAACCCTGCCCGGCCAGGGCGAAACCTGCTTCCAGATGATCGCCCGCCCGCTCAACGGCACCGGCCGCCCGAGCACGACGGCCGCCGATGCCAGCGACGGCCGCTTCCTGGCCTGCCGCGCCGGCTTCTACGACCCTGCGGTGTTCGAACCGGGCCGCGACGTGACCTTCATCGGCCGCATCGACGGCTACCAGTCCACCAAGATCGGCGACTACGACTACCCGCTGCCGAAGATCGCCGCCGACGTGGTCTACCTGTGGCCGGTGCAGCGCGAAGTGGAAGTGGTGCCCGCCTACCCCTACGGCCCGTGGGGTCCGGGCTGGGGCCGCTGGGGCTATTACGGCTGGTGGTAACCCCGCACAACGCCCGATGCAAAACGCCGCCCGAAGGGCGGCGTTTTCGTTTGCAGTCCCATCGGCGGCAACGTTCCGCATGGGACACCCCCATGAAAGCCCAGTGCCGTGTAAACCCGGCACCTACGCCGCTCCCCCAGATGCGGGGCGTCCCCCGCATGGAGCCGCCCTGCCAGCCAGGCAATCAAGCCGCGCCGAACTGCCCCAGCGGCGCACCGGCCAGCAGGTGCAGGTGGATATGGAACACGGTCTGCCCGGCATCCTCTCGGCAGTTCATCACAATACGGTAGCCGTTCCCGGCAAAACCCTCCCGGCGCGCGTACTCGGCCGCGGCCAGCGCCAGCTTGCCGATCAGGTGCGCCTGTGCCGGCTGCAGGTCGTCCAGAGTCGGGATCAACTCGTTCTTCGGGATGAACAGCACGTGCACCGGCGCCTGCGGGGCGATGTCCTTGAAACCCAACACCTCCTCGTCCTCGTAAACGATGGTGGCGGGGATCTCGCGGCGGATGATCTTGCCGAAAAGGGTGTCGTTGCGCATGGTCTGCCTCGGCGGAGTATTTCCCCACATTGTAGGCAACACCATCGCGCCCTCAATCGGGGATTTCGCTGCGGCTGCCGAAGGCGTGCGACAGCGTGCCGCGGTCCACGTATTCCAGCTCGCCGCCCAGCGGCAGGCCCTGCGCCAGCCGGCTCGGGCGCACGCCGTGACGGCGCGCCAGCTGCGCCAGATAGTGCGCGGTGGCCTCGCCCTCGACGGTGGAGTTGGTGGCGATGATCAGCTCGTTGACCTCGCCCTGCGCCAACCGCGCTTCCAGCTGGTCGAGGCCGAGCTCGCGCGGGCCGATGCCATCCAGCGGTGACAACCGCCCCTGCAACACGTAGTAGAGGCCGCGGTAGCTGGTGGCATGCTCGATTGCCAGGCGGTCGGCCGGCGACTCCACCACGCACAGGGTCTGCCGTTCACGGCTGCCGCTGGCACACACCGGACACACCTCGGTTTCGCTGAAATCGCGGCACTGCGCGCAATGCCCGATCTTTTCGATCGCATCGGCCAGCGCCACCGACAGGCGCTGGCCACCCTCGCGCGCGCGTTCGAGCACGTGGTAGGCCATGCGCTGCGCGGTCTTCTGGCCGACGCCGGGCAGTACCCGGAAGGCGTCGATCAGTTGTTCGAGGAGTGAAGACATCGGGAATGGGGAACGGGGAATCGGGAATGGAACGGCAAAAGCGAAGCGCACGGCGCCCCGGCTTCAACCATTCCCCATTCCCACCTCCCTATTCCCGGCTCCTCAGAACGGCAGCTTCATGCCCGGCGGCAGCTTCATGCCGGCAGTGGCCGAGCCCATGCGCGCCTGCGATTCGGCGTCGATCTTGTTGGAGGCGTCATTGAACGCCGCCGCGATCAGGTCCTCGACCATTTCCTGGTCGGACAGGATGCTCGGGTCGATGCGCACCTTGCGGCACTCCTTGGTGCCGGTGAGGGTGACGTTGACCATGCCGCCGCCGGCGCTGCCGGTGACTTCGAGCTTGGCGATTTCTTCCTGGGCCTTCTGCAGGTTTTCCTGCATTTTCTGGGCCTGTTGCATCATCTGGGCGATATTGCCGCGCATGCTTGCTTACTCTTCAAAGGGACGGATGGAATCGGCCACGACCCGCGCGCCCTGCGCGAGCAGGTGCTGCACCTGCGGATCGGCCATGAAGGCGGCCTCGGCCGCGGTTTGTCGTTCGCCACGCTGGCGGTCGGCGCGGGCATGCAGGGTTTCAGTTTGTGCCTCCTGCCCGGCCTCGATCACGATCTTCGGCGTGCTGCCCAGCGCCTGCGCCAGGGTTTGCGCCAGCGCCGCCAGCGAGCGCTCGGACTGCAGGTATTCGAAGCCCGGCGGCAGCGCCAGGCGCAGCACGCCATTGCGGTAGCTGACGAAGGCGGCATTGGCCGCCAGTTCGCGCGACGGCCCGGACAGGCCGCTGGCAGCGATCAGGTCCAGCCATTGCTCGGCGCTTTCCAGCGTGCGCATGGCAACGGCGCCGCGCTCGACAGCGGGCGGCGGCGGGGCAACCGGGGCAATCGCGATGCCTTCGACGCGGAACGGCGAAGGCGGCGCCTGGCGAACCGGGGCCGGCACGGCGTCGGCCGTGTCGTCGCGCGCCTGCGCGGCGGCGGTTTCTTCCATCCACGGCGGCAGGTCGTCGTCGCGGCGGGCTGTTGCCGGGGCCGGCGACGGGGCGGCAACCGGCTCGGGCCTGGGTTCGCGCACGCGCAAAGGCTCGGGCGCCACCGGGGCCGCTGGCACACAAGCCGCAGGGGAAAGCGTTTCGGACACGGCATGCACCTGTTGTACCGGCGCGGCTGCGGCCGCAGCCGACGCGACAGGCGCGGAACCGCTTGCCGACGACGCCCCAGCACCCGCATCCGGGCCGGCGCCTTCCGGCACCGCCGGCACGCTGCCGGCCGGGCGGAAGGCCAGCATGCGCAGCACGGTCATCTCGAAACCGGCGCGCGGGCTGGGCGCCAGGTGCAGGTCGCGACGGCCACCCAGGGCCATCTGGTACCACAGCTGCACCACTTCCGGGCGCAGGCGTGGCGCGAACCCCGCCGCGTCGATGCCGTCGCCGGGCACCGCGGCGCCCGGCACCAGCTGTTGCACCTGGATGCGGTGCAACGCTTCGGCCAGCGCATCGAGCACGCCGCTCCAGTCCGGCGAGAAATCGGCCAGCGCGGCCACCACCTGCAACAACCGCGCGCCATCGCCCGCGGCCAGCGCATCAAGCATCGCCGCCACCTGGGTACGGTCCACCGTACCCAGCATCGCGCGCACCACCTCGTCGCCCAGCACGCCACCCGCATAGGCGATGGCCTGGTCCAGCAGCGACAGGCCGTCGCGCAGCGAGCCATCGGCGCCGCGCGCCAGCTGCGCGATGGCACCTTCCTCGAACCCGATCTGCTCGGCGCCGAGGATGCGGGTCATCTGCCCGCGGATCTGTTCCTCGTCCAGCCGCTTCAGGTTGAACTGCAGGCAACGCGACAGCACGGTCACCGGCAGCTTCTGCGGGTCGGTGGTGGCCAGCAGGAACTTCACGTGTTCCGGCGGCTCCTCCAGCGTCTTCAGCAGCGCGTTGAACGCCGCCTTGGACAGCATGTGCACCTCGTCGATCAGGTACACCTTGTACTTGCCGCGCGAGGGCATGTACTGGGCGTTCTCGATCACCTCGCGTACATCGTCCACGCCGGTGTTGGAGGCCGCGTCGATCTCCAGCAGGTCGATGTAGCGGCCGGCGTCGATGTCCAGGCAGGCCGCGCACTGCCCGCACGGGTCGGCGCTGGTGCCGTGCTCGCAGTTCAGCGACTTGGCGAAGATGCGGGCGATGGTGGTCTTGCCAACGCCGCGGGTGCCGGTGAACAGGAAGGCGTGGTGGACGCGGCCGCTGTCCAGCGCGTTGCTCAGCGCGCGGACCACGTGTTCCTGGCCCACCAGCTCGGCGAAACGCTTGGGCCGCCACTTGCGGGCGAGGACGAGGTAGGACATCAGGCAACCGTCTTCATCTGGACCGTCATTGTGCCGGTGCCGGCCTGCCGGTGCCACACCCGCGCCGCCGGCCCGGTTAAAGATCCGGTCGCCGGGGGCGATATCTCCAATAACGGGGCCGGCATCACCGCCCAGCCTCGTGCTGACTGCACTCCGGCAACATTCCAGGGGTTGGAACAATGCAAGTTCGCCGAACGGGTTTGAAATCGGTGGTGGCGCGTACCGCGCTGGTACTGGGACTGGTGGCCGCCGCCTGCTTCGCCGGCGCGGCGTGGCTGATCCAGCAGAAGGCGGCGGCGGTACAGGAAGCCGCCGCCCTGAACGAGCTGGAGCACCTGGCCCAGGCCGAGGCCGCCAAGGTCCGCGGCGACGCCACCGAGACCCTGTCGCGCGTGCGCGGCCTTGCCGACGCCACCGAGGCACTGATGGCCCGCGGCGACGCCAGCCGCGCCGAGGTGTCCGCGCTCACCCGGCGCTTCACCGCCGCGGACGCGGCGGTACTGGGCTACTGGCTGGAATTCGAACCGGACGGCTACGATGGCCGCGACGCCGAGTTCGCCCGCAGCTGGCCCGAGGGCGAACCCGGTGGTGACGAGCTGCAGGCCGTCATCGCCGGGCTGGGGCCCGACCAGCAGGTCAGCAGCGATGCCGGCCGCATCTCCATCTACTGGACCCGCCAGGATGATGCCGAACCGGCGTTGCAGGACACCGTCGGCAGCAGCAACGAGATCAGGATCGACGGCCCCGACGCCGAGAAATACTACGTGGCGGTGAAGGAGCGCGGCGACGAGCTGATGTTCGAGCCGTACCTGGACGACGTGGGCACCACCAAGGTGCTGATGACCAGCCTGATGGTGCCGCTCAAGCAGGACGGCCAGTTCCGCGGCGTGGCCGGCGCCGACATCGCCCTGTCCGCCATCCAGACCAATCTCGCCAAGGTGCGCCCTTACCAGCGCGGCGTGGTGCGCCTGCTCTCGCCCACCGGCGCCGTGCTCGCCGCACCGGAGCAGCAGAGCCTGGGCAAGCCGTTCGCTCCGGACCTGGCACCACTGCTGGCGCGGCTGGCCAAGGGCGAAATCGTCCACCAGCGCACCGTTGACGCCAGCGTCGGCGGCGAGGTCTTCCGCGTCTACGTGCCGATCACCGTCGGCCATGCCCCGGACGCCTTCGCGCTGATGGTTTCGGCCCCGGTCGATGCGGTGATGGCCGGCGTGGTGCAGATCCGCAACCGGGTGGTCTGGGTCGGCGTGGCCAGCGTGCTGGCGCTGGTGGCGGTGGTCGTGCTGCTGCTGCGGCAACTGGTCGGCACCCCGTTGCGCGGCATCGTGCAGGGCGTGGACGCGGTAGCCGCCGGGCAGTTGGATTACCCCATCGCCGCCGGTGGCGACGACGAAGTGGGACAAGTCTCGCGCGCCCTGCGCAAGATGCAGGCCGACCTGAAGGCGCGGCTGGACGCCGAGCGCCGCATCGCCGCCGAGAACCTGCGCGTGCGCATCGCCCTGGACAACGCGGGCACCGCGATGTTGATCGCCGATGCCGGCGGCCTCGTCGCCTATGCCAACCCCGCGATGCGGCAACTGCTGGCACAGCACCGCGCCGAACTGGCCCGGCACCTGCCCGATGCCGATCTCGAGCATCTCGAGGAACAGCCGCTGGCGCAGCTGCAGCCCGACGATGGCGACGCACTGGCCCACATCGAAGGCATCGTGCAGCGCGAACTGGCCTTCGGCAGCGCCGTGTTCGCGCAGACCGCCGCACCGGTGGTTTCCGGCGACGGCCAACGGCTGGGCGTGGTGGTGGAATGGCGCGACCGCAGCCAGGAAGTGGCGGTGGAAGCCGAAGTGGGCAGCGTCATCGACGCCGCCGCCGACGGCGACCTGTCCCGGCGCATCGGCCGCGACGGCAAGACCGGCTTCTTCCGCCGCCTGTCCGACGGCGTCAACGGCATGCTCGACGCCAATGCCGGCACCATCGGCGACGTGCAGCGCGTGCTCGGCGCGCTGGCGCAGGGCGACCTCACCCAGCGCATCACCGCCGACTACCACGGCGTTTTCGGGCAGATGCGCGACGACACCAACGCCACCGTGGAACGCCTGACCGGCATCATGCAGGGCGTGCGCGGCGCGGTGGACGCCATCGGTACCGCCGCCCACGACATCACCGCCGGCAACAACGACCTTGCCGCCCGCTCCGAGCAACAGGCCGCCAACCTCGAGGAAACCGCCGCATCGATGGAGGAGCTCACCTCCACCGTGCGCAACAACGCCACCACCTCGCAACAGGCGCGGCAGCTGGCCACCGGCGCGGCCGACATCGCCGGCCGCGGCGGCGCGCTGGTCGGGCAGGTGGTCGAGCAGATGGACGGCATCAGCCACGCCTCGCGGCAGATCGAAAGCATCATCGGCGTGATCGACGGCATCGCCTTCCAGACCAACATCCTCGCCCTGAACGCCGCGGTGGAAGCCGCCCGCGCCGGCGAGCAGGGCCGCGGCTTCGCCGTGGTCGCCAGCGAAGTGCGCCTGCTGGCGCAGCGCTCGGGCGAGGCCGCACGGCAGATCAAGGGCCTGATCGGCGATTCGGTGCAGCGCGTGGGCCAGGGCGCGGCGCTGGTCGGCGACGCCGGCGACACCATGCGCGAGATCATCGCCTCGGTGCAGCGCGTCAGCGACCTGATGGCCGAGATCGCCGCCGCCTCGCAGGAACAGAGCGCCGGCATCGAACAGGTCAACCAGACCATCGTGCAGATGGATGGCGCCACCCAGCAGAACGCGGCGATGGTGGAGGAAGCCAGCGCCGCCGCCCGCTCGCTGCAGGAACAGGCCGACGAACTGGCGCAGATGGTGGCGGTGTTCCGGTTGGCCTGAGCAGGCCGGCGCCACCAGCGACGTGCGGCGGCCTGTCGCCCAGCACCCACGCTCCCGACTTGTGGCCGCCGCCCCACCCCTATAGAATTCCCGCCCTTGCCACCGCCCAAGGCGATGGCAAGTCCCGGAGAGGTGTCCGAGTGGTTGAAGGAGCACGCCTGGAAAGTGTGTAAGCGTCTAAACCGCGCTTCGGGGGTTCGAATCCCCCTCTCTCCGCCAGATCATGCAAACCCCTGACTCGTCAGGGGTTTTTCTTTGGGCGGAACCCGTACCAGCGAAGTGCGAGCCGGGGCACATGCCAATCAGTGGCAAATCATCGCCCCGGCACGTTGGCCGCTACACTTCTCCCATCGTTCCATTGGTACCCGTCATGTCCGAAATCCTGGTCCCCGTCTCCTTCGGCGAACTGCTCGACAAGATCACGATCCTGCAGATCAAGTCCGAACGCATCGGCGACGCGGCCAAGCTGGCCAACGTGCGCAAGGAACTGGCCGCGCTGGAAGCCGACGACCCCCACCTTCCAGCGCGGCCAGTTCGTGGGCCAGGCTGGCCAGCGCGTCGCCACGAACTGGCCGCGCTGGAAGCCACGTGGTCCGCGCATCCGGCCGCGGCCGTGGACATCGCTGTCCTGCACGCGGAGCTGAAGGCGGTGAACGAGCAGCTGTGGGACATCGAGGACGACATCCGCCTGAAGGACAAGGCGCAGGCCTTCGATGACGGCTTCGTCGAACTGGCGCGCAGCGTGTACTTCCGCAACGACGAGCGTGCGCGGATCAAGAAGGCGATCAACCTTGCGCTGGGCTCGGGCTACGTCGAAGAGAAGTCCTACGCGGACTACGGCACGCGCTGAGCCGCACACTTTTGTAGGAGCGACGTGAGTCGCGACCGGGACCTTTCCGATAAAGTTCCGGTCGCGACTCATGTCGCTCCTACAGGGGGTTTCGGGTTTCAGCCGAGGTGGTCGGCCACGTAACGCTCGAACGCGGCCACGGCGTCATCCACCGTCACCAGATCCATCACCCCGTCGAACTCGACCTTCGCGCCCCACTTCAGCGCGCTGGCCGGCTTGTGCAGGAAACGGCGGGCCGCGTCGTCGTAGCGGTCCACGCAATAGCGGCGGTCCGAATACGGGCCGCTGCGCTCGGGATTGCTGGCCGCGTGCAGGCCCAGCACCTTGGTGCCGACGGCGTTGGCGATGTGCATCGGCCCCGAATCGGGCGTCACCAGCAGGTTGGCGCGGGCCAGCAATGCCGGCAGCTGCTTGAGCGTGTCCTTGCCGACCAGGTCCAGCGCCGGTTCGCGCATCGCCGCGAGGATCGCATCGGTGGTGCTGCGCTCCAGTTCGCTGCGACCACCGCACAGCACCACCTTCCAGCCACGTGCGGCAGCATGGTCGGCCACGGCGGCGTAGCGGCCGGCGTGCCAGTTGCGGCGGGCATGGCTGGAACAAGGGGAAATCATCAGCACCGGGCGGCCATCGTCCTCCCATTGCGCGCGCGCCCATACGTGCGCCTCCGGCGGCGTCGCTAGGTCCCACGCGACGTCGGTCTGCTTCAGGCCCAGCGGTTCGCAGAAGCTGCCGATGGCATCGAGCACGTGGATGCCCGGGCGGTCGGGAATGCGCTCGTTGATGAAAAGGCCGTGCAGATCCTTCGAGCGCGACTTGTCGTAGCCGATGCGCCGCCGCGCCGGGATGAACGCCGACAGCACGTTGGCGCGGAACGCCACCTGCATTTGCAACAGCCCGCCGAAACCGCCCGCCGGCAACTCGCGGCGCAGCGCGCGCATGCCGGCCAGTCCGCTGTTCTTGTCGTAGACGTGGAAGCTGACACCCGGCAGGCCGTCGAGCAGCTTGTGCCCGGCCTTGTCGATCACCCAATGCAGCTCGGTGCCCGGCAGGCCCTGTTGCAGCGTGTGCACCAGCGGCAGCACGTGGGTCACATCGCCCAGCGCCGACAGGCGCAGCAGGCACAATGGGGAGGACGTTGCGGGCATGGTGTTGTTAGACTCGCAGGAATGGTCGCTTTCGACGCTACTGAAGCGCTGACGCCTTGCCGCGAAGGCCGCGGCCAGGGCGCCATTCTGTTCGACCGCGAATATCTGCGGCAAGCCGAAGCCATGATGTTCTCGCCTTCCTGGTGGGGCGACAAGGCACGGCCGGTGGGCGTCGGCGGCCGCGGCGGCGCATGGTTCATCAACGCGCCCTTCGGCCAATGTGTGCTGCGCCACTACCTGCGCGGCGGGCTGGCAGCCCGGATCAGCCATGCCCATTACCTGTGGCATGGCGCCAACCGCACCCGCAGCTTCGCCGAATTCCGCCTGATGCGGAAACTCATCGCGCAGAAACTGCCGGTGCCGCGGCCGGTGGCAGCGTTCTACATGCGCGAGGGGCTGCGTTACCGCGCGGCCATCCTGATGGAGCGGCTGGATGGCGTGCGCTCACTGGCCGACCGCGCACTGGTCGCCGGGCGCGGCGCACCGTGGGAAGAGGCCGGGCGCCTGATCGCACGCTTCCACCGCGCCGGGCTGGATCATGCCGACCTCAACGCCCACAACATCCTGTTCGACGCCAACGGCTGCGGCTGGCTGATCGACTTCGACCGCAGCGTACTGCGCATCCCCGCCACGCGCTGGCGCGAACGCAACCTCAAGCGCCTGCTGCGCTCGCTGCTCAAGCTGCGTGGCGAGCGCAGCCGCGAGGACGTGGAGAAGGATTTCGCACGCCTGCGCCGCGCCTACGACCTGGCCTGGAACCGGGGCGTGTGACGTGAGCTGGGCGCTGCGCTTCCTTGGCGTCGGCAACGCATCGGCGGTCGAACTCGGCTCGCCGATGGCGGTGATCGAACGCGATGGCCGGCCGTGGCTGACCATCGATTGCGGCGGCGAGGGCCTGACCGCCTACCACGCGCACTACGGCGCGATGCCCGATGCCGTGTTCGTCACCCACGTGCACCTGGACCATGTGGCCGGGTTCGAGCGCCTGTTCGTTGATGCGTACTTCAACCCGCAGCGGCGCGGCAAGGTCCGCGTGTACGTACCGGCGCCGGTGATGCCGCTGCTGCACCGGCGCGTGGCCGACTACCCGAACGTGCTGGCCGAAGGCGGCGCCAATTTCTGGGACGCGTTCCAACTGGTCGTGGTCGGCGAGGCGTTCTGGCACGACGGCCTGCGCCTGGAGGTGTTCCCGGTGCGCCACCACTGGCCGGAAACCGCCTGGGGCCTGCGCCTGCGCGGCGCACTGGCGTGGAGCGGCGACACCCGCCCCATTCCGGAAATGCTGGCCCGTTATGCGGACGACGGCGAACTGATCGCACACGACTGCGGCCTGCACGGCAATCCGTCGCACACCGGTATCGACGACCTCGAACGCGAATACCCGCTGGAACTGCGCGCGCGGATGATGCTCTACCACTACGCCAGCGCCACCGATGGCGCCGCCCTGCGCGCGCGCGGGCACCGCGTCGCCGAGCCGGGACAATGCGTGGCGCTGGCCATGCCCACGGCACCGCAGGCGGAACCATTCGCTTCCCCGTAGGTGCCGGGGCTTTGCCGGGAAGGCTTCATTCGGGGCAAACCCCACGGCGTGTCGCGGGCCCGAAAAGGTGGCGGCCCCGCCGGCTGACCTCGGCGCCCGCGTCAGTCGATACCGTTGCTGCCTTCCGGCCCTGGCGGGATTTTCGACCTAGCGTCGCGAGGGGCCGACGGGGCCACCATAGACGCAGGCCGCGCAGTGCGCGGCCCGGTTTCGATGTTCCGCGCAGCATAGCGCGGGGTTGCGAGAGACTCGCGTGTCTGGCGGGAAGGGGGGGATTCGAACCCCCGATACGCTATTAACGTATGCCTGATTTCGAGTCAGGTACATTCAACCACTCTGCCACCTTCCCGGTGGTTCCCGGCAAACCGGGCTGCGAATGATAAGGGCCACGGGCGATGCGGACAAGCGGTTTTTGCCCTCCACCGCGGCAAGACGCTTGCCGTGCACCGGCCACGGACGCGATGATGCAGGCCGCTTCCGCTGAAAACCGCCCCCGCTGGCGCCCATGATCGAATTCGGACACCTCAGCCACGTCGGCCTGCGCCGCCAGCTCAACGAGGACACCTATCACGGTGACAGCGAACTGGGGCTGTGGCTGGTGGCCGACGGCATGGGCGGCCATGCCTGCGGCGAAGTCGCCAGCGCGCTGGCACGCGAGGCCATCGTCCGTGAGGTCCGCGGCGGCACCGCGCTGCCGCAGGCGATCCGCATCGCCGACGAGGACATCATCCGCGCATCACGCCATCGCAACGACAGCCTGCCGATGGGCACCACGGTGGTCGCCGCGCGCGTGCTGGGCAACCGCTTCGAGGTGGCCTGGGTCGGCGACAGCCGCGCCTACCTGTGGCGTGACGGCAAGCTGGCCCAGCTCAGCCAGGACCACAGCTACGTGCAGGAACTGATCGCACAGGGCTCGCTGACCGCCGAGCAGGCACGTGCCCACCCGCACCGCAACGTCGTCACCCAGGCGCTGGGCGTGACCGACCCGGCGCACCTGAACGTGGCGACGATGACCGGCGAGCTGCGGCCGGGCATGCAGCTGCTGCTGTGCAGCGATGGTCTGACCGAGGAAGTGGACGATGCCGGCCTCACCGAGGCCTTGGCCCAACACGACTGCAGCGCGCAGGAATGCGTGGACATGCTGGTCGCCGCGGCGCTGGACGGCGGCGGTTCGGACAACATCACCGCCATCCTCGTGCGTTGCCATTGAACTGATGGCGGAGCGACCGTAGGAGCGACGCAAGTCGCGACCGGACCTTATCGAGAAAAGCCCCGTCGCGACTTACGTCGCTCCTACGGTTGGCATGTCATGCCGGGGTGCCGGCGGCCTCCTGCTTCGCGCCGTCCCACAGCGCGTGGCCGGCCTTCTTGCGCAGGCGTTCCAGCCGCGCCTCGTGCGCTTCCAGTTCTGAGGCGGTGACCAGCACGCGTGGGCGCGGCAGCAGCACGGCGGCGTCGAACACCTGCACCACGCCACCGGCACTCGCCGTTTCCGCCTCCGGCAAGCCGAAGCCGATCTCCTCCTGCCCCGAGGTCAGCGCGATGTAGACGTCAGCCAGGATCTGCGCGTCGAGCAGGCCGCCATGCAGGTGGCGGTGCGAGTTGTCCACGCCCAGCCGCTTGCACAGCGCGTCCAGCGAGTTGCGCTGGCCGGGGAAGCGTTCGCGCGCCATTGCCAGGGTGTCGGTCACCGTCACCCGTTCGTGCAGCCGCCCCCTGCCCGCGAGCAGCATCTCGTTTTCGAGGAAGCCCATGTCGAACGCGGCGTTGTGGATGATCAGCTCGGCGCCGTCAACGTAGGCGAGGAATTCGTCGACGACCTCCTCGAAGCGCGGCTTGTCGGCGAGGAATTCCAGGCTCAGGCCGGTCACTTCCTGGGCGCCGGCCTCGAACGCGCAGTCCGGCTTCAGGTAACGGTGGAAGTTGTTGCCGCTGGGGCGGCGTTCGAGCAGCTCCACGCAGCCGATTTCGACCACGCGGTTGCCCTTCTTCCATTCCAGGCCGGTGGTTTCGGTATCAAGGACGATCTGGCGCATGGCCCACCTCAGTTGCTTGCGGCGCCGTTGCGCACGCGGATCGCGGCATCGCGGGCCAGCTGGTCCACGCGCTCGTTGTCGGGATCGCCATTGTGGCCTTTCACCCAGCGCCACTCGATCTGGTGCCGCTGGGTGGCAGCATGCAGACGTTCCCACAGGTCGCGGTTCTTCACCGGGTCGCCGCCGGCAGTCTTCCAGTTGCGCCGCACCCAGCCGGACATCCACTCGGTAATGCCCTGGCGCACGTACTGCGAGTCGGTCTGCAGCACGATCCGGCATGGCTCGGTCAGCGTTTCCAGCCCCATGATCGCGGCCATCAGCTCCATGCGGTTGTTGGTGGTATGCCCCTCGCCCCCGGCCAGCTCGCGTTCGTGGCCCTTGTAGCGCAGCAGCGCCGCCCAGCCACCCGGCCCGGGGTTGCCGAGGCAGGCACCGTCGGTGTGTATCTCGATCTCTTTCATTTTGTTCCGTCGTTCAGGTAGCCACCGGCCCGCGCCAGCCTACCGGCTGCACTGTTTCCGGGCCGATGAAGGCTACCGTGCGTTTCTCGAATTCCAGCACGCACACCGCGCGCAATGCCGGCAACACCTTGCCGGCCGGCGCTGTTGCGTCGTTCCACAGCGGGCCGACATGCCGCGTCGTGCGGATGCGCAGGCCCTCGCGCTGCAGGCCGCTGCGGCAGCGCAGCGCCGTGGGCGGGCGCATGCCGCGCCATTGCCAGTGCCCGCGGTACAGGCTGTGGCGGTTGAGCAGGGTCAGCCACAGGCGCCCACCCGGCATCAGCACCCGCGCACATTCAGCCAGCAGCGGCTCCAGATCCATCGTCGCCGGATGCTGCAGCACGATGGCGCTGACCGCCTCGGACGGCAACGGCAGCGGCAGGGCACAGCACACGTCACCTTCCCAGCCCGCACCCTCCGGCGTCCGCTGCAGGCACAGGCCGCGCCCGGCGGGGGCCGGCTGCGGACGCCATGCGTTGCACGGCGCCAACCACAACCAGGGTTGCGCGGGAACACCCTGCAACTGTTCGAGCAGATGGCGGTTTTCCATCGCCCTCACCGTTTCCGCACCCGTCTTCTCAAACCAGGTAGAGACTGCAGCTTGACGGGGGAACGGGGCGGCAGGCATGGTCCCAATTCTATGCGACTGACCGCCCTGCCCGCATTCCAGGACAACTACATCTGGGCGCTGCAGGCGCCGGATGGGCGCACGCTGTTCGTCGACCCGGGGCAGGCACAGCCGGTGCTCGACGCGGTGGCGCAGGGCATGCAGCCGGCGGCCATCCTGCTCACCCACCATCATGACGACCACATCGGCGGCGTCGCCGAGCTGCGCCGGCACTGGCCATGGCTGCCCGTGTTCGCGCCGGAGGACAAACGGATCGGGCTGGAATGCGAACGGGTCGGTGAAGGGGCCCAGGTAAGCCTGCCCGGCTTCGACTTCACGGTCCTGGCCGTTCCCGGCCATACCCGCAGCCACGTCGCGTTTCACGGCCACGACCACCTGTTCTGCGGCGACACGCTGTTCAGTCTGGGCTGTGGACGCATGTTCGAAGGTACGCCCGCGCAGATGCTGGCCTCACTGCAACGGCTGGCGGCGCTGCCGGCGCAGACGCAGGTCTGCTGCGGACACGAATACACCTTGGGCAATGCCGCGTTCGCGCGGCATGTCGATCCCACCAACGCGGCATTGCAACGCCGCCAGAAGGAAGCTCAGGACATGCGCAGCCACTCGCTCCCCACCGTTCCCTCGCTGCTGGCCGACGAGCGGGCCTGCAACCCGTTCCTGCGCACGTCCGCGGCCCCCGTCATCGCGGCCATTGCCGCACGGCTGGGACGCACGCCGGAGGACGAGGTGGAGGTATTCGCCGAACTGCGGCGCTGGAAAGACGGTTTCCGCGCGTGAAGCGGCACCTGTCGGTGGTGCTGGGGCTGTTGCTCGGCGCCGGCAGCGGCACCGCCGCCACGCAGTCGTTCCCGGCCGGCATCGGGCTGGCGCAGAACTTCGCATCGCTGAACAGCCTGCCCACCGATCCGGCCACGCTGCCGGCGCCGCTCGTGCGCAACGGCCACCAGATCCTCGCCGATTTCCGCGACGGCCTGGCCGCGCCGCAATGCGACAGCAAGGCGACCAACCCGCGCTGGCGCCGGCAGTTCGCGCATGCACCAACGCGGCTGGGCAATGCGGAAGACGATGCGTTGCCATTGTTCGGCTACGTGGTCGACGAACTGCGCGCCGCCGGGCTGCCCACCGAATTCGCGCTGATTCCCTTCGTCGAAAGTGGTTACCGCCCCGGCGCGCGCAACGCCAACGGGCCGGCCGGTTTGTGGCAGTTCATCGCCACCACCGCCCGCAACCACCGCGTGCCGATGGAAAAGGGCTACGACGGCCGGCTTTCGGCGGTGGAATCCACACAGGCGGCGGTGCGCTACCTCAAGACCCTGTACGGCATGTTCGGCGGCGACTGGCAGTTGGCGGTGATGGCCTACAACGCCGGCGAATACCGCATCCTGCAGGCGCTGCGCCGGAGTGGCATGAACGCGCAGAACGCGCGCCCGGCCGAGCTGCCGGGGCTGTCACCGATCACCCACGCCTATGTCGAAAAGCTGCACGCGCTGGCCTGCGTACTGGAACAGGCCGAACAGGAACCGGAGCTGATGGCGGCGCTGGACCGCCCGGTGCCGATCCTGCTTGGGCACAGCCTGCCGGCCGGCACCACGCTGGCCGAATGGTCGGCGGCGAACGCGCTGGACGCCACCCGCATCGCCCGCCTCAACCCTGCGCTCACCGGCAAGCACAATGGCGCACGGGTGCTGGCCCCGGCCCTGCCCGAACCGGCGCCGGACAGGCAGCCTTCGCCCGTGGACGCCGCCAACGAAAACGAATCCGCCCCTGCCACGGTTGCCATCGCCACCGTAGCGGCAACGGGCACGAAGCGGCACACGGTACGTCGCGGTGAAAGCGCATGGTCGATCGCGCGCCGCCACGGCATCCCACTGAAAGTGCTGCTGTCGCGCAACAACCTGAACGCCAATGCGGTGCTCAAGCCGGGCATGGTGCTGCGCTTCGACGATCCGCGCTGATGGCCACCCGGTATCGCTCCATGCATGGCCAGGCCTGTTTCCCGTAGATGCGGAGCTTGTCCAGCATGGGGCTTGCTCGGCAAGGCTTCATGCGGGGCAGGCCCCGCATCCACATATGCATCGATCGTGTTGCACGGACGCATATGAAAAACCCGGCCTGTGGCCGGGTTTTTCGCTTCAGCAATGCGTTGCGCTCAGCTCAGAGCTGGGATTCCTGCACCTGCACCTTGAAGCGCTTGCGCATGCCGTCCACATAGGCCTTGGCCGCCGCCGCGCCGTCGATCTGGCTCAGCTGCTGCTTCAGCATCGCCCGCTGCGGCTCAGGCACCTCATCAAGCTTGCCCGGCGTCACCTTGGTCAGCGCGAATACCGCGTAACGGCCGTCGTCCAACATCACCTTGCCGTAGCTGGGCTTGTCGCCGGCAGGCGGGGTGGCGGTGAACACTGCGCGGTTGGCGGCCGCCGTCGGCATCGGCGCCGAGCGCGGCAGGCCCGGGATCGGCAGCAGCTGCAGGTGCTCGCCTTCGGCCAGGGCCTGCAACGTCTGCCCGCCTTCCAGCTTGGCCAGCAGCGCGTCGGCAGCCTTCTTCGAGGCTTCCTCGGCACGGTTCGCGCGCACCGCCGCAATCACCTGCTCGCGGGCCTGTTCCAGCGGGATGGCCTGCTCCGGGGTGTGCTCGGTGACGCGGATCATCACGTTGCGGTTCGGCCCCAGCTCGATCGGGTCGCTGACCGTACCGTCTTCCTTCAGTGCATCGGAGAACGCGGCACGCAGCACCGCCGGGTTGGCGGCGATGCCGCTGGCGGTGGCGCGGCTGAACGGCCCCAGCGTCTGCACCGGCAGCTTCAGTTCCTCCGCGGCCGACTCGAGCACGGTCGGGTTCTTGTAGACCAGGTCCACCAGCTTGCCGCTGAGCTCGTTGAAGGCGCGCTCGGTGTCGGCCTGCAACTGCTCGGCCGCCAACTGGTCGCGCACTTCCTCGAACGGCTGGCCTTCCCCACCCTTGGTCTCGCGCAGCTGCAGCACGTGGTAGCCGAATTCGGTCTTCACCGGGCCACTCACTTCACCCGGTTGCATGGCGAACAGCGCATCCTCGAACGGCTTGACCATCACCCCGCGCTCGACCCAACCCAGGTCGCCACCGGCCTCCTTCGAGCCCGGGTCGTCGGAATTGGCCTTGGCCAGCGCGGCGAAGTCGGCGCCCGGCTGCTTTGCTTCCTCGGCCAGCTTGGCCGCCTTGGCCTCGGCACCTTCACTGTTGCCGATCAGGATATGTGAGGCCAGCCGCTCTTCCGGCTTGACGAAGCGCGCCTTCTCTTCCTCGTAGCGCTGGCGCAGCGTTGCTTCATCGGCCGCGGCCGCCGGCGGCATGCTGGCCATGTCCAGCTCGACGTACTCGATGGATACGCTCTCCGGCTGACGGAAATCGCCCAAGTGGGCTTCATACCATTGCTTGACCTGCGCATCGTCCACCGCCGCGGTGTCCGCTTCCGGCACCGGCAGGATCGCGAACTCGACATCGCGGGTTTCGCCCAGCAGCTTCAACAGGCGCTCACTCTCGCCCTGGGTCACGAACCCCGACTGCGCCAGCGCGGTCGGGATGATCGACTGCTGCAGGCTGGTACGCACCACCTGGTCGAACATCGCCGGGGTGCGCGGCGGCATGCTCTGCGCCAGCGTCAGCCGGTACTGCTCGGCGTTGAACTTGCCGTCGCGCTGGAAGGCCGGGATGCTGGCGATGTAGTCGCGCACGGTGGCATCGCCGATGACGATGCGCGCATCTTCCGCGGCCAGCCGCACCACCTGCTCGTCGATCATCTGGTCGAGCACGGCCAGCTTGTTCTCGATGGTTTCAAACTCGCGCGGGTCGAAATCGTCGCCCTGCTGCTCGCGCGCCTGCATGCGCGCCTGTTCGAAGCGGGTGCGAAACTCGTCGTTGCCGATCTCGTGGTGGCTCCACAGGAACGACATCGGCCACCACGACGGCGCAGAACGCCACCACGACGGCGGCGCCGATACCTTGGCCACGTTCTGTCCGCCGACGCCACCGAGGTAGCTGTTGTCGATCACGAACAGGAACGGGATCATCAGCAGGCCCATGATCACGGTAACGATCCAGCCTGAGGTCTTGTCGCGAAGTTTCTGCAGCATGGGAAAAATCAGGGCCTGATGGCGAGCCAAGCAGTGTAACCCGCTTCCCGCCCCGCGCCCAAACGGCCGGCCCTTCCGCCATTTGGGCGGCCAACGAAAAAGCCCCCGGCCTGCGCCGGGGGCTTTGCAATCAATGGCGGAGCGGACGGGACTCGAACCCGCGACCTCCGGCGTGACAGGCCAGCATTCTAACCAGCTGAACTACCGCTCCGCGTTGTGCTGCTGCGCCCCGCCGACATCGCGGCGGGCGCGCCATTGCAAGGCAATGGCAGGGTGGAACTGGCGGAGCGGACGGGACTCGAACCCGCGACCTCCGGCGTGACAGGCCAGCATTCTAACCAGCTGAACTACCGCTCCGCACTTTTGACCTTCGTTTCCCGCGCCCTTGCGGGCTTCGGAGAAAACAAGGCCCCCGATTGCTCAGGGGCCTTCTTGAAACTGGCGGAGCGGACGGGACTCGAACCCGCGACCTCCGGCGTGACAGGCCAGCATTCTAACCAGCTGAACTACCGCTCCACATTTCAAAACTGCTTACTGATGGCGCTTCGTGGTGGGTGCTGAGGGTTTCGAACCCCCGACCCTCTCCTTGTAAGGGAGACGCTCTACCGCTGAGCTAAGCACCCCCGGTGAGCCGCTTAGTTTACGGCATCCTTCAGGGCTTTGCCAGCCTTGAACGAGGGATTCTTCGATGCGGCGATCTTGATGGTGTCGCCGGTCTTCGGGTTGCGGCCGGTGCGCTCGGCACGCTCGCGGACCTGGAAGGTGCCAAAGCCGACCAGCGTCACCGCATCGCCCTTCTTCAGCGCCTTGGTGATTTCGGCAACGACGGCATCGACCGCACGGCCGGCTTCGGCCTTGGAGAGGTCAGCAGCAGCGGCAACGCCATCAATCAATTCGGTCTTGTTCATTTACGTAAAACTCCCTATGCGGACGATCCCGCGGAATAGATTGGGTTGGTCCCCGCCCGTGACGGCAGCGGCGGCAACCGGAAGATCCTGCAAACACGCTGCCCGCTTTTATGCGGGCAGGTGGGTCGAGCTTTTATACCAGCGCCCCCCTACCCACGCAAGCCGAAAAGCCAGCAATGGCGCGGGTTTCAGGGCATTTCACGTTCATCTTCAATGCTTGACGCGCGCGCTCGGCGCCGGCTTGGACTTGCCCCGCACCGCCACCCGCTGGGCCTTGCCACGCGTCTTCTTCGGCGCCAACGGCGTCTCCAGCGCGAGGTCCAGCACCTCGTCGATCCACTTCACCGGCACGATGTCCAGGTCGCGGGTGACATTGGCCGGGATGTCGGCAAGGTCCTTGCGGTTCTCGTCGGGGATGATGACGGTACGGACGCCGCCGCGCAGCGCAGCCAGCAGCTTTTCCTTCAACCCGCCGATGGCGGTGACGCGGCCGCGCAGGGTGATCTCGCCGGTCATCGCCACGTCGGCCTTTACCGGCACCTTGCTCAGCGTGGACACCAGCGAGGTGACCATCGCGATGCCGGCACTGGGGCCGTCCTTGGGCGTGGCGCCGTCGGGCACGTGCAGGTGTACGTCTTGCTTCTGCAGGAAGTCCACGTCGATGCCCAGCGCCTGCGCGCGCGCGCGCACCACCGACAACGCGGCGGTGGCCGACTCCTTCATCACGTTGCCGAGCTGGCCGGTCAGCGTCACCGCGCCCTTGCCGGGGATCAGCGTCGATTCGATCTGCAGCAGGTCGCCGCCGACCTCGGTCCAGGCCAGGCCGGTGACCAGCCCGACTTCGTTCTGCTCCTCGGCGCGGCCGAAGTCGAAGCGGCGCACGCCCAGATACTTGTCGAGGTTGGCCGAATCGACCACGACGCGGGCCTTGGCCTTCTTCGCGGATTTCTTCGCCGGCTTCTGCGGTTGCTGCGGGCCGGCCAGTGCAATCTCCTTGACCACCTTGCGGCAGATCTTCGCCACCTCACGTTCGAGGTTGCGCACGCCGGATTCGCGCGTGTAGTAGCGCACGATGTCACGGATGGCTGCTTCCTCGACCGCCAGTTCCTCCGGCTTCAGGCCGTTGGCCTTGAGCTGCTTGGGCACCAGGTAGCGCAGGGCGATGTTGAGCTTCTCGTCCTCGGTGTAGCCGGGGATGCGGATGACCTCCATGCGGTCCAGCAGCGGGCCGGGGATGTTCAGCGAGTTGGAGGTCGCCACGAACATCACTTCGGAAAGGTCCAGGTCCACTTCGAGGTAATGGTCGTTGAAGGCATTGTTCTGCTCCGGGTCGAGCACTTCCAGCAGTGCCGAGGACGGGTCGCCGCGGAAATCCATCGACATCTTGTCGATCTCGTCGAGCACGAACAGCGGGTTCTTGCTGCCGACCTTGTTGAGGTTCTGCACGATGCGGCCCGGCATCGAGCCGACATAGGTTCGGCGGTGGCCGCGGATCTCGGCCTCGTCGCGCACGCCACCTAGGCTCATGCGCACGAACTTGCGGTTGGTCGCCTTGGCGATGGACTGGCCCAGCGAGGTCTTGCCCACACCCGGTGGGCCGACCAGGCACAGGATCGGCCCCTTCATCTGCTTCACCCGCGACTGCACCGCGAGGTATTCGAGGATGCGCTCCTTGACCTTGTCCAGCCCGTAGTGGTCGGCATCGAGCGTGTCCTGGGCGGCCTTCAGGTCCTTGCGCACCTTGCTGCGCTTCTTCCACGGCACGCCCAGCAGCCACTCCAGGTAGTTGCGCACCACCGCGGCCTCGGCCGACATCGGCGACATCTGCTTGAGCTTGTTCAGCTCGTTCTTGGCCTTGGCCTCCACCGCCTTGGGCATGCCGGCCTCGGCGATCTTGCGCGCCAGCTCCTCCAGCTCGCCGGGGGCCTCGTCGAGGTCGCCCAGCTCCTTCTGGATCGCCTTCATCTGCTCGTTGAGGTAGTACTCGCGCTGGCTCTTCTCCATCTGCGACTTGACCCGGCCGCGGATGCGCTTCTCCAGCTGCTGCACGTCGATCTCGCCATCGACCAGGCCCACCAGCATTTCCAGCCGCTCGCCCACCTGCAGGATTTCCAGCAGCTTCTGCTTGTCGGCCAGGCGCACGCCGATGTGCGCGGCGATGGTGTCGGCCAACCGCGCCGGCTCTTCGATACCGGCCAGCGTCTGCAGCAGCTCCGGCGGCAGCTTGCGGTTGGTCTTGACGTACTGCTCGAACAGCGACATCAGCGAGCGGGCAATGGCCTCGACCTCGCGCTGCTCGCGCGATTCGTCCGACTCCAGCTCCACGCCGACGCCCTGCAGCGAGCCGTCCTGCTCGCGGATTTTCTCCACGGCCACGCGCGACAGGCCCTCGACCAGCACCTTGATGGTGCCGTCGGGCAATTTCAGCAGCTGCAGCACCTGCGCCAGCGTGCCCACCGTGTACAGGTCGGCCGCCGTCGGATCGTCGATCTCGGCCGACTTCTGCGCCACCAGCAGGATGCGCTTGTCCGCCTCCATCGCCCGCTCGAGCGCCTGCATCGACTTGTCGCGGCCGACGAACAGCGGAATGACCATATGCGGGAACACCACCACGTCGCGCAGTGGCAGGACCGGCAGGTCGAGGACTTCGGGTTTGTGCTGGGCCATGAGGGCTCCACTGGGTCAGGGGGCGGCCATTGAAAAGCCGATGGCCCCGTTATGGGGCCATCGGCTGGGGCTTGCAAGAGGCCCTGTGGCCTGCCGGTTCAGTCGCCGGAGGCGGCTTTGGCCGGCGGCGCCTGGTAGATCACGTAGGGCTCGGACTTGTGCTCGATGACCGACTCGTCGACCACCACCTTGCTCACGTTCTCCTGCGACGGCAGGTCGTACATGGTGTCCAGCAGTACCGATTCGACGATGGTGCGCAGGCCACGCGCGCCGGTCTTGCGCTTCAGCGCCTTCCTGGCGATGGCGGACAGCGCGTCCGGGCGGAACTCCAGCTCGACGTTTTCCATCTCGAACAGTTTCTTGAACTGCTTGGTGATGGCGTTCTTCGGCTCGGTCAGGATCTTGACCAGCGCCGGCTCGTCCAGTTCCTCCAGCGTCGCCACCACCGGCAGGCGGCCAACGAACTCGGGGATCAGGCCGAACTTGATCAGGTCCTCGGGCTCGACCTCGGCCAGCACCTTGCCGATCTCCTGCTTGCGCTCGCTGCTCTTGACCTTGGCCCCGAAGCCGATGCCGCCGGCCTCGCTGGAACGCTGCTGGATCACCTTGTCCAGCCCGGCGAACGCGCCACCGCAGATGAACAGGATGTTCTTGGTGTCCACCTGCAGGAATTCCTGCTGCGGATGCTTGCGCCCGCCCTGCGGCGGCACGGAGGCCACCGTGCCCTCGATGAGCTTGAGCAGCGCCTGCTGCACGCCTTCGCCGGACACGTCGCGGGTGATCGACGGGTTCTCGCTCTTGCGCGAGATCTTGTCGATTTCATCGATGTAGACGATGCCCTGCTGCGCCTTGTCGACGTCGTAGTCGCACTTCTGCAGCAGCTTCTGGATGATGTTCTCCACGTCCTCGCCGACGTAGCCGGCCTCGGTCAGCGTGGTCGCATCGGCCATCGTGAACGGTACGTTGAGCATGCGCGCCAGAGTCTCGGCCAGCAGCGTCTTGCCCGAGCCGGTCGGGCCGACCAGCAGGATGTTGGACTTGGAAAGCTCGACGTCGTCGCTCTTCTGGCGGCTCTCGATGCGCTTGTAATGGTTGTACACGGCCACCGCCAGCGTGCGCTTGGCACGGTTCTGGCCGATCACGTACTGGTCCAGGACCTCGAGGATTTCGCGCGGCTTGGGCAGCGAACTGCGCGCCGACTGCGCCTTTTCCTCCAGTTCCTCGCGGATGATGTCGTTGCACAGCTCCACGCATTCATCGCAGATGAACACGCTCGGACCCGCGATCAGCTTGCGTACTTCATGCTGACTCTTGCCGCAGAACGAGCAGTAGAGAATCTTGCCACCGTCCCCGGAACGACCTTGCCGGTCTTCGCTCATGCTTCGCTTACCCAGTTGCCCTCCCCCATGAACAGGGGATTCGATTTCGAGAATAGCACAGGGCCGGACGGGCGCCAGCCCGGTTCCGACCCTGCGGAATTGCCATGTTTTCGGCTGTTTGCCGCCGTCATGCCGGCTGGATCGACTCCTCCGAACGCCGGTCCACGACCTGGTCGATCAGCCCGTATTCCTTGGCGCCTTCGGCGCTGAGGAAGCGGTCGCGCTCCATGTCGCGCTCGATCTGCTCGATCGGCTGCCCGGTGTGGCTGGCATACAGCCCGTTCAGGCGCTGGCGCAGGTACAGGATCTCCCGCGCCTGGATTTCGATGTCGGTGGCCTGGCCCTGCGCACCGCCGGACGGCTGGTGGATCATCACCCGCGAGTTCGGCAGGGCGAAACGCTTGCCCTTGGCGCCGGCCATCAGCAGCAGCGAGCCGGCGCTGGCGGCCTGGCCGATGCACATGGTGCTGACGTCGGGCTTGATGAACTGCATGGTGTCGTAGATCGCCAGCCCCGCCGTCACCACGCCACCGGGCGAGTTGATGTACAGGTTGATGTCCTTCTCGGGATTTTCCGCCTCGAGGAACAGCATCTGCGCGACCACCAGGTTGGCGACGTGGTCGTCGATCGGGCCGACCAGGAAGATGATCCGCTCCTTGAGCAGGCGCGAATAGATGTCGTAGGCGCGCTCGCCGCGGCTGGTCTGCTCGACCACCATCGGAACCATGTTCAAGGCTGTGGTTCGGTTGTCCACGCGGGAATCTCCTGAGGTGTATTGAAACCCCGCGCATGGTGCGCGGGGTCTTGCGGGCGACCCGCCCTTACGGCCGGATCGCGTCCTGGAACGACAGCGACTGCTCGGTGTGCTGGGCACGCTCGGCGATCCAGTCGATCACCTGCTCTTCCATCACGCGGTTCTGCAGGCCACCCATCAGCTGGGGGTCGTTGCGGTACATCTCAATGACCTGCTCCGGCTCTTCGTAGGTCGAGGCGATCAGGCGCATGGTTTCGTTCAGGCGCTTCGGGTCCAGGCGCAGCTCGTTCTTGCGGGCGACCTCGCCGACCAGCAGGCCGACCAGCACGCGCTTGGAGGCGGCGTCCTTGAAGCCCTCGTGGGCGTCGGCCGGCACGTTGCCGGGGTTGCCACCCTGGCGGCGGATGGCATCGACCTGCTGGGCCAGCATCGCGCGGGCCTCGTTCTCGACCAGGCGCGGCGGCAGTTCGACATGGGCATAGGCGGCGATCAGCTGCTCGCCCACCTCGCGGCGCAGGCGGTTCATCAGCGCACCCTTCAGCTCGCGCTCCAGGTTGGAACGGATGTCGGCCCGGAACTGCTCCAGCCCGCCATTCTTGACACCGAAGCTCTTGATGAACGCGGTATCGACGTCGGGCACCACCGGCTCGGACACTTCAGCGGCCTTGACCGCAACCTTGACCTTCTTGCCAGCCAGCGCCGGCACCCGCCAATCGGCCGGGAATTCGACGTCCAGCGTCTTCTCCTCGCCCTTGGCCAGGCCGACCAGACCCTTCTCGATCTGCTCGAACATCATGCCCTGGCCGACGATGACGGTGCCCTTCTCGGCACCCTCGGCCGGCAGGCGCTCGTCACCGGCCTGCGACCAGGTTTCCAGCGCGACCAGATCACCCTCCTGGGCGGCGCGCTCGACCGCCTTCCAGCTGCGGCGCTGCTGGCGCAGGTTCTCGATCATCTGGTCGATGTCGGCGTCGGTGACCTCGGCGGCATGGCGCACAACGGTCAGCTTGGTCACGTCGACGTCGCCGAAATCCGGCACCAGCTCGACGTTGGCGACGAAATCGAACTCGCCTTCGCCGGCCTTCTCGATGCGCGGATTGCCGGCGATACGCAGCGCGTGCTCGCGCAGCGCGGCGTCGAAGGTTTCACGCAACAGGCCATCCATCGCCTCGGCGCGCACCTGCGGCCCGAAGCGCTGCTCGACCACCTTGGCCGGCACCTTGCCCGGGCGGAAGCCCTTGATGCGCACGGTGCGCGCGATCTCGCCCAGACGGCCATCGATATGGCTCTGCAGGCGCTCCTCCGGCAGGGAGAAGGTCAGGCGGCGTTCCAGATTGCCGGTGGATTCGATCGAAGCTTGCATGTGGACTCCTGCCACCGGCGGCCCCGGGCCCCGGCACGAATGTGGACTGAAATGAACGACTTCCGGCGGGCACCTGTCCCCGCCGCAGCCCTATAGTTTGGCCGATTCCAGCCTTGGCTGCCAGTCCGCGCCCGCACTTTGGCGCGGCAGGACATCCGGACGACCCACGGATGGTGCGAAAGGGGGGACTCGAACCCCCACGCCTTGCGGCACTGGAACCTAAATCCAGGGCGTCTACCAATTCCGCCACTTTCGCATGCGGCCGGCATTATCGCAGGCCGGCGGCTAAAAACGCCCGTCCCGAAGGGTTGCCGCCAGGGAGCGGCGACAAAGAAAAAGGCACCCGTGGTAGCGGGTGCCTGGATCTGGTGGGCTGTCAAGGATTCGAACCTTGGACCTATTGATTAAGAGTCAACTGCTCTACCAACTGAGCTAACAGCCCGTAAAACGCGAAACCACATCTTTCAACAAAACAGCCATCCGAAACTTCTGGATGGCTGTCGCAACTGGTGGGCCGTCAAGGATTCGAACCTTGGACCTATTGATTAAGAGTCAACTGCTCTACCAACTGAGCTAACGGCCCTGAAAAATCAGGGTGCACATGGTACCCGCACCCTTTGCTTCTTTCAACCCCGGCATGCATGCACGCCGGCGTCCTGTTCAATGGGGTGGCTGAGGGGATTCGAACCCCCGACCACCGGAATCACAATCCGGTACTCTAACCAACTGAGCTACAGCCACCACTGAAAACAACAACCCACCGCTTGCGCCGATTGGCGCGCCCGACAGGAATCGAACCTGTAACCGCCGGCTTAGAAGGCCGGTGCTCTATCCAGTTGAGCTACGGGCGCTCTGACCGGACCGTCGCACTCCAACGCACTGCGGTGCACTGGATGGTCGGGGTAGAGGGATTCGAACCCCCGACATCCTGCTCCCAAAGCAGGCGCGCTACCAGACTGCGCTATACCCCGGCGGTGAATCTCCCGAGGTTCCCCCCGAAAGGTCGGCTATTGTCGGAACTGCGCGGCAGTCTGTCAACGGCGGATTGCATCGCCGCGCATTTGGTTATGCTCGGGCATTCCCCTCATCCGGAGCCCCACATGCGCAGCGGCAACCCCGCCCTTTCCGACTCCACCTTCCTCGACCTGGGCAGCGGCACCGTGGTGACCCGCGACGACGGGGCCATGACCATCAACGGCACGGTCAACCGCACCGGCATCCTGTTGCTGCTGGCCGTGCTCACCGCGGCCTTCGCCTGGAACCACACCCTCACCGACAGTGGCGAGCTGGCCGCCGGCGCGCGCCTGTACCTGTGGGGCGGGATGATCGGCGGCTTCGTGCTGGCGCTGGTCACCATCTTCAAGAAGAGCTGGGCGCCGGTCAGCGCACCGCTCTATGCACTGGCCGAAGGCCTGTTCCTCGGCACGATCTCGGCGATCTACGAAGCGCGCTTCCAGGGCATCGTGTTCCAGGCGGTGCTGCTGACCTTCGGCACGCTGTTCGCACTGTTGTTCGCTTATCGCAGCGGACTGATCAAGGCCACCGAGAACTTCAAGCTCGGCGTGGTCGCGGCCACCGGCGGCATCGCACTGGTCTATCTGGCGACCATCGTGCTGGGCTTCTTCAACATCGACATTCCCTTCATCCACGACTCGGGGCTGATCGGCATCGGCTTCAGCCTGTTCGTGGTGGTGGTCGCCGCGCTGAATTTGGTGCTGGATTTCGACTTCATCGAAAGCGGCGTGGAAGCCGGCGCGCCGAAGTACATGGAATGGTATGGCGCGTTCGGCCTGATGGTGACGCTGGTGTGGCTGTACATCGAGTTCCTGCGGCTGCTGTCCAAGCTGCAGTCGCGCAACTGATCATCCACCGGCTTTCGCAGGAAAGCCGGAAGCATGAACGAAGAAGGGCGCCATCGGCGCCCTTCTTCTCGACTGCCCCGCCGCCTGCTTACAGCCGGCTGGCGATCGCCTTGGCGAAGTCCATCGTGCCGCTGTTGCCGCCGAGATCGCCGGTCAGCGAATCCCTGGCTTCCATCGTGGCAACGATGGCCTTGCGCAGGCGCTCGGCGTTCTGCGGCTGGCCGAGGTGGTCCAGCATCTGCGCCGCGCCCAGCAGCAGCGCGCACGGGTTGGCGATGCCCTTGCCGGCGATGTCCGGCGCGGTGCCGTGCACGGCCTCGAAGATGGCCGCGTCCTCACCGATGTTGGCACCCGGAGCCAGGCCCAGGCCGCCGACCAGGCCGGCGCACAGGTCGGAGATGATGTCGCCGAACAGGTTGGTGGTGACGATGACGTCGAACTGCTCGGGGCGCATCACCAGCTGCATGCAGGTGTTGTCCACGATCATTTCCTGGAACTCGATTTCCGGGTAGTTCGCGGCCACTTCGCGGGCGATGTTCAGGAACAGACCCGAGGTGGACTTGATGATGTTGGCCTTGTGCACGGCGGTGACCTTCTTGCGGCCGGTGCTGCGGGCCAGCTCGAAGGCGTAGCGCACGATGCGCTCGGAACCCTTGCGGGTGATGCGGGTGCCGGAGAACGCGGTCTCGCCGTCGGCCGACACTTCCTGGCCTTCGCTCAGGTAGGCGCCCTCGGTGTTCTCGCGCACGGTGATCAGGTTGACGTTCTCGTAGCGCGACTTGGTGTTCGGGAACGAGATCGCCGGGCGCACGTTGGCGTACAGGTCGAACTGGCGGCGCAGGGCCACGTTGATCGAGCTGAAGCCGCCGCCGACCGGGGTGGTCAGCGGGCTCTTCAGCGCGACCTTGTTCTTCTTGATCGATTCCAGCGTGGAGGCCGGGATCAGTTCACCGTGCTTTTCCAGCGCGGCCAGGCCGGCGTCGGCGAACTCGTAGGACAGCCCGGCGCCGAGCTGGTCCAGCACGAACAGGGTGGCGTCCATGATTTCCGGGCCGATGCCATCGCCGCGGATGACGGTGATTGTCTGCGTCATGATTTGGGGTTCCGAACAGGTGAGGGGCGCGCGCCGGCCGGCTGCCCGGTATCAGGCGCGTCAGAAAGTTTCAACTGTCAATTATGCCCGATCCCCGCCCCCTGCCCCAACTGGACCAAGGTCGCAGGTTCAGCCGGGGCCTGCACGGCCCCGGATTCGAGCTGGTCGAGGAAATCCACCGCCCGCCGCAGGTGCGGGATGACGATGGAACCACCCACCACCAACCCGACCGAGAAGGTCTCGAACAACTCCTCGCGGCTGGCCCCGGCGTCCTTGCACTGGGCCACGTGGTAGCTGATGCAGTCGTCGCAGCGCAGCACCAGCGAGGCGACCAGCCCCAGCAGCTCCTTGGTCTTCACATCCAGCGCGCCGGCCTGGTAGGTCTGGGTGTCCAGCGCGAAGAAGCGCCGCACCACCTGGTTGGGCTCGGCGAGGATGCGCTGGTTCATGCGCTGGCGGAATTCGGTGAATTCGGCCAGGCGGTCCTTCTCGCCGCCGCTCATGCGCCCTGCCCCGCCAGCAGCGGTTCGAGCTTGCCCTCGCGATGCAGCGCCATCATGTCGTCGTAGCCGCCGACGTGGACGTCGCCGACGAAGATCTGCGGCACGCTGGTGCGGCGGGTCTGCGCCATCATCTTCTCGCGCGCGGCCGGGTCCAGGTCGATGCGTACTTCGGTCCACGACTGCCCCTTGCTCTTGAGGAAGTTCTTGGCCGCCACGCAGTACGGGCACACGGCGGTCGAATAAATGGTGATCTCGGGGGTCTGGTTGCTCACGGGAAACTCCACGCGGGGAATGTTGTCTGCATATGGTAGCGGCCGCGCAGATTTCACAGGCCCCCTGCACTGGCCGCTGCTGGAACACTGCGGGTTAATCTGTGCTTCACCCCGCTCCGCCGCTTCCCCGTCATCCTCCGTCCAGCCCCACCGGAGCCTCGCCTTGCGCACGCTGCTGCTCGCCACCGCCGTCACCCTGGCCCTGGCCACTCCGCTGTCCTTCGCCCAGGAAAGCAGGCTGCCGGACATCGGCTCGTCCGCCGGCGAACTGCTCACCCCGGCGCGGCAGGCCGAGTACGGCGGCATGATGCTGCGCGAGCTGCGCAACTACGGCTACCTGCTCGACGACCCGCTGGTCGATGAATGGCTGCAGCGCATGGGTACCCGGCTCGGCTCCAACAGTGCACAACCGCAGCAGGCGTTCACCTTCTTCATGCTCAAGGACCGGCAGATCAATGCCTTCGCCACGCTGGGCGGCTACATCGGCATGAACGCCGGGCTGGTGCTGACCGCGCAGCGCGAGGACGAGGTGGCGGCGGTGCTGTCGCACGAGATCTCGCACGTCACCCAGCAACACGTGCTGCGCAGCGTCGAGAAGGCGCAGCGCGACCAGATCCCGATCCTGCTGGGCATGCTGGCGGCGGTGGTCGCCGCACAGCAGGCCGGCGGCAATTCCTCGGGCGATGCGACGATGGCCGCGATCACCTCCGGCCTGGGCCTGATGCAGCAGCTGCAGATCAACTTCACCCGCTCCAACGAATCGGAGGCCGACCGGCTCGGCATCCGCACGCTGGCACGCAGCGGCTACGACGTCGATGCGATGGCCGGCTTCTTCGAGCGCATGTCGGCGGCGATGCGCGGCAACGAGGGCGGCTATTCCACGCCGGATTTCCTGCGTACCCACCCGGTCACCATCACCCGCATCAGCGAGGCCAAGGCCCGCGCCGAGCAGATGAAGAAAGACACGGTGCTGCTGACCACCACCACACCCGGCGGCGTGCGTCAGGAACGGGTGGACCCGTCCGACCCGGCCACCGACCCGCTCACCACCCTGGGCAATCCATTGCTGCCCGGCTCAATGCAGCTGTCGCTGCCGTCGCTGGACCTGCCGCGCGGCGCCAGCGGCCAGTTCGAGTGGGCGCGCGAGCGCCTGCGCGTGCTCAGCGCGACCACGCCGTCCGAACTGGTGCGCGAATACCGGGACCTGCGCCGCAGCCAGAAGGACGGCCTGAGCGACCCGCAGCGCTACGGCGTGGCCATCGCCCAACTGCGTGACGGCGGCAAGGCGGTTCAGCAGGCACTGCAGGAATTGCAGGCGCTGCACGCCGAGTATCCGGACAACCTGTGGGTGGGCCTGGCGCTGGGCGAGGCCGAATCGCGCAGCGGCCGCCACGGTGACGCCAACCGCCGTTTCGACGCGCTGCTGCGGCAGCTGCCGCAGAGCCGCCCGGTAGCGTTGACCTACGCGCAGATACTCAACGAACAGGGCGGCGCGGAAGCCGGCAAGCGCGCCCAGGCGATGCTGCGCCCGCTGCTGGCGCGCGCCGGCGACGACCCGGTATTCCAGCGCACTTTCGCCCGTGCCAGCGAATTGGCCGGCGACACCATCCGCGCCAGCGAAGCCTATGCCGAGGCCGCCTACCTGAACGGCCGCCCCGAGCAGGCATTGCTGCAGTTCCAGGCATTGCTCAAGCAGCCGGAACTGGATTACATCAGCCGCGCCCGCGTCGATGCGCGCATCGAGGCGATCATGCCCACCGTGCTGGAAATGCGGCGGCTGGGCCAGCGCGACCCGGACATGCAGCGCAGGTAGGCCGGAGCCACACCCCCGACACCTCGACAGGCTCTCGTGTACGACCGTCGGGGGCGCGGCCCCGACCCATGCGTCAATGGCCTCTTGCACACTGTCACAAACCCGTCATCAAACCGTAGTCTAATCGCGGCAGGACGGGCTTCATGACAGGCAAAACGTGCTCAAACGCATCCTGATAGTCGACGACGAACCGGCGATCCGCGACATGGTCGCCTTCGCCCTGCGCAAGGGCGAATACGAGCCGGTGCACGCCGGCGATGCGCTGGAGGCGCAGACCGCCATCGCCGACCACGTGCCGGACCTGATCCTGCTGGACTGGATGCTGCCCGGCACCAGCGGCCTCGACCTGGCCCGGCGCTGGCGCAAGGAAGCGCTGACCCGCGAGGTGCCGATCATCATGCTCACCGCGCGCGGCGAGGAGAACGACCGCGTCGGCGGGCTGGAGGCGGGCGTGGACGACTACGTGGTCAAGCCGTTCTCTGCGCGCGAGCTGCTGGCACGCATCCGCGCGGTGCTGCGCCGCACCCGCGACGACGATGAGGACGGCAGCGTCGGCATCGGCCCGATCCGCATCGATGGCGCCGCCCACCGCGTGTTCGCCAACGACGCGCCGGTTGCCATCGGCCCCACCGAATACCGCCTGCTGCACTTCTTCATGACCCACCCCGAGCGCGTCTATACCCGCTCGCAATTGCTCGACCACGTGTGGGGCGGCAGCGTCTACGTGGAAGAGCGCACCATCGACGTGCACATCCGCCGCTTGCGCAAGGCGCTGGAACCCTCGGGGCACGATGCGACCCGTTCCGGGTGGGTCATGAAGAACGCACGGTCGACGTGCACATCCGCCGCCTGCGCAAGACGCTGGAGCCGTTCGGCGCCGAGAACATGGTGCAGACCGTGCGCGGCGCCGGCTACCGCTTTTCGGCCTCGACCTGAAGGCCCGCGGCCGCCAACCGGCCCGTGCGCTTCCTGCTATAACCGAGCGCAGCCCCAACGGTTCCATCCGCACCACCCGAGAGCGCAATGCCCCGCCAATTCCGATCCGCCTGGTTGAAGACGCTGGCCACCGTGGCTGCGTTGTTGGTGCTGGCCGGGCTGATCGGCGCGCTGCTCGGCAAGCCGGCCTGGACGGTGGTGCTGGCCGCGCTGGGTATTCTGGCCTGGCACTACTGGCGACTGCGCCAAGTGCTGCTGCGGCTGACCGCGCGCCAGCGCTGGGAAACCCGCGACGGCACCGGCGTGTGGAACGAGCTGGACCGGCTGCTGTACCGCAACCAGCGGGAGATGCGCGCACGCAAGCGGCGCCTGCTGGACATGCTGCGCAGCTACCGTGCCGCCGCCGCCGCGCTGCCCGACGCGGTGGTGGTGGTGGACCGCAACACCCAGCGCATCCTGTGGTTCAACGAGGCGGCCACCAGCCTGCTCGGCCTGCGCCATCCGGCCGACATGGGCGCACCGCTGGTCGAGCGCCTGCAACCGCTGCCGCTGGCGCACTGGCTGGCCGGCGGGCGCAACGCCGAGCCGATCCTCGACGCCAATTCACCGGTCGATGCCGGCATCCGCCTGCACCTGCGCTTGATCCCGTACTCGGACCACCACTGGCTGCTGGTGGCGCGCGACGTCACCAAGCTGCTGCACCTGGAGCAGGTGCGCCGCGACTTCGTCGCCAACGTCTCGCACGAGCTGCGCACGCCGCTGACCGTGGTCCACGGCTACCTGGACATGATGGACCCGGAGGATTTCCCCGACACCGGGCCGATGCTGGCGGAGATGCGCAAGCAGAGCCAGCGCATGGCGCAGCTGGTCGAAGACCTGCTCACCCTGTCGCGCTTGGAGTCGCAGCAGCACACCGAGCTGGAAACCGTGGCGATGACCCCGATGCTGACCTCGCTGCGACGCGAGGCCGAGGCGCACAGCCAGGGCCGCCATGAAATCAGCGTCGAGGACAGCGCCGGAGTGGACCTGGCCGGCTCCAACAAGGAACTGCACAGCGCGTTCTCCAACCTGGTCACCAACGCGGTGCGCTACACCCCGGCCGGCGGCCGCATCAGCCTGCGCTTCGCCCGCGAGGGCGGCGGCGCGGTGCTGGCGGTCACCGACACCGGCTACGGCATCCCCGCCAGCCACCTGCCGCGGCTGACCGAGCGCTTCTACCGCGTGTCCAGCAGCCGCTCGCGCGAGAGCGGCGGCACCGGGCTGGGCCTGTCCATCGTCAAGCACATCCTCGGCCTGCACCAGGCGCGACTGGATATCCGCAGCGCAGTGGGCCAGGGCAGCGTGTTCGCCTGCCACTTCGACGCCGAGCATGTGCGCCCGCGCGACGCCGCCCTCCCCATCGCCCCCACCGAAGACTCCCCGGCATGAATTCCCCCGTCCCGCCTGTCGCCGCAGCAACCGCCAGCATGGCCGACCCGCTGCGCGATCCGGCGCTGTACATCAACCGCGAACTGTCGCAGCTGGACTTCAACTTCCGCGTGCTGGCGCAGGCGATGGACGCGCAGGTGCCGCTGCTGGAGCGGCTGCGCTTCCTGTGCATCTCCTGCACCAACCTCGACGAGTTCTTCGAGATCCGCGCCGCGGCGGTACGCCACGCGCAGGAATTCGGCCTGCCGCCGGCGCCGGATGGGCTGAGCCCGCAGCAGATCCTGTCGGCCATCCACGACCGCGCCGCCGAGCTGGTGGACCAGCAATACCGCTGCTGGAACGAGGTGCTGCGCCCGGCGCTGCAGGAGGCCGGCATCGGCATCCTGTCGTTCACCTCAAGCACTTCGCTGCCGATAGCGTGCATTTTTGAGGTGAACGACAGGATGCCGATGCCGGCATCGGCATCCTGTCGCCGACGACATGGACCGCGCGTCAGCGCCGCTGGCTGCGCGCGTTCTTCCGCAACGAGATCATGCCGGTGCTGTCGCCGCTGGGGCTGGACCCCTCGCACCCGTTCCCGAAGATCCTCAACAAGTCGCTGAACATCGTCGTGGTGCTCACCGGCACCGACGCCTTCGGCCGCGCCGGTCACCTGGCGGTGGTGCGCGCGCCGCGTTCGCTGCCGCGCATCATCCAGTTGCCCGAATCGCTGGGCGGGACGCAGAACTTCGTGCTGCTGTCGGCGGTGCTGTCCACCTTCGTCGACGAACTGTTCCCCGGCATGGACGTGCGCGGCGCCTACCAGTTCCGGGTCACCCGCAACTCCGAGCTGGTGGTGGACGAGGAGGAAGTGGAGAACCTGGCGCTGGCGCTGCGCGACGAACTGGTGGACCGCGGCTACCGCCCGGCGGTGCGGCTGGAGATCGCCCACGACTGCCCCAAACCGATCGTGCAGACCCTGCTGCAGAACTTCGGCCTGTCCGACAACGCGGCCTACCGCATCGACGGCTCGGTCAACCTCAACCGGGTGATCCAGGTCTACGACCTGGTGCAGCGCCCGGACCTGAAATACCCGCCGATGACCCCGCGCGTGTTCAAGGCGCCCGAGGGCATCTTCGCCGCGGTGGCGCGCAAGGACGTTCTGCTGCACCACCCGTTCGATTCGTTCGGCACGGTGCTGGAGCTGATCCGCGAGGCGGCGGTGGACTCCAACGTGCTGGCGATCAAGCAGACCCTGTACCGCACCGGCAAGGACTCGGGCATTGTCGAGGCGCTGATCCAGGCCGCGCGCAACGGCAAGGACGTGACCGTGGTGGTGGAATTGCGCGCGCGCTTCGACGAGGAGGCCAACCTCGGCCTGGCCGACCGCCTGCAGGACGCCGGCGTGCAGGTCGTCTACGGCGTGGTCGGTTACAAGACCCACGCCAAGATGCTGCTGATCGTGCGCCGCGAGGGCCGCAAACTGCGCCGCTACGTGCACCTGGGCACCGGCAACTACCACAGCGGCACCGCGCGCGCCTACACCGACCTGAGCCTGATCACCGCCGACGCCGACATCGGCAACGACGTGCACCAGCTGTTCCAGCAGCTCTCCGGGCTGGCCTCGAAAAGGACGCTGGATTGCCTGCTGCAATCGCCGTTCACCCTGCACAGCGGGCTGCTGCAGCGGATCGAGCGCGAGACGCAACTGGCGCTGGAAGGCCGGCCGGGGCGGATCATCGCCAAGATGAACGCGCTCAACGAAGCACAGGTGATCCGCGCCCTGTACGCGGCCTCGCAGGCCGGCGTGCGGATCGACCTGATCGTGCGCGGCGCCTGCACCCTGCGCCCGGGCGTGGAAGGCATTTCCGACAACATCCGGGTGCGCTCGATCGTCGGCCGCTTCCTCGAGCACAGCCGCGTCTACTGGTTCGGCAACGACGGCAGGCCGGAGCTGTTCTGCGCCAGCGCCGACTGGCTGGAACGCAACCTGCTGCGGCGCGTGGAAACCTGCTTCCCGGTGCTGGACGACAATCTGGTCCAGCGCATCCACCGCGAGGTGCTGCAGAACTACCTGGACGACAACCTCAACGCCTGGGAGCTGCAGGCCGACGGCCATTACCGCAAGTGCGAGCCCCAGCCGGGGCAGGCACCGCATTCGGCGCAGCAGGCGTTGCTGGAAGTGCTTTGAGGTGAGGAGTGGGTGAAGAGGAGTGAGGAGTGAGAAAAAGCCGGGACACCGGCTTCTGCTCATGCCTTCCCTCGCTCCTCACTCCTCTTCACTCACTCCTGCCTTTACCATTCCGCCATGCCCCAGTCCTCCCCGACCTTCCCCCCCCTGCAGGATGGCGACCTGCTGGCCGCCATCGACCTGGGGTCCAACAGCTTCCACATGGTCATCGCCCGCTACCTGCTCGGCCAGCTGCGGGTGGTGGACCGCCTGCGCGAAACGGTGCGTATGGCCGACGGGCTGGACGGCAAGGGCGGGCTGTCGGCCGAGGCGCGGCAGCGCGCGCTGGAATGCCTGGCGGGGGCAGGCCTAGCGCCGCGTCCAGCCCTCGTAGGCCAGCCGCAGGCCGAACAGGGCCAGGCCGGCGCGCGCTGGAATGCCTGGCCCGCTTCGGCCAGCGCATCCGCACCATCCCGCCATACCGGGTGCGCGCGCTGGCCACCAACACCGTGCGCCAGCTGCGCTCGCCGCTGTCGTTCCTGATGCCGGCCGAAACCGCGCTGGGCCATGCCATCGAGGTGGTCAGCGGCCGCGAGGAAGCGCGCCTGATCTACCTCGGCGTGGCCCACGCGCAGCCACCCAGGCCCGGCCAGCGGCGGCTGGTGATCGACATCGGCGGCGGCTCCACCGAATTCATTATCGGCGCCGGCATGCAGCCACTGGAACGTGAGAGCCTGCAGGCCGGCTGCATCGCCAGCACCCGCCGCTTTTTCCCCGGCGGCAAGCTGAGCAAGAAACGCTGGAAGGACGCACTGACCGAGATCGGCGCCGAGTTCCAGCCGTTCGCCGCCAAGTACCGCGCGCTGGGCTGGGACGAGGCGCTGGGCTCGTCCGGCACGCACAAGGCGATCAGCGAGATCTGCGCGGCGATGAAGCTGAGCAAGGGCGCGATCACCGCCGAAGCGCTGCCGCAGCTGCGCGAGGAACTGCTGCGCGCCAAGCACATCGACGACATCAACCTGCCGACGCTGTCCAGCGAACGGCGGCCGATCATCGCCGGCGGCGTGCTGGTGCTGGAAGCCGCGCTCCAGGCGCTGGGCCTGCAGAAGCTGCTGGTCAGCAAGGCGGCGATGCGCGAGGGCATCCTCCACGACATCGTCGGCCGCGCCGGCGACAACGACCCGCGCGACGAATCGGTGGCGGCGCTGACCCGGCGCTACGCCATCGACGAAGCCCAGGCGCAGCGCGTGGAAGCCACCGCGCAGCGCCTGTTCGAGCAGGTGGCCGAGGGCTGGAAGCTGGATTCGGACGACGCCCGCATGCTCGGCTGGGCCGCGCGTCTGCACGAGCTGGGGCTGATGATCGCGCACAGCGGCTACCACACCCACGGCAGCTACGTTATCGAGCACTCGGACATCGCCGGCTTCTCGCGGCAGGAGCAGCAGGTGCTGGCGGCGCTGATCCGCACCCACCGCCGCAACGTCCCCAAGGCCGCGTTCGACGCCCTGCCCGAGCGCCTGCTGCTGCCGGCCAGGCGCACCGCCGCGCTGCTGCGGCTGGCGGTGCTGCTGCATCGCGCGCGCGAGGACGACCCGATCCCGACGCTGGAACTGTCGATCGACGGCAACGCGCTGTCGCTGGTACTGGACAAGGCCTTCATCGACGCCCGCCCGCTGCTGCGCGCCGACCTGGTCGGCGAGGCCGAAGGCATCGCCGGGCTGGGCATCAGCTTCCGTCCGTTCGTGGCCTGACCCCCTTGTAGGTGCGGGGCTTGCCCCCGCACGAAGCATCACCGGGAAAGCCCCATGCGGGGCAAGCCCCGCATCTACGGGGGCGGCATGGCTTCGATCGGCGTGTCACCCCACAGACGCATATCGGCAACATCGCTGCCACCGTCCGTCCCCATGCTGATGCAAACGGGAGAACGCGCATGCGCTACGCCATCGTCACCGAAACCTATCCGCCGGAGGTCAACGGCGTGGCACTGACCGTGCAGGGCCTGGAGCGCGGCCTGCGCGCCCGCGGCCATGAGGTCGAAGTAATACGCCCGCGCCAGGTGGATGACACCGCGCAGACGCACGAACTGCTGGTGCGCGGCATGGCGCTGCCGCGCTACCCCGGCCTGCGCTTCGGCCTGCCCGTGCCCGGCCGGTTGGCGCGGCACTGGCGCCGGCACCGCCCCGATGCGGTCTACATCGCCACCGAAGGCCCGCTCGGCTGGTCGGCGCTGCGCAGCGCGCGCCGGCTCGGCATTCCGTTCGCCACCGGCCTGCACACCCGCTTCGACAGCTACCTGCCCGACTACGGCGCGGCCTGGCTGCAACCGGCGGCGCTGGGCTGGATGCGCCGCTTCCACAACCGCGGCGATGCCACCCTGGTCCCGACCCGCGAGCTGCACGATTTTCTGCTCGGCAATGGCTTCCGCCAGCCCCGGCTGCTGGCGCGGGCCGTGGATACCACGCGATTCTCGCCGCACCGGCGCGATCCGGCACTGCGCCGGGAATGGGGGTTGGACGAACATGGGCTGGCGGTGATCCACGTCGGCCGCATCGCCGCGGAAAAGAACCTCGGCCTGGCGGTCCGGGCCTTCCGCCGCCTCCAGCAACAGCGCCCGGAAGCGCGCTTCGTCTGGGTCGGCGACGGGCCGCTGCGTGGGCGCATCGCGCAGGAAAACCCGGATTTCATTTTCTGTGGCGTACAGCGCGGCGAAGCGCTGGCCCGCCATTTCGCCAGCGGTGACCTGTTCCTGTTCCCCAGCCGCAGCGAAACCTTCGGCAACGTCACTCTGGAAGCGATGGCCAGCGGCGTGGCCACCGTTGCCTTCGACTACGGCGCCGCGCGGGAACACCTGCAGCACGGACACAGCGGCATGAGCGTCGACAGCGACGAGCGATTCATCGACGCGGCCCTGCAACTGGCCGGCGACGACGACCTGCGCACCCTGTTCGGCGCCAATGCCAGCGGCGCGATGCAGCGGCTGCATCCGGAACACGTGGTCGCCGAGTTCGAGGCCCTGCTGCGCGAACTTTCTGGACGGAGGCGTGGCCATGCGCTTGCTGCCGCCTGACGCCCTGCTCGCCCGCGAAACCCGCTGGTGCCGGCAGGCCAACCGCTTTTGCCGCCACCGCGGCATCCGCACCCTGTTCGCGACGCTCAGCCGCCTCGGCGACGGCGTGTTCTGGTACCTGCTGATGGGCGCACTGGTGCTGGCCGACGGCATGGACGGCCTGCGCGCCTCGGCGCACATGGCCGCCACCGGCGTGGTCGCACTGACTCTGTACAAAGTGCTCAAGCGCTGGACCCGGCGCCCGCGCCCGTTCGCCGCCGACCTGCGCATCCGTGCCTGGGTCGCGCCACTGGACGAATACAGCTTCCCTTCCGGGCACACCCTGCACGCGGTGTCGTTCACCGTGGTGGCGCTGGCCTGGTACCCGTGGCTGGCGCCGCTGCTGCTGCCGTTCAGCGCCGGCGTGGCGCTGTCGCGCGTGGTGCTGGGCCTGCACTACCCCAGCGACGTACTGGCCGCGACCGGCATCGCCCTGCTGCTGGGCGCCGCCTCGCTGCAGCTGTGGCCGCTGCCGTTCTGACGGCAGGTCGGGGCCATGCCCCCGGCACTGGATGCCGGATACACAGGGCGTCGGGGATGTAACCCCAACCTGCTGGCAGGTACGACGGGACACGGATGGGGCCATACAATGCCCGGCATGACCACGCTGTTCATTTCCGACCTGCATCTGGACCCCAGCCGTCCGGCCATCACCGACCTGTTCCTCGACTTCCTGCGCGGGCAAGCGCGCCAGGCCGAGGCGCTGTACATCCTCGGCGACCTGTTCGAGGCATGGATCGGCGACGACACCCCCTCGCCCGCCGCCGACGCGGTGGCCGTGGCGCTGCGCGAGCTGGCCGACGCCGGCGTGCCGGTGTTCTTCATCCGCGGCAACCGCGACTTCCTGCTCGGCGAGGACTACGCCCGGCGTGCCGGCATGCGCATCCTGCCCGACCCCTGCGTGGTCCCGCTGTACGGCAAGCCGGTGCTGCTGCAGCACGGCGACCTGCTGTGCACCGACGACGTCGCCTACCAGGCCTTCCGCACGCAAACCCGCGACCCGGCCTTCATCGCCCAGTTCCTGTCGCAGCCGCTGGAAGCGCGCATCGCCTTCGCGCAGAAGGCACGCGCGGCCAGCCAAGCGCGCCAGTCGGAAATGAAGCAAGGCAACCAAGCCCAGTTCGAAACCGTCACCGACGTGGCCCCGGCCGAGGTCGTCGCCACGTTCCGCCGCTACGGCGTGGACACGATGATCCACGGCCACACCCACCGCCCGGCCGTGCACGCGGTGCCGGTGGGCGACGCCAGCTGCACCCGCATCGTGCTCGGCGACTGGTACGAACAGGGTTCGGTGCTGCGGGTGGATGCCGAAGGCTTCAAGCTGGAAGCCCTGGGCTGAGCATCCCGCCCTTGTCGGGCCGGTTTCATGCCGGCCAGCGTTCGCTCACTGCGGGGGTGGCGGCGAGACTTGATCGAAAGCGCAGCCCTTCATGGTGCTGTCATCCAGCACGAAGGATGCGCTGAACGGGTATTCGTGGTCGGACATGCCATCCGAACAAGCCTCACTCCGCACATCCAGCCGGAACGGCACACCCGCGTCCTCACCCAGCAGATGCAAGCCATCGGCATCGATGCTGCGCGTGGCCTGCAACCGGCGCGGCGCATCCATCGTTTCCGGCGTGGTGTAGACCAGTACATCGCCCTCCACCTTCACGCTCCAGAACGGTTCGGTGCCGATGGCCTGCAGGTCCGCCGGGACGTCCGCGGCAAGCTCATTCTGCGCCGGTGACTCGACAACCGGCGATGCTTCGGCATCCCCCGGTTCCGTCGGCGGGCTGCACCCCGGCAAGGCCGCCATCGGTATCGCACAAAGCAATGAATACAACGGTTTCATCGGAATATCCTCACGATCTCGCGGAGGGTTTCGATGTTAACGGTCCAGGTGGAGACGGCGGCCGGCTTCAGGCCCACCACGAACGCGGCGTTCAGCCTGCCTGTTCGACCAGATTCGCCAGTTCGTCCTCGTCGAAACCGGCCAGCAGGCGTGCTTCGATGTTGAACGGGCCGTGCAGGTAGCCGCCGGCTTGCGCCAGTTCGGGGGCCTGTTGCTGGTGCTGCGCATCGAACCCGCCGAACTGGCGCCAGGCCGTGCAGGTAGCCGCCGGCGTATTCGCGCAGCAGTTCCTTGAAGCGGGCGCGCGGCTCGACGCCGGCGCGCTCGCAGTACCAGCGGTACCAGCGCGAGCCGGCGGCGACGTGGGCCACTTCCTCGCGCAGGATCACCTCCAGCACGTCTGCGGTGGCGTCGTCGCCGAGCGCGCGCAGCTTGGCGATCATGCCCGGGGTCACGTCCAGCCCACGCGCCTCCAGCACGCGCGGTACCAGCGCCATGCGCGCCAGTCCGTCGTGCGCGGTCTTCTCGCACATTTCCCACAGGCCGTTGTGGGCGGGGAAATCGGCATAGTCGTGGCCGTGCGCGAGCAGGCGCTCGCGCAGCAGCATGAAGTGGCGCGACTCGTCATCGGCGCAGCTCACCCAGTCGGCGTGGAAACTGCCCGGCAGGCCGCGGAAGCGGTATACCGCGTCCCAGGCCAGGTCGATGGCATTCAGCTCGATGTGGGCGATGGCGTGGATGAAGGCGGCGCGGCCTTCCGGGTTGCCGAGGCCGCGCCGCGGCAGGTCACGCGGGTGCACCAGCACCAGCTGCGCGGGGCGGCCGGGCATGCCGATCGGCTCGGGATCGGAAGCCTGTGCCGGCAGCTTGAGTTGGCCGGCGCGGAACAGTGCGGCGTAGTGCTGGGTGAGGGCGACTTTTTCGAGCGGGTCGGCTTCAGCCAGGCAGATGCTTGCAGCTTCAAGCAAGTTGGTACTTGAAGCCCTTCTCCCTTCGGGAGAGGGGTTGGGGTGAGGGTTCGGCAGAATCATGATGGTTCAGTTATTCCGGCTCCGACATACCCTCATCCGCCCCTGCGGGGCACCTTCTCCCGGAGGGAGAAGGAAAATCACGCGCGGCGCTTGTTCTTGGCCTCGTCCGAGCGCAGCTGCTGGATGCGCTCGAAATACCCCGGCTCGATGCCGGTGACGTAGTGGCCGTTGAAGCAGGACGAATCGAACCCCTTCAGTTCCGGGTTGCCTTCGCGCACCGCCGCTTCGAGGTCTTCAAGATCCTGGTAGACCAGCCAGTCGCAGCCTAGGTACTTCTCGATGTCCTCGACGCTGCGCTCGTGCGCCACCAGTTCCTCGGCCGCCGGCATGTCGATGCCGTAGATGTTCGGGTGGCGTACCGGCGGCGCGGCGCTGGCCAGGTAGACCTTGCGCGCGCCTGCATCGCGCGCCATCTGCACGATCTGCTGGCTGGTGGTGCCGCGCACGATCGAGTCGTCCACCAGGAGCACCACGCGGTTGCGGAATTCGAGATGGATCGGGTTGAGCTTGCGGCGCACCGATTTCACCCGCTCGCCCTGCCCCGGCATGATGAAGGTGCGGCCGACGTAGCGGTTCTTGACGAAGCCCTCGCGGTACTTCACGCCGAGCACGTTGGAGATTTCCAGCGCCGCGTCGCGCGAGGTGTCCGGGATCGGGATGATGGTGTCGATGTCGTGGTCCGGGCGCAGGCGCAGGATCTTCTCGCCCAGCTTCTGGCCCATGCGCATGCGCGCCTTGTGCACCGAGACGTTGTCGATCATCGAATCCGGGCGCGCGAAGTACACGTACTCGAAGATGCACGGGGTCTGCTGCGTGTTGGGCGCGCAGACCTCGGCGAACAGTTCGCCGCGCTCGGTGATGACCAGCGCCTCGCCCGGCAGCACGTCGCGCACGCGCTCGAAGCCGAGCACGTCCAGCGCCACCGATTCGGAAGCGACGATGTATTCGTCGCCCTCGGCGTGGCTACGCTTGCCCAGCACCAGCGGGCGGATGCCGTGCGGGTCGCGGAACGCCACCAGCCCCAGCCCCAGCACCACGCTGACCACCGCGTAGCCGCCCTTGCAGCGGCGGTGCACGCCGGCCACCGCGCGGATCGCCGCTTCCGGGGTCAGCATGCGCTGCGCATCCAGCTCGTAGGCGAACACGTTCAGCAGCACCTCGCTGTCCGAGTCGGTGTTGATGTTGCGTCGGTCGGCCTCGAACACCTGCTGGCGCAGCGCCTCGGTGTTGATCAGGTTGCCGTTGTGCGCCAGCGCGATGCCATAGGGCGAGTTGACGTAGAACGGCTGCGCCTCGTCGGTGCCTTCCGAGCCGGCGGTGGGGTAGCGCACGTGGGCGATGCCGATACGGCCCTGCAGTACGCCCATGCGGCGTTCGTCGAACACGTCGCGCACCAGCCCGTTGGCCTTTTCCACGCGCAGGCGGGTGCCGTGCACGGTGGCGATGCCGGCCGCGTCCTGGCCGCGGTGCTGGAGGACGGTCAGGCCGTCATAGAGCTGCCCGGCGACGTTCTGGTTGCCGACGATTCCGACGATGCCACACATGTTGCGCGATCTCCGCTGGGCGCTGGGCCCGGTTAACGTGAAGGTGGCCGTGCCTGGCCCTGTGCCTCGACCCGCGCCGGGTCGGGTTGACCCGGGCGCACCTGCGCGGGGTCGATATTGGAGGGCAACGCCCTCGCAGGGTCCTGCCGGTGGGCGGCATCGGTGGCGTCCGGCGCGGGTTTCCCCAGCGCCCGGCTCACCATGTCCGGCAGCCCACTACCCTTCATCATGTCGTTGAGCGCGGCATTATCGCCTGTCATCGGCAGGTTCCCCAAGTCCGCCGGCGCCAAGGCATCCAGATCCATGCCGGGCACGGACAGGTCCGGCAACTGCGCACGCATCCATTCGGCGCCGGGCAGCAGCACCGGCAGCACCTTCGACCGGCTCCACTCGGCCTCGCGCGGCAACGGCGTGAAGCCCATCAGCAGCACCAGCACGCAGGCGAACAGCCCGCCGCGCAGCACGCCCAGGCCGAAGCCCAGCGCGCGGTCGGTGCCGTTGAGCCGGGTGGCATCGACCGCACTGCGCAGCAGCATGCCGGTCACCGCCACCAGCACCAGCACGCCGACGAAAACCAGTGCGTAGCCACCCAGGTAGTGGGTCAGCGACGGCGCCGCGCCCTCGGCGAGCCAGCGCGCGGCATGGCCCCCGAACCGGAACGCGGCCCAGCCCGACAGCAACCACGACAGCGTGCCCACGACGATGCCGACGAAGCCCTTCATCAGGCCCAGCAAGGCCGACAGCCCGATCACGGCCAATAGCACCATGTCGATCATGCGTCGCCTCCGTGGCGGTGGAGCGGCGGTACTGCCTGCATCAGGGGTGTGGACTGACGATGCCCGGAATGCCGACCTTCGCCGCCACCTGCGCCTTGAGCTGCTCGGCCTCGGCGCGGTTGGCCACCGGCCCGACGCGGACACGGTGCAACACCACGCCATCGCCCCTGCGCACCTGGTCGGTGAAGGCACTGAAGCCCGCCGCGCGCACCTTGTCGCGCAATGCATTGGCGCCCGCGGACTGGGTGAACGCACCCAACTGCACCGCGAAGCCGACGCCACTGGCGGCCGGCGCGGTGCTCACCGTGGTCGTGCTGCGCTCGGGCAGCGCCGGCTTGGCGGCTTCCGGCTTCGGCGCGGCGGGCCTGGGTTCGGGTCGGGTTTCCGGCTTCGCGGCCGCCACCGGTTTGGCCTCCTGCGGCGGCAATGTCTCGGTCCGTACCGGCGATGCGGCCGGCGCGCCCTTGTCGGCGTCGAGCACCACCACCTGCGCATTCACGTCGCTGCGCACCTTGCCCGCTTCCAGCCGCACCAGTTCGGCCTGCGCGCGGTCGGCATAGGGGCCGATGCGCACCCGCCAGGCCTGGCGGCCGTTGATGGTGTCCGGCTGGCGGAAGCCGGGGAGTCCGGCCGTCTTCAGGTGCGCGATCACCGCATCGGCGTCGGCCTCGGTCGCATAGGCGCCGAAATTGACCGCGTAATCACCGGCGGCAACGGCCGGCGGCAGCGCACGGCCGTCGTCCGTCGCCGGCGCGGCCGCACTGGACTCCGGCTGCGCCGCCGGCATGCCGGTGGCACTGCCGGACGCCGGCGCGTTGGGCGCCACCAGCGGCAGCTCGCGGGTCTCGAACTGGCCGTCGGAAGGAGCGTCGGGGGCGCGCAGCGGCACGTCCTGCGCACTGCCGCTGTCCGGTGCCGGGTCCTTGATCAGCATGGGCAGGAAGATCACGGCCAGCGCCACCAGCACGATGGCACCAATCAGTCGCTGTTTCAGGGGGGTATCCACGGAAGGCGGGTCCGGCGGCATGCGAATGTCCGCCGATTATATGCGGGTGCCTGCGGGCACGACGGCCGATGGCTGAACACCTTCACGCATGCACGACCTCCCTGCATGGAGCTGCAGGTCGGGGCTGCGTCCCGCTGCGCCTTCACACCGGCGAATCAAGCGCCGGGGCATGGCCTATCCCTGCAGCAATGGCAGCGCTTCGGCCACGGTATGGAAGGAGCCGAACACCAATACGCGGTCGCCGCGCCGCGCCTGCTCCAGTGCGCTTGCCAATGCCTGCCCGACATCGGCCGACAACGCCGCGCCGGCGGCGGCGGTCCCGGCCAGGCGCTCGCGCAACTGTGCGGCACTCTGCCCGCGCGCGCCTTCCAGCCCGGCCAGGTGCCAGCGGTCGATGCGCCCCTGCAGCGCGGCAACCACGCCGGGGGCATCCTTGTCGGCCAGCGCCGCGTACACCGCCAGCGTGCGCCCGGCAGCGGGACGGGCCTGCAATGCCGCGGCCAGCACGGCGGCGGCCTGCGGGTTGTGGCCGACGTCGACCAGCACTTCCACACCATCGCGCTCGAAACGCTGCAGGCGCCCGGCTACCCGTGCCTCGGCGACCCCCCTGGCCCATGCCGCGCGCGGCACCGTCCGGTCCAGCGCGCGCAGCGCGGCGATGGCACTGGCGGCGTTGTCGCGCTGTACCGGCGCCCACAGCGCCGGCTGCGGCAGCTCCAGCCGCAGCGACACGTCACGCCAGCGCCAGCGTTCGGCGTCCACTGCCTCGGCGAAGAAGTCGCTGCCGAAGCGGATCGCGTTGGCGCCCAGCACGTAGGCGCGGCGCAGCACGCTCGACGGCGGGTCGATCTCGCCGAGGATCACCGGCTTCCAGCCGCGGACGATGCCGGCCTTCTCCATGCCGATGGTTTCGCGGTCGCCGCCCAGCCAGTCGGCGTGGTCGATGTCCACGGTGGTGATGACCGACACGTCGGCATCGACGATGTTGACCGCGTCCAGCCGCCCGCCCAGGCCGACTTCCAGCACCGCCAGGTCCAGCCCGGCCTGCTGGAACACCCACAGCGCACACAGCGTGCCGTATTCGAAATAGGTCAGCGCGGTGTCGCCGCGCGCGTCCTCGACCGCGTTGAAACCGGCCACCAGCGTGGCGTCGTCGACGTCGGCACCGTCGATGCGCACACGCTCGTTGTAGGCCAGCAGGTGTGGCGAGGTGTAGGCACCCACCTTCCAGCCGGCGGCGCGGGCGATGGCCTCGATGAAGGCCACGGTCGAACCCTTGCCGTTGGTGCCGCCAACCACGATGCAGTGCTTGCCCGGTTGCGCCAGCCCCATGCGCGCGGCCACCTCGCGCACACGTTCCAGTCCCATCGCGATCGGCTGCGGGTGCTGCTGTTCGATGTGGGCGAGCCACTGTTCGAGCGTGGCGGGACGGACGGGGGACATGCGGGGTTCTCGGCGGGCACGCGAGCGGAAGCAGCGCGGGGCGCCATTGTAGTGGCTGTAGTGGCCGTGGCCTCGCCGCGCGGGCAATGATCGGGCCTACCGAGGCCGCAGGTGCCGGGCTTGCCCGGCACGGGGCTTCACCGGGGCGATGAGCCCGGTGGGCACAGGACGCTTACAGAGCGCGGTGCTTGGCTTCGCCGAAGAACGGGGTGTGGTGGGCGCAGTCGTTCAGGCGCACCACTTCCAGATGCTCCACGTCCGGGCCTTCGAGCAGGTTGAGCGTGGTCGGGGCCTGGCGGAAGGTCCACAGCTTGCCGATCGGCAGGCCCAGCACCCTGCACAGGATCACGCGGTTGACCGCATCGTGCGCGACCACCAGCAGGGTGTCGTCCCCGCCCAACCCTTCGGCGGCCTTGGCCAGCCCGCGCCAGCTGCGGTCCAGCACCTGCCGCAGCGATTCACCGCCGGGCATCAGCACGGTATCCGGCTCCTCACGCCAGGCGCGCAACCGCGCCGGGTCGGTGTCGTTGATCTCGCTGGCAAGCAGGCCTTCCCACTCGCCGTGGGCGATTTCCTGCAGGTCCGGCTCGGTCAGCAGCATGGCTTCGCGTGCCGCGCCCAGCGCGGCCTTGGCGGTGCTCTGCGCACGCGACAGCGGCGAAGCCACGGCACGGGTGATCTGCACGTCTCGCAGGCGCTCGCCGAGTGCGGCAGCCTGGGCCTGGCCCACCGGCGAAAGGGGAATGTCGATCTGGCCCTGGTAGCGGCCTTCGGCGTTCCACGGCGTTTCGCCGTGACGGGCAAGCAGGATGCGCATGCAGTGGAGTGTCCGTGGTGGGGGGCCGCATCATAGCCTGCCTCCGCGACGCGGCCGGAGTCGGTTACCCGCGTTACGAAATCGGTGACGGCTCCCGCAACGAACCTGCAACCGCCAGCGCGTTTGCCGGCCAACGGCAGGCGTTACCATACCGGCCCTCCCTTGGCTGACTGACGTGACTTCCGCATGAGGGCCAGCACCTCCCACGCCCCCGAAGCGGCATGAGCAGCCTGTCGACGTCCCCGACGCCTCCCCCCGAACCCTTGAGCGAGCGCCTGCAACCGTGGGCCGCCGCGCTGGCGAGTGCGCTGCTGCACCTGCTGATGGTGCTGCTCCTGCTGCACGCCGATCCACCGCGGGTGAGCACGCCCCAAGGCTCATCCAACGGCGGCCGGGTCAAGGTGGATTTCATCGGCGAGGCACCACCCTCGCCGCAGGCCACGCCGGCCCCGCCCAGCCCGAAACCGACGGACACACTCAAGCCGCGGCCCAAACCAACCGCACCCAGGAAGGTCGAGCAGCGCAAGCCGGTGGCCGAAGCCAGGTTCATCGAACCGCCGGCCGAGCCGGAGCCGGAGCAGACCGAGGCCGCCGACCAGCCCGCGCAGGCGCCGATGCAAGCTGCCTCAAGCCCGTCGGGCACCGCCCAGCGCCAGCCACGGACCTGGACCGGGCGTCCGCCGGGCTGGCTGGAGAAGGAAACAGCCCCGGACGACGACGGCCGTTATCGTGGTCCGATCAACCGCAATGGCAGCCGCAACGACATGGCGAGCGGCGAGCCGGCCATGCAGGTCGGCGGCTACCAGATCATCTACGACCTGCTGCGCGAGGCCCAGCTGCGCGACTGGATGGAACAGGGCATGAAGGAACTGTCCATCCCGCTGCCCGGCACCAGCTACCTGATGGTCTGCCCGGCCGAGGTCGCGCTCAGGCGCGAATCCAGCAAGTGCCGCCTGCTTCCCCCCGACTCGCCGGAGCTGCAGGCCATCGGCGATGCCCGCGAAGTGGTCACGGTGATGTCCGTGTACCGGCAGGGGGAGCTGGTCTGGCGCGGGCCGGGACCGTACCGGTAACGCACCTCATGCGGGGCAAGCCCCGCATCTACGGCAACATCGAGGCTGACCGGCACGAGGCTGACCGGCACATCGAGAATCGTACTTGTAGGTGCCGGGCTTGCCCGGCACGGAGCCTTCCCGAGGCCCCGTGTGCGGCAAACCCCACACCTGCGAGTCCACGAAAAAGCCCCGGGCGGTTTCCCGGCCGGGGCTTTCGCTTCGATGCGGCCGCCGCTTACTTCGAGGCGGCTTCCATTTCCTTCAGCAGCTGCGGCGCCGGGGCCACTTCCTGCATGATCCAGCGCATGTAGCGCTGGTCCACCGAGATCATGCGGGTCATCACCGGGTCGAACACCCAGTTGCTGGCCACCGCCTCCCAGATGCCGTCGAACGCCAGGCCCACCAGCCGGCCATGCGCATCCAGCACCGGCGAGCCGGAGTTGCCGCCGGTGATGTCCAGGTCGGACAGGAAGTTCACCGGCACGCTGCCGATGCGTTTGTCCTCCAGCCCGCCGTAGCGCTTGGCCTTGACCGCATCGAGCAGCGCCTTGGGCGAGTCGAACGGATCGGCGCCGGTTTCCTTGGCGGCCACGCCCTCCAGATCGGTGAACGGCTGCTGCACCTTGCCGTCCAGCCCGGTGTACCCCTTCACGTTGCCGAAGGTGATGCGCAGCGACAGGTTGGCGTCCGGATAGACGAACCCGCCCTTGCTCTGCTTGTAGTCGGCGATGGCCTGCAGGAACAGCGGCCGCGCCAGCAGTTCCTCGCCCATGCGCACCTTGCGCTGGTGTTCCAGTTCCAGCAGCGCCGGCATCACCGCCACCGCGTACCGGATGGCCGGATCGGTGCTGGCCTCGAACGCGGCCTTGTCGGCGTTGAACCACTTCAGGCGCTCGTCCAACTCGCCCAGCGTGGAGCCGTCAAGGCGCGCCAGTGCCGCGTCCACCGCCGCCGCGTCGTTGCCGCCCAGCCACTTGTCCAGCGCCGGCAGGCCCTTGCCCGCCGGCAGCTGCAGGTACTGCTGCAGCCAGTACTGCTGGAACTGGCGGTCCATCGACGCCACGTAGCGGCGGTCCATCTGCTTCAGGCCGCCCTCGATGGCCGGCAGGTCGCGTTCCTGGTAGCCCTCCTCGCGCTCGGCATCCGGCCTGGCCTTCTCGATCGCCAGCCGGTACAGGCGCACGGCGGTGCCCAGCGTGCCGGTGCGGTTGAACATGCCCAGCACGAAATCGCGCTCCTGGGTGGCGCGCGCCATCATGCCCAGGTTCTGCAGGCGGTCGTAGGCGTGCAGCGCCGGCCGGCCGGCTTCGCCCTGCGCGCGCAGCCATTCCAGCACCGCGGCCTCTTCCTTCTGCTTGTGGGCCAGCACGTCGTTGCGCTTGAAGCCGTCCAGCTGGCCGTCGAAGTTCTTGCTGGTGTTGTTCCAGCCGGCCATGTTGGCCGCGTACTTCACCGCGATGTCCTTGTCGTCCCTGCCGGCCGCTTCCACCAGCGCGATCTGGTCCTTGTAGGCCTTGGCGATGGCCGGGTACATCCAGTTGGCGGTGTTCTCGAACTCGCTGACCAGCGCATAGCGGTCGGTGCGGCCCGGGTAACCGGCCACCATCACGAAGTCGCCCTCGCCCAGCGGCTGGTCGGCCAGCTTCAGCCAATGCTTGGGCTGGTACGGCACGTTGTCGGCGGCGAACGCGGCCGGCTTGCCATCCTTGCCGACGTAGGCGCGGTAGAACGAGAAATCACCGGTGTGGCGCGGCCACATCCAGTTGTCGATGTCGCCGCCGAACTTGCCGACGCTGCCCGGCGGCGCATAGGCCAGGCGCACGTCCTTGATTTCCAGGTTCTTGAACAGGCGGTAGGTGTTGCCGCCGGAGAAGCTGTACAGCCGGCAGCTGTAAGCCTCGTCGGCTTCGCAATCGGCGACGACCTGCTTTTCGAACGCTTCCAGCGCCTCGGTGCGCCCCAGCGGATCGGCGCCGGCCGCGGCGATGGCCGCACGCGCCTGCGCAGTGACGTCGGTGATGTCGTCCAGCACGTAGATGCGCGCGTTGGGGCCGGCGCTGAGTTCGTCCTTGAAGGTCGGCGCGTTGAAGCCGTCCTTGATCAGGTTCTTCTCGGCGGTGGAATTGAGCTGGATGGCGCCATAGGCGCAGTGGTGGTTGGTGACCACCAGGCCCTGCGGCGAGACGAAGCTGGCGGTGCAGCCGCCCAGCGCGACCACCGCGCCCATCGGATCGCCGGTGAGATCGGCCAGCTGCTGCGGATCCAGCTTCAGCCCGGCCTGCTTCAGCGGGCCGGCGATTTCGGGCAGTTGCTGCGGCACCCACATGCCTTCGGCAGCCTCGGCAACCTGCGCCAGGCCGAGCCCGGCGACGATGGAAAACGCAAGAAAATTCAGGCGCATGGAGCTGATCCGAAAGTTTGGGATGGCCGATTGTAGCCGTTGAAACCGGCGCATTCCCGTGCCATCGGTCAGTACCGGACGCTCACCCTGCAACGCCTATAATTGCGGCTCTTTTCACTGCGGCGGTTTTCCTGCGATGGCACAGACGATGAAGGCGCTGGTGAAGCGCGAAGCGGCCAAGGGCATCTGGATGGAAGAGGTGCCGGTACCGGTGCCGGGCCCCAACGAGGTGCTGGTCAAGCTGGAGAAGACCGCCATCTGCGGCACCGACCTGCACATCTACCTGTGGGACGAGTGGAGCCAGCGCACGATCAAGCCGGGCCTGACCATCGGCCACGAGTTCGTCGGCCGCATCGCCGCGCTCGGTTCGGCGGTGACCGGCTATGAAGTCGGCCAGCGCGTCTCGGCCGAGGGCCACATCGTCTGCGGCCACTGCCGCAACTGCCGCGGCGGCCGCCCGCACCTGTGCCCGAACACCGTCGGCATCGGCGTCAACGTCAACGGCGCCTTCGCCGAGTACATGGTGATGCCGGCTTCCAACCTGTGGCCGATCCCCGACCAGATCCCGAGCGAGCTGGCCGCGTTCTTCGACCCCTACGGCAATGCCGCGCACTGCGCGCTGGAGTTCGACGTGATCGGCGAGGACGTGCTGATCACCGGCGCCGGCCCGATCGGCATCATCGCCGCCGGCATCTGCAAGCACATCGGCGCGCGCAACGTGGTGGTCACCGACGTCAACGATTTCCGCCTGAAGCTGGCCGCCGACATGGGCGCCACCCGCGTGGTCAACGTCGCCAACCAGTCGCTGAAGGACGTGATGGCCGACCTGCACATGGAAGGCTTCGACGTGGGCCTGGAAATGAGCGGCAACCCGCGCGCGTTCAACGACATGCTCGACTGCATGTACCACGGCGGCAAGATCGCCATGCTCGGCATCATGCCCAAGGGCGCCGGCTGCGACTGGGACAAGATCATCTTCAAGGGCCTGACCGTGCAGGGCATCTACGGCCGCAAGATGTACGAGACCTGGTACAAGATGACCCAACTGGTGCTGTCCGGCTTCCCGCTCGGCAAGGTGCTCACCCACCAGCTGCCGGTGGAGCGCTTCCAGGAAGGTTTCGACCTGATGGAACAGGGCAAGGCCGGCAAGGTTGTGTTGAGCTGGAATTGAGCCGTAGGTGCCGGGCTTGCCCGGCATCCGCGGAGAAACGAAAAAGGCGCCTTGCGGCGCCTTTTTCACTGCAGCGGCATCGCCCGCGCTCAGCGCGCGATCTTCACCGCCAGCACCACGCGGTTGTCGGCCTGCTTGCCGAAGTTGTCGCGGCCGTTGCCGTCGGCACCGTAGTAGCCCAGCGACACGTTGGCGATGCCGAAGCCGCGGCTCACGCCCACCCCCCAGTCGGTGTAATCCTCGGCGACGCCGCTCTCGAAGGTACTGCGGCCGACGTTGGCGCTCAGGCTGAAGTCGTTGGGCAGGCCCCATTCGCCACTCACGCCGTAGTACCAGCCATCGGTGCCGCTGTTCCACACGTCGTTGCTGTAGCTGACGTTGACCGCCCAGGTTTCGGCGATGGTGGTGGTGGTGACCAGTTCGTTGTAGGCCAGCTCGCTGGCGCCCGGATAGGTGTAGCGGTTGAGCAGCACGTCGAAATTGACCTGCTCGCTGACGTCGAAGCCGTAGCCGACGAAGTAATCGACCTCCACGTCGGGGCTGCCGGCGCCGAAATCCACGCCCGAGCCCCAGGTGCCGACGTACAGGCCCACCGGCGAGGTCCACGTCAGGCCGGCCTGCACGGTGGGCTTCTCGTCGGTCTGCGAGGCCGCGCGGAACAGGTAGTCCGATACCGCACCGACTTCCCAGCTGATGGGCGACTCGGCCGCATCGTCGGCGGAAGCCGCGAACGGGACGGAAAGCAGGGCGGCACAGGCAACGGCGACGAGGCGCTTGCTGTAGGTCATTGCGGTTCTCCAGTGGTGGGGGACCAGCGCGGCCAAGGCGCGGGTTGACGGATTTTTAACCACAATGGCCGGACAGCGCCAGAGAAAATTCAGCTCTTCGCCCGATTGCGGGGAAGCACAATCCCGCAAGCCCGCAGAATGCCCCATCCTCGCAGGTGCCGGGCTTGCCCGGCACGGGGTTTCGTCGGCAAGGCCCCCATGCGGGGCGAGCCCCACATCTACGGAGGCTGTGCCGGCACGCGCTACGTGGCCGGGAACACGCCGTGGCGGCGCGCGGCCAGTGCGATGGGCTGGCCGGCGGCATAGGCCGGGGCGTCCGGCGGCAGCTCGACCTCCACGTCCACGGCGGCATCATGCAGGCGCGCGCGCAGCCGGGTACGGGCACCGCTGCGCTGCACCGACAGCACGGTGCCGGCCCAGTCGCCGGCAGCATCGGCACGCATGTCCTCCGGCCTCACGTAGACCTCCAGTTCGCCCGCTGCCGGCGCGGTCGCCGGCAGCGGCCACTGCGCGCCGGCCACCTCCAGCCCGTCACCGCGCACCCGCGCCGGCAACCGGTTGGCCTCACCGACGAAGCCGTACACGAACGGCGAGGCCGGGCGGTCGTAGACCTCGGCGGGAGTGCCGACCTGCTCGATGCGGCCGCGGTTGAGGATGGCCACGCGGTCGGCCAGCTCCAGCGCCTCTTCCTGGTCGTGGGTGACGAACACCGTGGTCAGCCCGGTGCGGTCATGCAGTTCGCGCAGCCAGCGGCGCAGGTCGCGGCGCACCTGCGCATCGAGTGCGCCGAACGGCTCGTCCAGCAGCAGCACGCGCGGTTCGATGGCCAGCGCGCGCGCCAGGGCCACGCGCTGGCGCTGGCCGCCGGACAACTGCGTCGGGTAGCGCCCGCCCAGCCCGTCCAGTTGCACCAGCGCCAGCAGTTCCTCGACCCGGGCGGCGATGCGCGCCTTCGGCCAGCGCTCGCCGCCGCGCCGCACTTCGAGGCCGAAGGCGATGTTGCGGCGGACGTCCATGTGCTTGAACAGTGCGTAGTGCTGGAACACGAAGCCGGCGCGGCGCGCCTGCACGCTCAGCCCGGTGGCGTCCTCGCCGTCGAACAGGATGCGGCCCTGCTCGGGCTGCTCCAGCCCGGCGATGGCGCGCAGCAGGGTGGTCTTGCCCGAACCGGACGGCCCCAGCAGCGCCAGCAGTTCGCCGCTGCGGATGTCCAAGCTGACGCCATCGAGCGCGGGGAACGTGCCGAAGCGTTTGCCAAGCTGTTGTATGCGGATGTTCATCGTCACCTCAACGGTGGTGCGCGGCGGCCAGCGACTGGCCGTGGCGCCATTCCAGGAAAGTCTTGAGCACCAGCGTCAGCAGCGCGGTGCCGGCCAGCAGCGAGGCGCAGGCGAACGCGGCGCTGTAGGCATATTCGTTGTAGAGGATCTCCACGTGCAGCGGCAGCGTATTGGTGCGCCCGCGGATGTGCCCGGACACCACCGACACCGCGCCGAATTCGCCCATCGCCCGCGCACTGCACAGCAGCACGCCGTACAGCAGGCCCCAGCGGATGTTGGGCAAGGTCACCTTCCAGAACATCTGCCAGGCGTTGGCGCCCAGGGTAAGCGCGGCCAGTTCCTCGTCACTGCCTTGTTGCTCCATCAGCGGCATCAGCTCGCGGGCGATGAACGGCAGGGTGACGAAGGTGGTGGCCAGCACGATGCCGGGGATGGCAAACACGATGCGCGGCAATTGCAGCACCACGTCGCCGAGTGCCGGCAGGTGCAGGCGCAGGCCATCCTCGATCAGCGGCCACAGCCAGCCGTCGCGGCCGAACAGCAGGATGAACACCAGCCCGGCCACCACTGGCGATACCGAGAACGGCAGGTCGATCAGCGTCACCAGCCAGCGCTTGCCGGGAAACTGGTGCTTGCTGACCACCCATGCCGCGGCGATGCCGAACACCAGGTTCAGCGGAATCACGATGGCGGTGACCCACAGCGTCAGCCGCACCGCGGCCAGCGCATCCGGTTCGCGCACCGCCTGCCAGAACGCAAGCACGCCGCCGCGCAGCGCCTCGGCGAACACCAGCAGCAGCGGCAGCAGCAGGAACGCCAACAGGAACCCCAGCGCACCGAGGATCAACAGCGCCTGCACCCAGCCCGGCTCGGTGGTGACGTTGCGCGGCGCGCGTACCGCCGTTTCATGGCCGGCCTGCACCGGCAGCTCCGATACCAGCTCGTTCATCGCGCCCCCCTGCGCTGCAGCCAGGCCTGCAGGCTGTTGACCAGCAGCAGCACCGCAAAGGACAGCAGCAGCATCGCCGCGGCGATGGCGGTGGCGCCGGCATAGTCGAACTCCTCCAGGCGGATGGTGATCAGCAATGGCGCGATCTCGGTGGCGTTGGGCAGGTTGCCGGCGATGAAGATCACCGAGCCGTACTCGCCCACGCCGCGCGCGAACGCCAGTGCGAAACCGGTCAACATCGCCGGCCACAGGCCGGGCACGACGACGCGGGCGATGGCCTGCCAGCGGCTGGCACCCAGCGTCGCCGCCGCTTCCTCCAGTTCGCGCTCGGCCTCGGCCAGCACCGGCTGCACGATGCGCACCACGAACGGCAGGCCCACGAATACCAGCGCAATGATGATTCCCAGCGGCGTGTAGGCGATCTTCAGGCCCAACGGCTCCAGCCAGCGCCCGATCCAGCCCTGCCCGCCATACAGCGCGGTCAGGGCGATGCCGGCCACCGCGGTGGGCAGCGCGAACGGCAGGTCGATCACCGCATCGAACAGGCGCCGGCCCGGGAAGCGGTAGCGCACGAACACCCACGCCACCCAGGTGCCCATCAGTGTGTTGAACGCGGCCGCCGCCAGCGCGGTGCCGAAGCTCAGGCGCAGCGCCGCCAGCACCCGCGGCTCACTCCATATCCGCCAGATACCCTCGACACCCAGCCCGGCCGCACGCAGGAACACGCCGGCCAGCGGGATCAGCACAATCAGGCTCAACCAGAACACGGTGACACCCATGCCGACGCCAAAGCCGGGCAGAACCCGGCGTTGGCGCCGCACATGCGGCAGCGGTTGCACGCTTGCACCCACTTACTTGTCTGCCTGGATCTGGTCGAACACACCGCCGTCGGCGAAATGCTCGGCCTGCGCCTTCTGCCACGAACCGAATTCATCGCGGATGGTGACCAGCCGCACCTGCGGGAAACGCGCCACGTCGGCCGGGTCGGCGTGCTCGGGCTGGCGCGGGCGGTAGTAATGGTGCGCGGCGATGCGTTGGCCTTCGGGCGAATACAGGTAACGCAGGTAGGCCTGCGCCACCTCGCGGGTACCGTGGCGGTCGACGTTGCGGTCCACCAGCGCCACCGACGGCTCGGCCAGGATGGACAGCGACGGCACGACAATGTCGAACTTGTCGGGCCCCAGCTCATTCAGCGCCAGGAAGGCCTCGTTTTCCCACGCCAGCAGCACATCGCCGATACCGCGCTGCACGAAGGTGGTGGTGGCGCCGCGCGCACCGGTGTCCAGCACCGGCACGTTGCGGAACAGCGCGCGCATGTAGTTGAGGATGCGTTCGCGGTCGCCCTTGAAGATGTGGTCGCCATAGGCCCAGGCGGCCAGGTAGTTCCAGCGCGCGCCGCCGGAGGTCTTGGGGTTGGGGGTGATGACCGACACGCCATCGCGCAGCAGGTCCGGCCAGTCGCGGATGCCCTTCGGGTTGCCCTTGCGCACCAGGAAGACGATCGTCGATGTGTAGGGCGCGCTGTTGTCGGGCAGGCGGCTTTCCCAGTTTGCGGGCAGCAGCCTGGTCTTTTCGGCAATCGCATCCACGTCGTAGGCCAGTGCCAGGGTCACCACGTCGGCTTCGATGCCGTCGATCACCGCGCGCGCCTGCTTGCCCGAGCCGCCATGCGAGGTTTCGATGGTGACCGTATCGCCGGTGGTTTCCTTCCAGTGTTTGGCGAAAGCGATGTTGAAGTCGCGGTACAGCTCGCGGGTGGGGTCGTAGGAAACGTTGAGCAATTGCACGTCGCGGGCAAAGGCGCCACCAGCGGCAACGGTGAGCAGCAGGGCCAGCGCAGCGCTGCCGATGCGGGAACGGAAGGGCGGGTTCATGGGGGTTCTCCGTCAGAAGGAAATCTGCAGGCGCGAGAAGATGGCCTTCTCGTCGGCGGGCGCGGCCTGCCCGGCCGCGGCGTCGAAGCGGGTATGCAGGAAGTTGGTTACCAGTTTCAGGTTGGCGGTCAGGTACCAGTTGGCGCCCAGCACCCAGGCGCGGGCGGCCTTGAACACGCTCGAGCCGCCAGCACCCAGGCGCGGGCGGCCTTGAACACGCTCGAGCCGCCAGCACCCAGGCGCGGGCGCGCGTGGCCGAGGTGGCGGGGTCAGCATAAAACGGGAAGGCGGCATCGTCGATCTCCAGTTCGCCGTAGCGGGCGGTCAGCTCCAGTGCACCCAGCCCGCCATTGACACCGAACGGCCGCGCCGGCGTCACCCCGCGGTAGCTGGCGTCCTCGCCGCTGAGCACCCAGCTGGCGGTGGCCTGCCAGGCGCGGTGCTCCAGTTCGGCACGCTGGCCCGCGCGGGCCACTTCCTGCTGCGAGACGATGTATTCACCCTGCAGGCCGAAGCCGTCGCGGTAGAACCAGCCTTGCGGCGACCAGCGGCGGTGGCTGCCATCGGCCAGCACCGTGCCGCGGTAGCTGAAGAACGTGGACTGCCCCGGCGAGCGGTAGCGCGGCAGGAAGTTGTTGCCGGCGCCGTGCTTGTCGCCGCTGCTGGCGCCGAGGCCGAAGCCCAGCCCGGCCCATGCGCTGTCGCTGCCCTTGAGCGGCTCGAAGAACACGCGCCCGGCCAGCTCGAAATCGTCGTCCGGGTTGCTCGTGACGGCATCGCGGCCATCGACCGCGCCGTTGAACACGCCCAGTGCATAACTGAACCTGCCCCCGGCCGCTTCACCCTGCAGCTGCACGCCGAGGTCGCGGTTGGGCGCCAGTTCGCTGGCCAGCGCGCGTTCCACGTCGGCCAGCGCGGAGGAGGACTGCAGGCGCTCCAGTCCCACCGGTGAGGTGAACTTGCCCACCCGCAGCGTTTGGGTGGGGCTGAAGCGCAGGTCGGCATAGGCGTCGACGACGCTGGCGCTGTCGCCGGCCAGTTCCGGGGTGAAGCGGTAGGCCACCCGCTTGCCGAGGCTGCCTTCCAGCGTCGGCCGCGCGGTGCGCAGCAGGAAGGTGTCATTCTGGCTGGCGTCGCTGCCGAGGAACACCCGCGCATCACCCTGCAGCAGGCCGCGCAGCTTCAGTTCGTAGGCACCGTCGCCGGACTTGAACGACGCGCCCTTCTGGTCGATGGCGATCTTCGGCGCGGCCTTCGCCGCAGTTGCGCGTTCCTCTTCCTGCAGTTCAAGGCGCCGTTCGAGGATACGCAGGCGCTGGTCCAGCGCGGCCAGGCCGGTATCTGTACCCTCGCCCTCGGCAGCCACGCCGGCATGGCGTTCCAGCCGCTCCAGCCGTTGTTGCAACTGCTCCAGCGTCAACGGCTGTGCCTGCACCGGCAACCCCACTCCACATGCCAGCCCGGCCAGGCTGGACAGCAGCAGCATCCTGGTCGGTTTGGCGGACGGGAGGAATGTCGCGGTCATTGGTGGTCTCCTGCGGGTTCTGGACAGGACACCGATGCTGCGTGCGCGCATCCGGGCGGAGAAATGACTTCCCCCTCGGCGCTTATAGCCATTCCCCATGACATCGGCGCCCCTTGCGGCCGGCGGCTAGAATCGCGTTTCTTTCCGCCGCAAGACCCCGCCATGACCTCCACCACGAACACCTCCCCGCTCACCCGGCACTACGCCGATGAACTGGACAGCATCCGCGCGCAGGGGCTGTTCAAGTCCGAACGCATCATCACCAGCCCGCAGTCGGCCGAGATCACCCTCGACGATGGCCGCACGGTGCTGAACTTCTGCGCCAACAACTACCTCGGACTGGCCGACCACCCCGACCTGATCCAGGCCGCCAAGGACGCGCTGGACAGCCACGGCTTCGGCATGGCCTCGGTGCGCTTCATATGCGGCACGCAGGATCTGCACAAGCAGTTGGAACAGCAGATCGCGCGCTTCTTCGGCAAGGACGACACCATCCTCTACGCCGCCTGCTTCGACGCCAACGGCGGCCTGTTCGAGCCATTGCTGGGCGAGAACGACGCGATCATTTCCGACGCGCTGAACCACGCCTCGATCATCGACGGCGTGCGCCTGTGCAAGGCCAGGCGCTTCCGTTACGCCAACTGCGACATGACCGACCTGGAAGCGCAGTTGCAGGCCGCCGACGCAGCCGGCTGCAAAACCAAGCTGATTACCACCGACGGCGTGTTCTCGATGGACGGCTTCATCGCCCCGCTCGACGAGATCACCGCGCTGGCGAAAAAGTACGGCGCACTGGTGCACATCGACGAATGCCACGCCACCGGCTTCCTCGGCGCGACCGGCCGCGGCTCGGCCGAGGTCAAGGGCGTGCTGGACAGGATCGACATCATCACCGGCACCCTCGGCAAGGCGATGGGCGGCGCGCTGGGCGGCTTCACCTGCGCCAGCGCCGAGGTGGTCGAGCTGCTGCGCCAGCGCTCGCGCCCCTACCTGTTCTCCAATTCGCTGCCGCCGCACGTGGTCGCCGCCGGCATCAAGGCGTTCGAAATGCTCGACGCCGCCGGCGACCTGCGCGAAAAGCTGGCCGGAAACACCGCCTATTTCCGCGAGAAGATGACCGCCGCCGGTTTCGACGTGAAGCCGGGCGTGCACCCGATCAGCCCGGTGATGCTGTACGACGCGCCGCTGGCGCAGAAGTTCGCCGGGCGGCTGCTGGAAGAAGGCATTTACGCCATCGGCTTCTTCTTCCCGGTGGTGCCCAAGGGCCAGGCGCGCATCCGCACGCAGATGAGCGCCGCGCACAGCCGCGAGCACCTGGACCGCGCCATCGACGCCTTCACCCGCATCGGCCGGGAACTGGGCGTCATCAAGTAAGGGGAAGTGCCCGGCCGGCAGCCGGGCGCTTTCGCGCCATGTCAGCCGATGGCGGGCATGGCGCCACGCCTCGGGCGATCAGCGCTTGCGCTTCTTCTTGTCCACGACCGGCGTCGCCGCCCGGGCCGCCGGCGCACCCTGCGCCACGCGGATGCCGTTGGCCTTCATCCATGCATCGAACTGGTCGGCACTCATGTTGGCGCCGCCCTGCTGCATCAGGAAACGGTAGTTGCCCAGCGCATCCTTCTGCGCCACCGGGGCAACTTCCACCGTCACCGCGACCGGCTTGGCCGCCGTCGCCTGCGTACCGGTCGAAGCGCACCCGGCCAGCCCCACCATCGCCGCCAACCACAGCGACGCCCCCGATACGCGAATCACTTCCTGCATACCACGGCACCTTCATGAGAACCCCGAAGGCGCAGCCTAATCAGGCACGCGGAGTATTCAAGCCATTTTCCCGGGCCCGTCGAATAAATGCAGACCCTGTCGCATTCATTGATTGAACTGGTTCTGCAATGCGCGAAGCTCCTCCGCTTGCAGCTCGCGCCACTGGCCCTTTCCCAGCGTCCCCAACTGCACCGGCCCGATCGCCACCCGTACCAGGCGCAGCACCTCGAACCCCAGCACCTGCAACAGGCGCCGGATATGGCGATTGCGGCCCTCGGCCAACACCACCTCCAACCATGCGGTGCGCTGTCCGTGGCGCAGCACCTGCACCGCATGCGCGGCCAGATGCTCGCCGGCGGCGTCAACGCCTTCGCACATGCGCGCCAGCTGCGCAGCATCGGGCAGGCCATCGACCTGCACAGCGTCGGCCAGGCTGCCGGCCGCGCGGGCGGGCAGGCCATCGACCTGCACCCGGTAGGTCTTCAGCGGCCCGGTGGCCGGGTCGGTCAAGCGCGCCGCCCATTCCGGGTCATTGCTGAAAAGCAGCAATCCTTCGCTGGCCTTGTCCAGCCGCCCGGCCGGCGCCAACCACGGCAGGCCGCCACCATCGAAGCAGCGGTATACGGTGTCGCGCCCCTGCTCGTCGCGCACCGTGGTGACCAGCCCGCGCGGTTTGTTCAGGGCCACGTACCAGCGCCGCAGCGGTGCCAGCGGCACGCCATCCACCAACACCTGCTGGCGCGACGGCACCACCGGGAACTCCGGGTCGCGGACCACGCGCCCGTCCACGCTCACCCGCCCTTCCTGCACGCGGCGCGCCGCCTCGCTGCGCGAGCACAGCCCGGCCTTGGACAACACCCGCGCCAGACCATGCCGCGCCTCCGCCACGGCCCGTCCCGCTGCCGGGACGGAAACGCGACGCCCGCCCTGATGCCCAGGACGGGCGTGCGTTGAAGGTGTCCGGCGGGAAGCCACGCGGCCTTGCGCCGGTTACTTGGCCTCGGGAGCCGGTTGCGCCTCGGCGGCGGGGGTTTCACGCGCCTTGACCACGCGCACACCGCGCGCCTTCATCCAGGCGTCGAACTCCTCGGCGGTCATGCGCTTGCCGTTCTGGCTCATGTCGAAGCGCCACGGCGTATTGTCGAATTCGGTCTGCGGCTTGTAGGCGGCCGGGTCGTTGGGATTGACCGCACCACCTGCCGGCACTGCATTGGCAACGTTGTTGCAGCTTTCCACGCGCAGGCGCATCAGCACCAGGTCCAGCGACTGTTCGCCCAGGTTCGAGGTCAGCACACCCGACGGCATGCCCAGTTGGCCCTGGCGCACATGCAGCTCGGCGGCCACCGGGGCCACCACCGTGGCCGGCAGCGGTGCCGGGACCGCGGCACTGGCCGAGCAATCGACGGCTGCATTGGCAACGGGGGCGAGAGCCAGCGCGAAGGCACCGGCCAATGCGATACGCAGCATCGGATTTCCATCGGAAGAAGAACGCGGCGAGTGTAGGCAGCTCCCGATGCGCAATCAACCGCGGCATGCGTGCGATCGCACGCGGCGTGCCGGCGATCCCGCGCATTCCGGGCCGCCGTCACGGAAAAGACAAGGCCCGGCAATGCCGGGCCTTGTCTGGTATCAACCGAAGCGTCCGATCAGTTCTGGACGTTCAGCTCGGTGCGGCGGTTCTTGGCGCGGCCTTCCGGATTGTCCGAACCATCTTCGTTGGTGTTCGGGGCAATCGGACGGCTCTCGCCGTAACCCACCGGGCCGATCAGGCGCGAAGCAGCAACGCCATTGCCGGTCAGGTAGTCGTACACGGCCGTGGCACGGCGCTCGGACAGCTTCTGGTTGTAGGCGTCGCTGCCCTTCGCGTCGGTGTGACCGGCGACTTCGACGCGCAGCTCCGGATAACGCTTCAGGATCTCGGCCGCTTCGCTCAGGACCGACACGGCGTCCGGACGCAGGGTGGCCTTGTCGAAGTCGAAGTTGACGCCCTTCAGGTCGATCGACACCGGCACCGGGCAGCCATCCGGGCCGATGATCTGGCCGGCTTCCGAGGTCGGGCACTTGTCGTCGCAGTTGTTGACGCCGTCGCCGTCGTCGTCCAGGTCGGCGCAGCTCGGTGCAACCGGGGCCGGAGCCGGTTCCGGAGCAGCTGCCACCGGGGCCGGGCCGAGCGGGATCACGACACCGACCGAAGCCAGCACGTCGCCGAACCAGTCTTCGTTCGGAGCAGCCACGCTCTGGTCGTCGAAATCGGCACGGTAAGCCAGTTCGGCACGCACGGCGACGCGCTTGTCGAAGGTGGTCTGCAGACCGACACCGAGCTTGGCGGCCAGATTGCCGTCCTCACGCTGCGCCGGCGAGGTCGGCGCATTGATCACGTACTCTTCCTCGGCCTTCTGGTAGCCCAGACCGAACAGCAGGTACGGGTTCCAGCCGCGACCGTCCTGGATGAAGTGGCGACGCAGGTCCAGCGACACGCCGTACTGCGACCAGTTCAGATCCTGGTTGCCCTCGAAATTCGGGTTCTGGTGGTTCAGTTCACCGTCCAGCGACCAGTTCGGGCTGATGAACTTGCCCAGGCCCAGGGTGACGAACGGAGCATCGTTGGTGACCCGGTCGCTGTCCTGGAAATTGAAACCAGCCGAACCGGTCAGATACCAACGGTCATCGAATTCCTGGGCCGAGGCAGTCTGGGCAAATGCCAGGCCACCCAGCAGCGCGGCGGTGAGAATCTTCTTGTTCATGAATACAACTCCTTGTTTCGAGGGAATGAAACCGGGTTAGGGCATGGTCCAGCGATTTCGTTCGTCGCGTTCAGAGACGGCCGTTTCCGCACGCCAACGCGGTGCACATTATGCGCGGGACCGTGAAGACCGTGTTAACGGCGATATAACAAATGACGGGTAGCGGACGCCCCCCGATTACCCCCTCACCTGGCAGGCGGGCATGCCCCATTGGCGCGCAATACCCGCACCGCTCCGTCATCGTTGGCCCGCCCCTCATCGGCCACATCAACCGCCCTGCGTATGATGCCCCTGCCCTCTCAGCAACGGATCTTCCCACATGAAAGCCGTCGCCCTGACCCGCTACCTGTCCATCGACGACCCGCATTCACTGCAGGATTTCGACCTCCCCGAACCCGCCGGACCACACGGCCGGGACCTGCTGGTGGGCGTGCAGGCAATATCGGTGAACCCGGTGGACACCAAACTGCGCCGCTCCGGCACCGGCGAGGAGAAGCCACCACGCGTGCTCGGCTTCGATGCCGCCGGCACGGTACTGGCGGTCGGGCCGGAGGTGACGGCATTCGAGGTCGGCGACGCGGTCTACTACGCCGGCGATGTCACCCGCCCCGGCTGCAATGCGCAACTGCAACTGGTGGACGAGCGGTTGGCCGGGCGCAAGCCGGCCATGCTGGATTTCGCCGAAGCCGCGGCGCTGCCGTTGACCACGCTCACCGCATGGGAGCTGCTGTTCCAGCGCATGCCCTGCCAGTTGGACGGGCGCCGCCATGCCGGACAGGTCCTGCTGGTCATCGGCGGTGCCGGCGGTGTCGGCTCGATGGCCATCCAGCTCGGCCGCCATGCCGGCTTCACCGTGGTGGCCACCGCTTCGCGCGAGGAAACCGCGGCGTGGTGCCGGCAAATGGGCGCCGCGCACGTGATCGACCACCGCCAACCGCTGGCCGCGCAATTGCAGGCGCTGGGCATCACCGGGGTGAATGCGGCACTGAACCTGGCTGATACCGATGCCTACTGGCAGCAATTGGGGGAACTGCTGGCCCCGCAGGGACACGTGGGATTGGTCGTGGAACCACGCGGCGAGCTGCGCATCGGCGATCCCTACAAGGCCAAGTGCATTGGTATCCATTGGGAATTCATGTTCGCCCGCGCCCGCTTCCGCACCGACGACATGATCGAACAGCACCGCATCCTGACCCGCGCGGCCAGCCTGATCGATGCCGGTGAACTGCGCAGCCCGCTGAACCGGCGACTGGGGCCGATCAGCGCCGCCAACCTGCGCGAGGCACACCGGTTGCTCGAGTCGGGCCGCAGCATCGGCAAGCTGGCACTGGAAGGCTGGAGCTGAAAGACAGGAACGAGTGGAGAGGAACGGGGAACGAGAGTGAGCAACGGCAACGGCGCCAGCTCGCCCCTGTCCTTGTTGCAGCGAGAAGCAGAATCAGCTGCGCGGCAACTTGGTTGATAGAGGAAAACAGGCCGTTACTTGCCTGCCCCCGTTTCTCGTTTCCCTTCATCCGCTCCTGCCCCCTCGCCCCGCGTCTATTGCAGCTGCTGCTCAATGCCCTGCTGATCCGCCCCAGCGTCCAGCCCGGATTGAGCACCGCAGAGCCCGGCAATGCAGCAGCCATTCCGTATCCATTCGGAACGGACAGCCTTGGCGGTGGGGGCGAACCGGCGATGCCGGCGCGCCTTGTAATTCCAGCCTGCATCCTGGCCATCCGATACCCCCGGGGATTGAGAAACCAGCGGGTTGCACCGCAAAATGGCGGCAATCCATACGCAAGCGTATCCATCATGACGCCAGCCACCGACATCGCCTATCCCCATCTGTTCGCCCCGCTGGACCTGGGCTTCACCCGGCTGCGCAACCGCGTGCTGATGGGTTCGATGCATACCGGGCTGGAAGACCATGCCCGCGATTTCCCCAAGCTGGCCGCCTATTTCGCCGAGCGCGCCGAAGGTGGCGCGGCGCTGCTGGTCACCGGCGGCTTCGCCCCGAACGTGGTCGGCTGGCTGGCACCGTTCGGCAGCAAGCTGTCATGGCCGTGGGAAGTGCGCCGGCACCGGCAGGTGACCGCCGCCGTGCACGGGCACGGGGCGAAGATCTGCATGCAGCTGCTGCACGCCGGCCGCTACGGCTACCACCCGCTGCAGGTGGCGCCGTCGAAGCTGAAGGCGCCGATCAACCCGTTCACGCCGCGCGCGCTCACCGCACGCGGCGTCGAGCGGCACATTGCCGATTACGCCCGTGCGGCGCGGCTGGCCCGCGAGGCCGGCTACGACGGCGTCGAGGTGATGGGTTCGGAAGGCTACCTGATCAATGAATTCATCGCCCCGCGCACCAACAAGCGCAACGATGCATGGGGCGGAGACGCGGCCAGGCGGATGCGCTTCGCGGTGGAGATCGTGCGCCGCATCCGCGAAGCCTGCGGGCCGGACTTCATCATCATCTACCGGCTGTCGCTGCTGGACCTGGTGGAAGACGGCAGCAACTGGCAGGAGATCGTGCAGCAGGCCAGGGCCATCGAGGCGGCCGGCGCGACGATCATCAATTCCGGCATCGGCTGGCACGAGGCGCGCGTGCCGACCATCGCCACCTCGGTGCCGCGCGCGGCGTTCGCCGGCGTCACCGCCAAGCTCAAGCCGCACGTCGGCATCCCGCTGATCGCCACCAACCGCATCAACATGCCGGAGGTGGCCGAAGCCATCCTCGCCGGCGGCGGCGCGGACATGGTGTCGCTGGCACGGCCGCTGCTGGCCGACCCGCAGTGGCCGAACAAGGCACGCGCCGGCAGGGCTGACGCCATCAATACCTGCATCGCCTGCAACCAGGCCTGCCTGGACCACGTGTTCCAGAACAAACGCGCCAGTTGCCTGGTCAACCCGCGTGCGGCGCATGAAACCGAACTGGTCTATCGCCCGACCGCCGCGCCCAAGGCCATCGCCGTGGTTGGCGCCGGCCCGGCCGGGCTGGCCTGCGCCACCGTGGCGGCCGAACGCGGCCACCGCGTGACCCTGTTCGACGCCGCCGGCGAGATCGGCGGCCAGTTCAACGTCGCCAAACGCATCCCCGGCAAGGAGGAGTTCCACGAGACGCTGCGCTATTTCCGCCACAAACTGGCCGAAACCGGTGTGGAATTGCGGCTGGGCACGGTGGCCGACGCGGAGAACCTGGCCGGCTTCGACGCGGTGGTGGTGGCCACCGGCATCATCCCGCGCACCGTGGATTTCCCCGGCGCCGACCACCCGATGGTGGTCAGCTACCTCGACGTGCTGCTGGGCCGGGTCCGGGCCGCCGACAAGGTGGCGGTCATCGGCGCCGGCGGCATCGGCTTCGACGTCGGCGAATTCCTCGTCCACGAAGGCGGATCGCCATCGCTGGACCCGGCGCGCTGGATGGTCGAATGGGGCGTGGACCCGAACTTCGAGGCACGCGGCTCGCTGGCCAGGCCACAGCCTGAACCTCCGGTCCGCAAGGTCTGGCTGCTGCAACGCAGCCCCGGCAAGCCCGGCGCGCGGCTGGGCAAGACCACCGGCTGGATCCATCGCGCCACCCTCAAGGCCAAGGGCGTGAAGATGCTGGGCGGCGTCGAGTACCTCGGCGTCGACGACGCCGGCCTGCGCATCCGCGTGGACGGCGACGAGCAGTTGCTCGACGTCGGCACCGTGGTGGTCTGCGCCGGCCAGGAACCACGCCGCGAACTTGCCGACGCGCTGCGCGCGGCCGGCCGCAGCGTGCACGTCATCGGTGGCGCCGACGTGGCCGCCGAGCTGGATGCCAAGCGTGCCATCGACCAAGGCAGCCGCCTTGCTGCGGGGCTCTGAGGCGCCCCGGCGACCGCGAAGAATGTGACGGCGCCCCAATTCCGCCCCTGCAACAAACCTGAATGTCAAGAAAGCGCGTTCAGGACCGGTTTTGGATCCCCCCCCTACCTTGCGCGCACTTTCCGCTCACCCCCCAGTTCAGGTGAGCACGGCGCGGCCCCCTCCGGACGACATTGGAGGCCGCCCACGGGGCGGCCCCGATGCCAAGGCCGCCTCCCCATGACGCCAAGCTGCAGTTGCCAGGCTCCAGGTTCGTTACCAGAGCAGGCGCTGCTGCCCATACGGAGCAAGGAGACCCAATGAAACTGGCCTGGATACTCTGGCTGTCGCAACTGTTGCCGCAGCCAGCCGCCGACTCGCTGTGCCTGAGCACCACCGTTTACCTGGAAGCCCGCGACCAGACCCTGCGCGGCCAGCAGGCCGTGGCCGAAGTTGCACTGCGCCGCCTCGACAGCGGCCTGTGGGGTGACTCGATGTGCGAAGTGGTGACCGCGCGCAAGCAATTCGCGCCCACCCTCGTCGCCCCAGGCACCCGCCTGCGCAACAACGACGCCTGGGCCGAAGCGGTGGGCGTGGCCTTCGCCGCCGAGCGCAACTGGGCGCTGCCGGCCGGCGAGCGCCAGGAGATCGTGCCCGGCGCCAGCCACTTCGCCGCCCACGCCATCGCCAGCCCGAGCTGGCGCAATGCCTACCAGGTGGCGACCATCGGCGGGCACACCTTCTACAAGGTGCAATCGCTCAAGCCGCGGCAGTCGTAACGGTCCGTTGCCGCCATGCCGCTGTGCGGCGGCAACCGGCTCTGGGATAGTTCGGGGGTTTCCCACCCGTTCCCGGAGTCCCCATGAAGCTGTACAGCAAGCCCGGTGCCTGCTCCACCGCCGACCACATCGCCCTGCAATGGACAGGCCAGCCGTTCGAGGTCGAACTGCTGACCGCCGAACGCATGAAGGCGCCGGAATTCCTGAAGATCAACCCGACCGGCGCGGTGCCGGCGCTGGTGGACGGCGATTTCGTGCTGACCCAGAACGCGGCGATCATGGGCTACATCGCCGACAGCTACCCTCAGGCCGGGCTGGCCGGCGACGGCAGCCCGCGCCAGCGCGCGGAGGCGGCCCGCTGGCTGTGCTTCGTCAACTCCGACCTGCACCCGGCCTTCGTACCGCTGTTCTCCCCGGCCAGGTTCCTCGCCGACGCCACCCAACACGACGCGCTGAAAGCCACCGCCCGCACCCGCCTGCGCGGCCTCTACGAACAGGCCGATCGGCAACTGGCCGGCAAGGACTGGCTGGCCGGCTTCCGCAGCTTCGCAGACCCCTACCTCTACATCACCCTGCGCTGGGCCGGCGCGGTAGGCGTGGATCTGTCGGGGCTGGACAACCTGGCCACGTTCAAGGCGCGAATGGAAGCCGATGCCGGCGTGCAGGCCACGCTGAAGGCCGAAGGGCTGGCCTGACGAGGCTCCCGCAGCTGCGGGGCTCTTGCCCCGCAGCCGCCTTGCCGGGATTCCTTCAGGGAAGCGTGCGGGGCAAGCCCCGCACCTACATCCGGCATCTCGGGATCTAGAACGGCACCGGCGACTCGAACACCATCGCCTGCCCGCTGCGCGGATGCATGAACGCCAGCGACCGCGCATGCAGGCATACCCGCGGTGCGGGTGCGGCCCCGTAGAGCACATCGCCGACGATGGGATGGCCGATGCTGGCCAGATGCAGGCGCAACTGGTGGCTGCGCCCGGTCACCGGCTCCAGTTCCAGCCGCGTGCAGTGCGCATCGGCATCGCGCGCCATGACCCGCCAGCGGGTCAACGCCGGCTTGCCCCGTTCGAAATCCACCTTCTGCTTCGGCCGGTTCGGCCAGTCGCAGATCAGGGGCAGCACGATTTCACCGGCCTCTTCTTCGACTACCCCCTGCACCAGCGCTTCGTAGCGCTTGCCGACCTGCCGCCGCTCGAACTGCGCCGACAGCGCCGCCTGCATCACCTTGCCACGCGCATGCAGCAGCAGGCCCGAAGTCACCTGATCCAGCCGGTGCACAGTGAGTGCATCCGGGTAATGCGCCTGCAAGCGCCCCACCACGCAGTCCCGGTTTTCCTCGGCACGCCCCGGCACCGACAACAGCCCCGGCGGCTTTTCGGCCACCAGCAAATCATCGTCGATGTAGTGCAGGGCGATGTCGGCATTCATGCGAGGCGCAAGCGGAACAGGGACAGGGACAGGCGAACGCATCGGCGCAAAACGGAACGGGGAAGCCGAAGCTTCCCCGTTCGTCACCTCGCGGCGGCTGCCGGAATTACAGCAGGTCGGCCACGCCGGCGCGCTCTTCTTCCAGCTCGCCGAGGGTGATGTCGATGTACTTCTTCGAGAAGTCGTCGATCGGCAGATCCTTGACGATGCTGTAGCTGCCGTTCTCGGTGATCACCGGGAAACCGAACACCACGCCTTCCGGAATGCCGTAGGAACCGTCGGACGGCACGCCCATCGTCACCCACTTGCCGTTGCTGCCCAGCACCCAGTCGCGCACGTGGTCGATGGCGGCGTTGGCGGCCGAGGCGGCCGAGGACAGGCCACGGGCGGCGATGATCGCCGCACCGCGCTTGCCGACGGTCGGGATGAAGGTGTTGGCGTTCCATTCCTGGTCGTTGATCAGCTCGGCCACCGAAGCGCCACCGGTGGTGGCGAAGCGGTAGTCCGGGTACATGGTCGGGCTGTGGTTGCCCCACACGGTGAATTTCTCGAAGCTGTCCACGCTCTTGCCGGTCTTGGCGGCCAGTTGGGACAGGGCGCGGTTGTGGTCCAGGCGCAGCATCGCGGTGAAGTTCTTCGGGTTCAGGTCCGGCGCCGACTTCATCGCGATATAGGCATTGGTGTTGGCCGGGTTGCCGACCACCAGCACCTTGACGTCGCGCTTGGCCACGGCGTTCAGCGCCTTGCCCTGCACGGTGAAGATCTTGGCGTTTTCCAGCAGCAGGTCCTTGCGCTCCATGCCCGGGCCGCGCGGGCGCGCGCCGACCAGCAGGGCAACATCGACATCCTTGAACGCGACCAGCGGGTCGGCGGTGGTGACCACGCCGGCCAGCAGCGGGAACGCGCAGTCTTCCAGTTCCATCACCACGCCCTGCAGCGCGGCCTGGGCCTTCTCGTTGTCCAGTTCCAGCAGCTGCAGGATGACCGGCTGGTCCTTGCCCAGCATTTCACCGGAAGCGATGCGGAACAGCAGGGCGTAGCCGATCTGGCCGGCTGCGCCGGTCACGGCAACTCGTACGGGTGCTTTCATGGGGGTTTCCTCTGTCAAGAAACGAATCGTGGGGGCGCCCCGGTCATCATCGCGCCGGGGCGGTGAACGCAAACGGCCACCTGCAAGGTGGCCGTCGTCGACATGTCAGGCGGCGAGGATCTTGTCCCACTCGGCCACGCGGTCGGCCTTGGCGGCCAGCGCGGCGTCGGCATCGCCTTCGATGGTGATCTTGTTGATCGCGTCGCCCTGCTTCACCGCATCCACCACGTCCAGGCCTTCGGTGACCTTGCCGAACACGGTGTGCTTGCCGTCCAGCCAGTCGGTCTTGATGTGGGTGATGAAGAACTGGCTGCCATTGGTGTTCGGGCCGGCGTTGGCCATCGACAGCACGCCGCGCTCGTGGCGCACGCCATTGTTGGTCTCGTCCTCGAAGCGGTAGCCCGGGCCGCCGCGGCCGGAGCCTTCCGGGCAGCCGCCCTGGATCATGAAGTCGGCGATCACGCGGTGGAAGCTCAGGCCGTCGTAGAACCCGCGCTTGGCGAGGTTGACGAAATTGGCCACGGTCAGCGGCGCCTTGTCGGCGAACAGCTCGACCTTGATCAGGCCGCGGGAAGTGTCGAAGTTGGCGATCAGGGACATGGGATTACCTTGTGGGGAAAGACGGCTTTGCCAGCCGCATAGGATACACCCGCCCCGAATCCGCCAGCGCCGGCCACCGTGCCCGGCACTTGCTGAATGGGCGCCTCCACGTCCCGCCACGGGTACTTTCCGCGAAGGGCCCGCCTGCCCGTATAATGATGGACTTCTTTTCCCAATCCACGGCACCTGCTGGCCGTCTTTCGCATGTCCATCGAAAACCTTCGCAACATCGCCATCGTCGCCCACGTCGACCACGGCAAGACCACCCTCGTCGACCAGTTGCTGAAGCAGTCTGGCACCCTGTCCGAGCGCACGGTGCTGGCCGAGCGCGTGATGGACAGCAACGACCAGGAAAAGGAACGCGGCATCACCATCCTGGCCAAGAACACCGCCATCAAATGGAATGGCAACCGCATCAACATCGTCGACACCCCCGGGCACGCCGACTTCGGCGGCGAGGTGGAGCGCGTGCTGTCGATGGTCGACTCGGTGCTGATCCTGGTCGACGCGATGGACGGCCCGATGCCGCAGACCCGCTTCGTCACCCAGAAGGCCTTCGCGATGGGCTTCAAGCCGATCGTGGTGGTCAACAAGGTCGACCGCCCCGGCGCGCGCCCGGACTGGGTGATCGACCAGGTATTCGACCTGTTCGACAAGCTCGGCGCCACCAACGAGCAGCTGGATTTCCCGATCGTCTACGCCTCCGGCCTGAACGGCTACGCCGGCCTTGAGGACACCGTGCGCGACGGCGACATGACCCCGCTGTACGAAGCGATCATGAAGTACGTGCCGGCGCCGCAGGTCGAGACCGAAGGCCCGTTCCAGATGCGCATCAGCCAGCTGGACTACAACAACTTTGTCGGCGTGATCGGCATCGGCCGCATCCAGCGCGGCAAGGTCAAGAAGAACCAGCCGGTGGTCGTGATCGACCGCGAGGGCAAGAAGCGCCAGGGCAAGGTGCTGCAGGTGCTGGGCTTCATGGGCCTGGAGCGCATCGAGGTCGAGGAGGCACAGGCCGGCGACATCGTCGCCATCTCCGGCATCCAGGAACTGACCATCTCCGACACGGTGTGTGCGCTGGACAACCCCGAAGCGCTGCCGGCGCTGACCGTGGACGAGCCGACCATCTCGATGACCTTCCAGGTCAACAACTCGCCGTTCGCCGGCAACAAGGACCTGTCCGGCGGCAAGTTCCTGACCAGCCGCCAGCTCAAGGAGCGGCTGGAGCGCGAGACCGTGCACAACGTCGCGCTGAAGGTCGAGCAGCTGGAAGACGCCGACAAGTTCCTGGTTTCCGGCCGCGGCGAGCTGCACCTGTCGGTGTTGATCGAGACCATGCGCCGCGAAGGCTACGAGCTGGCCGTGTCGCGCCCGGAAGTGATCATCAAGGAAATCGACGGCCAGCAGATGGAGCCGATCGAGCAGCTGGTGGTGGACATCGAGGAGCAGCACCAGGGGGGCGTGATGGAGAAACTCGGCACCCGCAAGGCCCAGCTCAAGAACATGGAGCCGGACGGCAAGGGCCGCGTGCGCCTGGACTTCGAGATCCCGGCGCGCGGCCTGATCGGCTTCCAGAACGAGTTCAAGACCCTGACCTCCGGTTCCGGCCTGCTGTTCCACGTGTTCGACCGCTACGGGCCGAAGGAACAGGGCGCCATCGCCAAGCGCCTGAACGGCGTGATGATCGCCAACGCGCCGGGCGTCACCCCCGCCTACTCGCTGGGGCCGCTGCAGGAACGCGGCAAGCTGTTCGCCGCCGAAGGCGACAACGTCTACGAAGGCCAGCTGGTCGGCATCCATTCCAAGGACAACGACCTGACCGTCAACGCCATCAAGACCAAGCCGCTGACCAACATGCGCGCCTCGGGCAAGGACGATGCCATCCAGCTGACCCCGGCGATCAAGTTCTCGCTGGAGCAAGCGCTGGACTTCATCGACGACGACGAGCTGGTGGAGATCACCCCGAAGGAAATCCGCCTGCGCAAGAAGCACCTGACCGAGAACGACCGCAAGCGCGCCTCCCGCGCCGGCTGATCGCCTTGAAGCAGCGCCAGCCCTACGACCCGGATCGCCACGCGCATCCGGGTCTGGCCGCCATCGCCCTGCTCGAAGCAGGCAAGGCGGTACTGGCGTTCATCGCCGCCGCGGGCCTGGAGATCTCCGGGCCCGCGCCGTTGCGCAACATCGTCAACACGCTGGTCCGCCGCGTCGGCGCGGACCCGGAGCACGGTTCGCTCTCCAACCTGTTGGACCTGATCACGCCGGATACCGTGCACGTCGGCGTCATCGCGCTGCTCGCCTACGGCCTGCTGCGCGCGGTGGAAGCCTGGGGCCTGTGGCGCGCCAAGGCCTGGGCCTCGTGGCTGGGCTGCATCTCCGCTGCGCTGTACCTGCCGCTGGACGTCTACGCCATCGCCCGGCACCCCGGCTGGGCCTCGTGGCTGCTGCTGGCGGTCAACGTGCTGGTGGTCTGGGTGCTGGCCCGCGACATCGGCAAGCGCCGCCCGCCGCGCAACGCCTGACGTCGTTGCCAAGGGGGCCACGGGGCAATAGCCTGCGCGGATGCGCCCATTCCCGATACGCCCCCGCTTCCTGCTGCCATTGCTGGTGCTGGTTCTGTGCTGCGCCTGCCAGCGCCCCGCCATCCAATCGGCCGAAGAAGCTCCCTTCCCCTATCAGGAAGCCGACATCGCCGGGCTGCAGGCACGGATGACTGCCGGCGAACTGGACAGCGTCACCCTCACCGACGCCTACCTGCGCCGCATCGCCGAACTGGACCGCAGCGGCCCCACCCTGCGCGCGGTGATCGAACTCAACCCCGCCGCCCGCCGCGAAGCCGCCCAGCGCGACGCCGAGCGCCGCGCCGGCCACGTACGCGGACCGCTGCATGGCATGCCGGTGCTGCTCAAGGACAACATCGCCGCCACGCCCATGCACAACACCGCCGGCTCGCTGGCGTTGAAGGGCTTCCGTCCCGGCCGCGACGCCTTCCTCGTGCAGCGCCTGCGCCAGGCCGGCGCGGTGATCCTCGGCAAGACCAATTTGAGCGAATGGGCCAACTTCCGTTCGACCAGGTCCAGCTCAGGCTGGAGCGCGGTCGGCGGGCAGACCCGCAACCCGTATGCGCTGGAGCGCAATCCCTGCGGCTCCAGTTCGGGCAGTGCGGTGGCGGTGGCCGCCAATTTCGCGGTGGTGGCCATCGGTACCGAAACCGACGGCAGCATCACCTGCCCGGCAGCGGTCAACGGCATCGTCGGGCTCAAGCCCACCGTCGGGCTGGTCAGCCGCGACGGCATTATCCCCATCTCCTTCAGCCAGGACACCGCCGGGCCGATGGCCCGCAGCGTTGCCGATGCCGCGCTGCTGCTGGGCGCCATCGCCGGGCGCGACGAAGCCGACCCGGCCACCGCGGCGATGCCCGGTCGCGCCGTCTACGATTACAGCGCACGCCTGCGCGTGGACGCCCTGCGCGGCGCCCGCATCGGCCTGCTGCGCGGCCCGCTGTCCGAACGCCCCGAGATCGGGCCGGTGCTTGCCCAGGCCGTCGCGGCGCTGCGCGAGGCCGGCGCCATCGTGATCGAGACCGAGCTGCCGACCAAGGGCCAATGGGAACAGGACGAACTGACCGTGCTGCTGCATGAGTTCAAGGCCGGCCTGCCGCGCCACCTTCAGCAATGGCAGGCGCCGGTGACCACCCTGGCCGGGCTGATTGCCTTCAACCACGAGCATGCCGCGCAGGAAATGCCGTTCTTCGACCAGGAACTGTTCGAACAGGCCGAAGCCGCCGGCGAACTGAGCGACCCGGCCTACATCAGCGCCCGCAACAACGCGCGGCGCCTGGCCGGCCCGGAAGGCATCGACGCCGCGCTGCGCGCCGACAAGTTGGACGCGCTGATCGCACCGACCACCGGCGTGGCCTGGCGCACCACTCTCGGCGAGGGCGACGACTACCCGGGCGGCAGCTACGGCGCGGCCGCCGTGGCCGGCTACCCGAGCCTGAGCGTGCCGATGGGCCACGCCGACGGTCTGCCGCTGGGGCTGCTGTTCATCGGCACCGCGTGGAGCGAACCGCGCCTGCTGGAACTGGGCTACGCCTACGAACAGCTCACCCGCGCGCGCAAGCCGCCGACATTCGCCAGCGGCAAGTAGAAGCCGGGGGTTGCCCCGCATCGAAGCTCTGCTGCGAAAGCCCCATGTCGGGCAAGTCCGGCACTACCGTGGGAACGCTTGGCCTTCCGTAGATGCGGGGCTTGCCCCGCATGGAACCTCACCGGCAAAGCCACGCATGGCACCCTCGATCCCTGATGCGTGCCTACGCGCCCTGCTTGCGCACGATCGCCATCGCGATTTCCAGCGACTGCTCGTAGTTCAAGCGCGGGTCGACGCTGGAGCGATAGGCACGCTCCAGATCGCGCTCGGTCAACTCGCGCGCACCGCCGGTGCATTCGGTGACGTCCTCGCCGGTCAACTCCAGGTGCACGCCACCCAGCCGGGTGCCGGCGGCGGCATGCAGGTCGAAGGCCAGCTCCACCTCGCGGCGGATGTTGTCGAAACGCCGGGTCTTGTAGCCGTTGCTGGTGCTTTCGGTATTGCCGTGCATCGCATCGCACACCCACAGCACGCGGCGGCCATCGCGCTTCACCGCATCCAGCAGCGGCGGCAGCTTGTCGGCAATCTGCGTCGCGCCCATGCGGTGGATGAAGCTCAACCGGCCCGGTTCGTCGTCCGGGTTCAGCGCGTCGATCAGGCGCAGCAGTTGGTCCGGCTGCACCGACGGCCCCACCTTGATCGCGATCGGGTTGCGGATGCCGCGGAAGTATTCGACGTGCGCACCATCCAGTGCGGCCGTACGCATGCCGATCCACGGGTAATGCGTGCTCAGGTTGAACCAGCCCGGCTGGCGCGGCACCTGCCGGGTCAGCGCCTGCTCGTAGGGCAGCAGCAAAGCCTCGTGCGAAGTGTAGAAATCCACCCGGTTGAGGTTGTGCACCTGCGCGCCGGACAGGGTTTCCATGAAGCGCACCGCATCGCCGATGGAGCCGACCATCTTCTGGTACTCGGCAGCCAGCGGCGAGCAACCCATCCAGCTCAGGTTCCAGTATTCGGGGTGGTGCAGGTCGGCGAAGCCGCCATCGATCAGCGCGCGCACGAAATTCATCGTCAGCGCCGAACGCGAATGCGCCACGATCATCCGCTGCGGGTCGGGCGTGCGCGCGGCGGCGGTGAATTCCGGCGCGTTGATGACGTCACCACGGTAGCTGGGCAGCGTCTGCCCGTCGCGGGTTTCGGTATCGGCCGAACGCGGCTTGGCGTACTGGCCGGCGAAGCGGCCAACGCGGATCACCGGCTTGCGCAGCCCATGCACCAGCACCAGGCTCATCTGCAACAGCACCTTGAGCCGGTTGGAGATCGTGCCGGACTCGCAATCAACGAAGTTCTCCGCGCAATCGCCGCCCTGCAACAGGAAACGCTCGCCCTCCTGCGCCTCGGCCAGCTGCCGCTTGAGCGCGAGGATCTCCCACGAAGTCACCAATGGCGGCAACCGCCGCAACTGCCCCAGCACGTCCTCCAGTGCCTGCAGGTCCGGGTAGGTCGGCATCTGCAACGCAGGCTTGCCACGCCAACTCTCCGGCGTCCAGGTGCTGGCGGCGGGAGACGGGGACGGGAAAGCACTCATGGGGGATACCGTTGCAGTACGAAAAGCGGAGGATCAGAACAGGCGCGATTTACGTTTGCGCAGGCCGGCGCACAGCGCCAGAACACCGAGCAGCACGAACCAGACCAAGCTCCACATCGGCATGCTCAGGCCGAGGAACGTCCAGTCGATGGTGCCGCAGTCGGCAGTGCCGATCAGCACGGTGCGGAACACCTCGAACGGCCCCATCGTCTCGCTCAGGAAGCTCAGCGGCGGCCCGCAACTGCTGCCCAGTTCCTTCGGCAGCAACTGCACGTAGACGTGGCGCCCGGCGATGCCCATGCCCACCGCGGCGGCGATGAACGCCAGCAGCCCATAGGCGGCACGCCCGCCGCGCGTGGCCGGCCCGTGCAGTGCACCGAGCAGGAACAGCACGCCCAGTGCGGCAAAGGCGATGCGCTGGAAGATGCACAGCGGGCATGGCTCCAGCCCCATCTTCAGCTGCATCCAGATCGCAAACGCCAGCAAGCCCGCACACACCAGGAAACCCAGCAGGCACTGCGCGCGGAAACTCCAGCGCAAGGGATTCATCGCGTCATTCCGATTCGACAAGCCTGCAAGAATATCAGGCCGACGCGGCAGCGTTCATGGCGAACCGGCATGAACGCAAAAAGCCCGGCCGGAGCCGGGCTTTTTGGCAGGTTCGTCGCAAGGACGAAGGCCGCGATTACTCGGCCACTTCCTCGGCCACGGCAGCCGGGCGATCGACCAGCTCGACGTAGGCCATCGGCGCGTTGTCACCGGCGCGGAAGCCGCACTTCAGCAGGCGCAGGTAACCGCCCGGACGGGTGGCATAGCGCGGGCCGAGAATGGTGAACAGGTTGCCGACGGCTTCCTTGTCGCGCAGGCGGGCGAAGGCCAGGCGACGGTTGGCAACCGAGTCGACCTTGGCCAGGGTGATAAGCGGCTCGGCGACGCGGCGCAGTTCCTTGGCCTTGGGCAGGGTGGTCTTGATCAGTTCGTGCTTGAACAGCGAGGCGGCCATGTTCTTGAACATCGCTTCGCGGTGGGCGCTGGTGCGGTTGAACTTGCGGCCCGACTTCTGGTGGCGCATGGGTGTGTTCCTTGGTCAGTGAATGGTGGGTCGTTGTACTTCGCTGTCGCCGTCCCGGCGTTGTCTGCGGACTGCGGTTGGTCCTTGGCCGCTCGTCCTGAACGACCTGCCCGCGAACCTGCGGTTCGTCGTGGCGGCGAAGCCCTCAAGGCTCCGTTGCGAAGGCTCCACCGTTGCCGGTGGAGCCTTGCGCGGTACTGCTTCGAAGCGGCTGTCAGCCGAGCATGCCGTGGGCTGCAACACCGGCCGGCGGCCAGTTTTCCAGCTTCATGCCAAGCGACAGGCCACGCTGGGCCAGCACTTCCTTGATCTCGGTGAGCGACTTCTTGCCCAGGTTCGGGGTCTTGAGCAGCTCCACTTCGGTCTTCTGGATCAGATCGCCGATGTAGTAGATGCTCTCGGCCTTCAGGCAGTTGGCCGAACGCACGGTCAGTTCCAGGTCGTCGATCGGGCGCAGCAGCACCGGGTCGACGCCGGTGTTGGCCGGCTTGGCCGCACCGCGGTCACGGTGGGTGAAGTCGCCGAACACCGACAGCTGGTCACTGAGGATGTCGGCGGCGGTGCGCACGGCTTCCTCGGCGTCGATGGTACCGTTGGTCTCGATGTCGATGACCAGCTTGTCCAGGTCGGTGCGCTGCTCGACGCGCGCGGCTTCCACCGCGTAGGCAACACGGCGCACCGGCGAGAACGAAGCATCCAGCACCAGGCGGCCGATGGCGCGCGACTCTTCGTCCGGACGACGGCGCGAGGCCGCCGGCTGGTAGCCGAAGCCGCGCTCGACCTTCAGGCGCATGTTGACCGAGGTGTCCTTGGTCAGGTGGCAGATCACCTGCTCGCCGTTGACCACCTCGACGTTGTGGTCGACCTTGATGTCGGCCGCGGTAACGACGCCCGGGCCCTGCTTGGACAGGGACACGGTGGCGCTCTCGCCGGAATGCATGCGAATGGCCACGTCCTTCAGGTTGAGCAGGACTTCCAGCACGTCCTCCTGCAGGCCTTCCAGCGTGGTGTACTCGTGCAGCACGCCATCGATCTCGACTTCGGTGATGGCGAAGCCCGGGATGGACGACAGCAGCACGCGACGCAGGGCGTTGCCCAGCGTATGCCCGTAACCCCGCTCCAAGGGCTCGATCACGACCTTGGCGCGGGTGTCGGTAAGGCGTTCGATCTGCGGGCCGCGAGGACGCAGAACCTGGTTTGCGGTAACCGTCATGTGGCGGGTTCTCCTAGTGAACTCCCGGCCGTCGCCGGGAGTTCTCCGATGTGAATTACTTCGAGTACAGCTCGACGATCAGCGCTTCATTGATGTCCGCCGGCAGGTCGGCGCGATCCGGCACGGCCTTGAAGATGCCGCTGAACTTCTTCGAATCGACTTCGACCCACGACGGGCTGAGATCGTGCTGCTCGGCCACGGTCAGGGCTTCCTGCACGCGCAGCTGCTTCTGGGCCTTCTCGGACAGGGCGATCGCATCGCCGGCCTTGACCTGGTACGAAGCCAGGTTGACCGACTTGCCATTGACCGTGACGCCACGGTGCGAGACCAACTGGCGCGCGGCCGGGCGGGTCACGGCGAAACCCATGCGGTAGACGACGTTGTCCAGGCGGGTTTCCAGCAACTGCAACAGGTTCTCGCCGGTGTTGCCCTTCTTGGTCGAGGCCTTCTTGTAGTAGTTGCGGAACTGGCGCTCCAGCAGACCGTAGATGCGCTTGACCTTCTGCTTCTCGCGCAGCTGGGTGGCATAGTCGGACAGCTTGCCCTTGCGGGCGGTGGCGCCGTGCTGGCCGGGCTTCTGCTCCAGCTTGCACTTGGAGTCCAGCGCACGGGCCGGCGACTTCAGCGACAGGTCGGCGCCTTCGCGACGGGCGAGCTTGCAGGTAGGACCGATATAACGAGCCATTTCTTATCGCTCCTTTAGACGCGACGCTTCTTCGGCGGACGGCACCCGTTGTGCGGGATTGGCGTCACGTCGATGATGTTGGTGATCTTGTAGCCGACGTTGTTCAGCGAACGCACGGCCGACTCACGGCCCGGACCCGGGCCCTTGATGCGGACTTCCAGCGACTTCACGCCGTAATCCAGCGCGGCCTTGCCGGCCTTCTCGGCGGCAACCTGCGCGGCGAACGGCGTCGACTTGCGCGAGCCTTTGAAGCCCGCGCCACCCGAAGTCGCCCACGACAGGGCATTGCCCTGGCGGTCGGTGATGGTCACGATGGTGTTGTTGAAAGAAGCGTGGACGTGGGCGACGCCGTCGGTGATGACGCGCTTGATCTTCTTCTTGGTCTTGGTAGCAGCGGGCTTGGCCATTTTCTAGGGTCCCTTACTTCTTCAGAGCCTTGCGCGGGCCCTTGCGGGTACGTGCATTGGTCTTGGTGCGCTGGCCACGCAGCGGCAGGCCGCGACGGTGGCGCAGGCCGCGGTAGCAACCCAGGTCCATCAGGCGCTTGATGGCGATGCCGACTTCGCGACGCAGGTCGCCTTCGACGATGTACTTGCCGATCTCGGCACGCAGACGGTCGATTTCCGGCTCCGACAGATCGCGGATCTTGGTGGTCGAAGCCACGCCTGCGTCTTCGCAGACCTTCTTCGAACGGGTACGGCCGATGCCGTAAATGCTTTGCAACCCGACCCAGACATGCTTCTGGGCTGGCAGGTTGACGCCTGCAATACGCGCCATGACGCGGTTCTCCAGCTGAGTGATGGCCGAATGCGCACCGCATGGCGCGCCGTTCCGGCAGGATGGATCAAAAAAGTGGACTGGTGATTCTAGCAAGGCCTCGGTTCATCTGTAAGTCCGTGGAACATGAAGTTCCATGAACCCGGCATGGGGAGTGTGCCCATGCTCCGGCGCCGGATGTGCCTGGCGAAGGAATCTTCCCCCACGCCGCCCGCGCTACTCCCGCGCGGAACTACCACATCGCACCCCCACCCGAGACCGCTGCGGGGGCCGCCCTTCCGTTTTTGGAAACCCGCCCCGGGAACCGGTACGGCGGGCTTCACGCCATGAAGCGCGAAAGTATAACCGGGAATCAGCCCCGCGCAAAACCGCCGCGGTTGCCGCCCTTCAGGTTCGCCTTCTTCAGCAGGCTCTCGTACTGGTGCGACATCAGGTGCGACTGGACCTGTGCGATGAAGTCCATCACCACCACCACCACGATCAGCAGCGAGGTGCCGCCGAAGTAGAACGAGGCATTGAGCTCGGTGCGCATGATCTCGGGCAGCAGGCAGACGATCACCACATACAGCGCGCCGGCCGCGGTCAGGCGGGTCAGCACGGCGTCGACGTAGTCGGCCGTCGCCTTGCCCGGGCGGATACCGGGGATCAACGCACCCGACTTCTTCAGGTTGTCGGCGGTTTCCTGCGAGTTGAACACCAGCGCGGTATAGAAGAACGAGAAACCGATGATCAGCGCGGCGAACACGATCATGTGCAGCGGCTCACCCGGGCCCAACGCATTGGACACCTTCTGCAACCAGGTCGCCGAGGTGGCCTGACCCGACCACTGCGCCAGCGTCGCCGGGAAGGCGAGGATGCTGGATGCGAAGATCGCCGGAATCACGCCCGACATGTTGAGCTTCAACGGCAGGAACGAAGCCTGGTTCATGTAGGCGTTGCGGCCGCCCTGGCGGCGCGCGTAGTTCACCGTGATGCGGCGTTGCCCGCTCTCGACGAACACCACGAACCAGGTGAAGCCCAGCACCACGATCAGGATCAGCAGCAGCGAGATGAAGCTCATGTTGCCGTTGCTGTAAGCCTCCAGCGTCTGGATGACCGCCGCCGGCAGGCCGGCGACGATGCCGGCGAAGATGATCAGCGACACGCCATTGCCGATGCCACGCTCGGTGACCTGCTCGCCCAGCCACATCAGGAACATGGTGCCGGCGGTCAGTGCGACCACGGCGGTCAGCACGAAGCCGATGCCCGGCGCGTAGACAACCGGGGCGCCACCCGGCGACACCTGGTTCTGCAGCGCCAGCGCGATACTGCCGCCCTGCACCACGGCCAGCAATACCGCGCCGATGCGCGAATACTGGGTGACCTTGCGGCGGCCGGACTCGCCTTCCTTCTGCATCGCCTTCAATGCCGGGAACACGTGCACGGCCAGCTGCATCACAATCGATGCCGAGATATATGGCATCACGTTCAACGCGAAGATGCTGAAACGGTGCAGGGCGCCGCCCGAGAACATGTTGAACATGTCCACGATACCGCCGCCCTGCGCCTTCATCAGCGAAAGCATGGCATCGGGATTGACGCCCGGCACCGGCACGTAGCAGCCGATCCGATAGACGAGCAATGCCCCGACGACGAACAGAAGACGCTGGCGAAGTTCAGTGAACTTGCCCATTCCGCCCGCGAGGTTTCCGATGCCAGCTTGCGCCATGTTCCAGTTACTCCTGCACGCTGCCGCCGGCAGCTTCGATCGCGGCCTTGGCGCCGGCGGTGGCCGCCACACCCTTCAGGGTGAACGCCTTGGTCAGCTCGCCCTTGAGGACGATCTTGGCCTTCTTGGCGGCGGACGGAACCAGCTTCGCGGCGCGCAGCGCAGCGAAGTCGATCTCGCCGGCTTCCAGACGATCCAGATGGTAGGACAGCACTTCGGCGGTGTCCTTGGCCATTTTGGAATGGAAGCCGATCTTCGGCAGGCGGCGCTGCATCGGGGTCTGGCCGCCTTCGAAGCCGGCCTTGATCTTGCCGCCACCCTTGCGGGCGAACGAACCCTTGTGGCCGCGGCCGGCGGTCTTGCCCAGGCCCGAGCCGATGCCGCGACCGACGCGGGTACGCTCGGTGCGGGCGCCCGGTGCCGGGCTCAGTTCATTGAGACGCAGAGTCATGGTCGATTACTCCTCAACCTGGACGAGGTACTGAACCTGGTTGATCAGGCCGCGCACCTGCGGGCTGTCCTTCAGTTCACGCACATCGTTGAGCTTGTTCAGGCCCAGCGCACGCACCGACAGACGGTGACGCGACTGGGTTCCACGCAGGCCGCGCACCAGGCGCACCTTGACGGTCTTGTTGGACTCATTAGCCATGGTTGAGTTCCTCCACCTTCTTGCCGCGCTTGGCCGCGATGCGAGCCGGCGACTGCATGCCAGCCAGGCCCTTGACGGTGGCACGCACCAGATTGATCGGATTGCGCGAACCGGTGGCCTTGGCCAGCACGTCCTTCACGCCCACCGCTTCCAGAACGGCACGCATGGCGCCGCCGGCGATCACACCGGTACCTTCCGAGGCCGGCTGCATGAACACGCGGGCCGCGCCGTGGCCGTCCTTGACGGTGTGCCACAAGGTACCGTTGTGCAGGTCGACGTTGACCAGGTTCTTGCGCGCCTGCTCCATCGACTTCTGGATGGCGACCGGCACTTCGCGCGCCTTGCCCTTGCCCATGCCGATACGGCCGTCGCCGTCGCCCACCACGGTCAGCGCGGCGAAGCTCATGGTGCGACCACCCTTGACCGCCTTGCTGACGCGGTTGACGGCGACCAGCTTCTCGATCATGCCATCGTCGACTTTCTCTTCGCGGTTGCGGTCGCGATCGCGACCCCGCGACTGACGTTCTTCTGCCATGTTGATTCCTTGATTGATTGGGTATGTACGGCTCGGGGCCGCTTATGGTTGTGGAATAGAACGCTGGATCGCCGGCGGTTGCAGAAGAACCGCCGGCGCCCGGCACCACCCGTGCCGGCAGGCTGGCAAGGAGCGCGAAGCCCCCTGCCCATGTTGCTTAGAACTGCAGGCCGCCTTCGCGGGCAGCGTCGGCCAGCGCCTTGATGCGGCCGTGGTAGCGGTAGCCCGAGCGGTCGAAGGCGACCTTCTCGATACCGGCAGCCTTGGCGCGCTCGGCAATGATCTTGCCGACCTTGGTCGCGGCGTCGCAGTTCTTGCCGTTCTTCAGGCCTTCCTTGACGTCGGCCTGGGCGGTGTTGGCCGAAGCCAGCACCTTGGAACCGTCGGCGGTGAAGACCTGCGCGTACAGGTGCTGGCCGGTACGCAGCACCGACAGGCGCGGCACGCCCAAGGTACGGATGTGCGAACGGGTCGACTTGGCGCGGCGCAGGCGAGCGATGTTCTTGTTCATGTTCTTTATCCTCGAAAGCTGAAAGCTGGGCTTTTCCTGAAAAGTCCGCACATGGATGTGCGGGCTCTTGCAAAGGATTCGCGTTAGGCCTTCTTGGCTTCCTTGCGAATGATGTTCTCACCGGCGTACTTCACACCCTTGCCCTTGTAGGGCTCCGGCGGACGGTAACCGCGGATCTTGGCGGCAACTTCGCCGACCACCTGCTTGTCGGCGCCCTGCACGACGATTTCCGTCTGCGTCGGGGTCGACAGGGTGATGCCTTCCGGCGCCACGAACACGACGGGGTGCGAGAAACCCAGCGACAGGTTCAGGTCCTTGCCCTGCATGGCGGCGCGGTAACCCACGCCCACCAACTCCAGCTTCTTCTCGAAGCCTTCGGACACGCCCTTGACCATGTTGGCCAGGATCGCGCGGACGGTGCCGGTCAACGCATCGAAGGAGATGTCCTTCGGGTTCAGCGTGGCAACGCCGTTGTCGAGGGTGATTTCAACGCCGGCGGCCTTGTTCAGCGACAGGGTGCCCTTGGGGCCCTTCACGCTGACGGATTCCGGCTGGATGTTCAGTTCAACGCCCTTGGGCAGGTTGATCGGCTTCTTGGCTACGCGGGACATGTTCTACTCCTTCTCGCTTAGGCCACGAAGCACAGGACTTCACCGCCGACGCCCTGCTGGCGCGCCTGCGCATCGGTCATGATGCCTTTGGAGGTGGAAATGATGGCGATGCCCAGGCCGTTGAGGACCTTCGGCAGCTCACTCTTGCCGCGGTACTGGCGCAGGCCCGAACGCGAGAAGCGCTTCAGGGTCGCGATGACCGGCTTGCCCTCGAAATACTTCAGGACGATTTCCAGCTCGGCCTTGTTGTTTTCCAGCTTGTTCACGCGCAGGTCGGCGATGTAGCCCTCGTCCTTCAGGACCTGGGCGATCGCAACCTTGATCTTGGAGGACGGCGCCTTCACCGTCGGCTTGCCAACCGCGGCCGCATTCTTGATGCGGACCAGCAGGTCGGCGATGGGATCAGTCATGCTCATGTAAATACCTTTGAGTGCACCGATATCCGCTTTCGCGAAAATCTCGTGTTTTCCCGGGAGGGGCCGGGGCCCTTTGCCTGCATCACCCACCCTTTCGGGCAGGCAAGACGCGGGAGTATACGACAAAAAGTCCGACTTGCGTCGGACTCCCTGTATTGCCGCAAGGTTGCCCCTGCGGCGTTCCGCGGCAGGCCCCTAAAGGCCTGCCACGAAAGGCCTTACCAGCTGGCCTTGCGCAGGCCCGGCACGTCGCCGCGCATGGTGGCTTCGCGCAGCTTGTTGCGGCCCAGGCCGAACTTGCGGTACACGCCACGCGGGCGGCCCGACAGTTCGCAGCGATTGCGCTGGCGGCTCGGCGAGGAGTCGCGCGGCAGCTTGGACAGCTTGGTCGCGGCCTCGATCTTCTCCTCGTAGCTCGCGTCCTGCGAAGACACGATCTTCTTCAGAGCCGCACGCTTGTCGGCGTACTTCTTGGCCAGCTTCGCCCGCTTGATGTCGCGGTTGACCATGGAGGTCTTTGCCATTTCGGTTTCCTCGACGGGTCAGTTACGGAACGGGAACTTGAACGCTGCCAGCAGCGCCTTCGCTTCCGCATCGGTCTTGGCGGTGGTGGTGATGGCGATATCCATGCCGCGGATCGCATCGACGGCGTCGAAGTCGATTTCCGGGAAGATGATCTGCTCCTTCACACCCATGTTGAAGTTGCCGCGACCGTCGAACGAACGACCCGACACGCCGCGGAAGTCACGCACGCGCGGCAGCGAGATGTTGATCAGGCGATCGAGGAATTCGAACATGGTGTTGCGGCGCAGGGTGACCTTGCAACCAATCGGCCAGCCATCGCGGATCTTGAACGAAGCCACCGAAACGCGCGACTTGGTGACCACCGGCTTCTGGCCGGTGATCTTTGCCATGTCGGCGACGGCGTTTTCGAGCACCTTCTTGTTGGTCGCGGCTTCGCCGACGCCCATGTTCAAGGTGACCTTGACCAGCTTCGGCACTTCCATCGGATTGGTGTAGCCGAACTGCTTCATCAGCGCCGGCACCACTTCTTCCTTGTAGATTTTTTCGAGACGGGAAGTCATCAGCTCATTCCTCAGGCGTCAATCGCCTCACCGCTGGAGCGGAACACACGCAGTTTGCGTCCATCCTCCAGCACCTTGAAGCCAACGCGCTCGCCCTTGCCCGAAGCCGGGTTCAGGACATTGACGTTGGAGATATGGATCGAAGCTTCACGCTCGACCACGCCGCCGGCGACACCCGCCTGCGGGTTCGGCTTGGTGTGGCGCTTGACGATGTTCACGTTGGCAACGACCACACGGTCGCCGTCGACGCGGACGACTTCGCCCTGCTTGCCCTTGTCCTTGCCGGTGTTGACGACGACCTGGTCGCCCTTCTTGATACGGTTAGCCATGATTATCTCCTAGTCGCTCACAGCACTTCGGGAGCGAGCGAGACGATCTTCATGAACTTCTCGGAACGAAGCTCACGGGTCACCGGCCCGAAGATACGAGTGCCGATCGGCTCTTGCTTGTTGTTGAGCAGGACCGCGGCGTTGCCGTCGAAACGGATCAGCGAACCGTCGGCGCGACGCACACCCTTGCGGGTACGCACCACGACGGCGTCATACACCTCACCCTTCTTGACCTTGCCGCGCGGGATCGCGTCCTTCACGGTGACCTTGATGATGTCACCGATGTGCGCGTAACGGCGCTTGGAACCACCCAGCACCTTGATGCACATCAGTTCCTTGGCACCGGAGTTGTCCGCGGCGTCAAGGTAGCTCTGCATCTGGATCATGATTCAGATCTCCTTATTCGGCCGCACGGGTGACGACTTCCACCACCCGCCAGTTCTTGGTCTTGGACATCGGAGCAATCTCGGTCACGCGCACGACGTCGCCTTCGTTGCAGGCGTTGTCGGCGTCGTGTGCGTGCAGCTTGGTCGAGCGCTTGATGTACTTGCCGTACAGGGCGTGCTTGACCTGGCGCTCCACCAACACGGTGACCGTCTTGTCCATCTTGTTGCTGACGACACGGCCAACGACCGTACGCAGCGTCTTTTCGGTATTTTCGCTCATCGCAGCCATCCTTACTTCGTGCTGCCGATCAGGTACTTGACGCGAGCGATCTCGCGGCGCACCCGGCGGGTTTCATGGGTCTTCGGCAGCTGCCCGGTGGCGGCCTGCATGCGGAGCGAGAACTGCTCCTTGCGCAGGTCGCCCAGGTGGGCCTTGAGTTCGTCAGCCGACTTCTCGCGGAGTTGTTTGATGTCCATCAGCGCACCGTCCGGGTCACGAAAGTGGTGGTGACCGAGAGCTTGGCGGAGGCCAGGCGGAACGCCTCGCGTGCCACTTCCTCGGAGACACCCTCGATTTCATAGATCATGCGGCCGGGCTGGATCTGCGCGACCCAGTATTCCACGCCGCCCTTACCGGCACCCATACGCACTTCGATGGGCTTCTTGGTGATGGGCTTGTCGGGGAACACACGGATCCACATCTTGCCACCGCGCTTGACGTAGCGGCTGATCGAGCGGCGAGCCGCTTCGATCTGGCGCGCGGTCAGCTGGCCGTGGGCGGTTGCCTTCAGGCCGTACTCACCGAAGCTGACGGCATTGGCGTTCCAGCTCAGGCCGTCGTTGCGGCCCTTGAACATCTTGCGGTACTTGGTTCGCTTGGGTTGCAACATTGCCGTTACCTCGCTTCACGAGCCGGGCGCGACGGACGGTCACCACGGTCGCCACGATCGCTGCGATCGTTGCGCGGGCTGTCGTCCTGCTTTTCCTGGCCAACCTGGGAGAAATCGAAGATCTCGCCCTTGTAGATCCAGACCTTGATGCCGATGATGCCGTAGGTGGTGCTGGCCTCAGCGAAACCGTAGTCGATGTCCGCACGCAGGGTGTGCAGCGGCACGCGGCCCTCGCGGTACCACTCCGAACGGGCGATTTCAGCGCCGTTCAAGCGGCCGGCCACGTTGACCTTGATGCCCAGGGCACCCAGGCGCATCGCGTTGCCGACCGAGCGCTTCATCGCGCGGCGGAACATGATGCGCTTTTCGAGCTGCTGGGAGATCGAATCGGCAATCAGTTGAGCGTCGGTTTCCGGCTTGCGGATTTCCTCGATGTTGACGTGCACGGGCACGCCCATCAGGCGCTGCAGGTCGGCCTTCAGGCTTTCGATGTCTTCGCCGCGCTTGCCGATCACCACGCCCGGGCGGGCGGTGTGGATCGTCACGCGCGCGGTCTTGGCCGGACGCTCGATCAGGATCTTGGAGATACCCGCCTGAGCCAGCTTCTTGCGAAGCATCTCGCGGACCTTGAGGTCGGCCGCCAGGTAGCCGGCGAACTCGCTCTTGTTGGCGTACCACTTGGAGTTCCAGTCCTTGGAAACACCGAGACGGATACCAATCGGATGTACTTTGTGACCCATCGTTATTTGCCCTCGCCCACGACCACGGTGATGTGGCTGGTGCGCTTGAGAATGCGCGTGCCGCGGCCCTTGGCGCGGGCCATGAAGCGCTTCAGCGTCGGACCTTCGTCAACCATGATGGTCTTGACCTTCAACTCGTCGACGTCGGCGCCCTGGTTGTTCTCGGCATTGGCGATCGCCGACTCCACCACCTTCTTGATCAGGGCGGCGGCCTTCTTGTCCGAGAACTTCAGCAGGTTGACCGCACGCTCGGCCGGAAGACCGCGCACCTGGTCGGCGACCAGACGGGCCTTCTGCGAGGAGATGCGCGCGGTGCGCAGGATTGCTTTCGCTTCCATCGTCATCTCTCCTTACTTGCCCGACTTCTTGTCAGCACCGTGACCCTTGAAGGTCCGGGTGATGGCGAATTCGCCGAGCTTGTGGCCAACCATGTTCTCGTTGACGAGAACCGGGATGTGGTTCTTGCCGTTGTGCACGGCAATGGTGATACCTACCATTTCAGGCAGGATCATCGAACGGCGCGACCAGGTCTTGATCGGCCTTTTGCTGCCCGCGGCGGCCTCCACCTTCTTGACGAGGTGGTGATCGACGAACGGGCCCTTCTTGAGTGAACGTGCCATGGTCGATTAGCCCCTACGATCGCGGACGATGAACTGCTGAGTGCGCTTGTTATGGCGCGTCTTGTAACCCTTGGTCGGCACACCCCACGGGGTGACCGGATGCGGATTACCCTGGCCGGCCTTGGCCTCACCACCGCCGTGCGGGTGATCCACCGGGTTCATGGCAGCACCGCGAACGGTCGGGCGGACACCGCGCCAACGCTTGGCGCCGGCCTTGCCCAGCTTCTCCAGGTTGTGCTCGTCGTTGCCGACTTCACCGACGGTGGCGCGGCACTCGACCGGCACCTTGCGCATTTCACCCGAGCGCAGGCGCAGGGTGGCGTAGATGCCCTCGCGGGCGACCAGCTGCACCGAAGCACCGGCGGCGCGGGCGATCTGGGCACCCTTGCCCGGCTTCAGCTCGATGCCGTGGATGGTGGTACCGACCGGGATGTTGCGCAGCGGCAGGGTGTTGCCGGTCTTGATCGGGGCGTGAGCCCCCGAGATGACCTGGTCACCCGCCTTCAGGCCCTTGGGGGCGATGATGTAGCGGCGCTCACCGTCGACGTAGCACAGCAGGGCGATGTGCGCCGTATGGTTGGGGTCGTACTCGAGGCGTTCCACCTTGGCCGGGATGCCGTCTTTGTTGCGACGGAAATCAACGACGCGGTAGTGCTGCTTGTGACCACCACCCACGTGACGGGTGGTGATGCGACCGTGGTGGTTGCGGCCACCGGACTTGCTCTGCGGCTCCAGCAACGCTGCGTGCGGTGCGCCCTTGTGCAGATCGGGCGTGACCACGCGCACGGCCGAACGACGGCCTGCGGAGGTGGGCTTGAATTTCATCAATGGCATGGGATGTACCTCAGGCCTTGGCCGTTACATCGATGGACTGGCCATCGGCCAGACGCACGTACGCCTTGCGCCAGTCGCCGCGACGGCCAGCGCGGTTACGGAAGGACTTGCTCTTGCCCTTGACGTTGACCACGTTGACGGCCTCGACCTTGACGTCGAACAGCTGCTCGACCGCGGCCTTCACATCGGCCTTGGTGGCTTCGTTCGAGACTTCGAAGACGTACTGGTTGGAGAGTTCCTGCAGGCGCGCGGTCTTCTCGGAGACTCGCGGAGCGCGCAGCACGCTGAAGATTTTTTCGTTGCTGCTCATGCCAGCCACTCCTCGACCTTCTTGACCGCGTCAGCGGTGATGACGACCGTGTCGGCACCGACCAGGGCGACCGGGTCCATGCCCTGCACGTCACGCACCTGCACGTAGGGCAGGTTGCGGGCCGACAGGTACAGCGACTCGGAAGCGTCCTCGGTCACGATCAGCGGGCGCTTGCCCACTTCCAGACCAGCCAGCTTCTCGATCAGCGCCTTGGTCTTGACCGCCTCGACGTCGAACGACTCGACGACCTTGATGCGGCCCTGGCGGTTCAGCTCGGACAGGATCGCGCAGATGGCCGCACGGTACTGCTTGCGGTTGACCTTCTGCTCGAAGCTGCGCGGCTTGGCCGCGAAGGTCACGCCACCGCCGACGAAGATCGGAGCGGTCAGGGCGCCGTGGCGAGCGCCACCACCCTTCTGCTTCTTCGACTTCTTGGTGGTGCCGGCGACTTCCGAACGCGTCTTCTGTGCCTTGGTACCGGCGCGAGCGGCGTTGCGATAGGCAACGACGACCTGGTGGACCAGATCCTCGCTGAATTCGCGGCCGAACACGGCTTCGGAGACCGACACCTTGTTGTTGCTACCCGTGATAACGAGTTCCATCGTCATCTCTCCTTATGCCTTGCTCGCCGGACGCACGATCACGTCGCCGCCGGCTGCGCCGGGAACAGCACCGCGAATGGCGATCAGACCGCGCTCGACGTCGACCTTCACCACTTCCAGGTTCTGCGTGCTCTGCTGCACGTCGCCCATGTGGCCGGACATCTTCTTGCCCGGGAACACACGACCCGGGGTCTGGCGCTGGCCCAGCGAACCCGGCGCGCGATGCGACAGCGAGTTACCGTGGGTAGCGTCACCCATGCGGAAGTTGTGGCGCTTGATGGTGCCCTGGAAGCCCTTGCCCTTGGTGACGCCCTGGACGTCGACCTTCTGGCCGACCTCGAAGATGTCAGCCTTGATTTCGCCACCGACGGCGAAGTCGCCGACCTTGGCGTCCTCGACGCGGAACTCCCACAGGCCGCGACCGGCCTCGACCTTGGCCTTGGCGAAGTGGCCGGCTTCCGGCTTGTTCACCAGGGCGGCACGACGGGCGCCGACGGTCACCTGCACGGCGCTGTAGCCGTCGGTTTCGACGGTCTTGACCTGCGCGATGCGGTTCGGGGTGGCTTCGATCAGGGTCACCGGGATGGAACGGCCATCTTCGGTGAAAACACGGCTCATGCCGGCCTTGCGGCCCACGAAGCCCAACGAATATTTCTTCGTCATGGTCGCAGTCCTCAGGTCAGCTTGATCTGCACATCGACGCCAGCGGCCAGTTCGAGCTTCATCAGCGCGTCCACGGTCTTGTCGTTGGGGTCAATGATGTCGAGCACGCGCTTGTGCGTGCGGGTCTCGTACTGGTCGCGCGCGTCCTTGTCGACGTGCGGGGAGACGAGAATGGTGTAGCGCTCGATCTTGGTCGGCAACGGGATCGGGCCGCACACTTGTGCGCCGGTCCGCTTTGCCGTCTCGACGATCTCGCTGGCCGAGCGGTCGATCAGACGATGATCGAAAGCCTTCAGCCGAATCCGGATCTTTTGGTCCGCCATGACGGTGTTCCTGTAGGTCTAAAGAGCGACGGGCCCGGCCTCTTGTGTACCGGACCCCATGAATGCGGCAGCGGGTATCCCCTGCCGCGCGAATCCCTTCAAAACACTAAGGCGGCCCGGTTTCCCGGCCCGCCCCAGACACAAACAAACGCGCAGAAACCCCTCCGTCAACCACCGGAGGATCCACGCGACCTGTCCTTAGTCTGGCGAATACGAGGCGCTTCCTGCCCCTCATTTCGCTGGTTGCGGAACAGGTGCGATGCACGCATTCCACAGTGGTCGCGCATTCTGTCAGGATTTTCGGACCATTGCAAGCCCTGCCCCTCGAGAAAAACGGATACTTCAGCTGCCGGCCATCCCGCGGGAGTCCCGACATGCGGAAGGGCGGCCCGAGGACCGCCCTTCCCTGCACTTCGCCCCTGCAAGACAGGGACTGGCGACTGCTTACTTGGTGATCTTGGAGACCACGCCGGCGCCGACGGTGCGGCCGCCTTCGCGGATCGCGAAGCGCAGGCCTTCGTCCATTGCCACCGGGTT